>JAFSUP010000089.1 GCA_017445205.1 Synergistaceae bacterium
GCAAGCTCGGCGAAGACTGCGCGGCGAAATTTCTTGAGGCGCAAGGCTACACAATCGTCGCGAGAAATTTTCGGATACGTTCGGCGGAGATTGACATAATCGCGCGACTTGACGACGTGATTGTTTTCGTCGAGGTCAAGGCGCGGTCGGATATTCGCCACGGATTGCCGAGCGAGGCAGTTAATCTCCGCAAGCAGAAAAAAATTATCGAGGCGGCGGGCGTCTTCCTACAAGACGAAAATTTTTCCGAGTGCGCCTGCCGCTTCGACATCGTTGAGGTTTATCTGCGCGGCGATTGTGTCGAAGAAATTAACCACATTGAAAACGCCTTCGAGGTCAAGCAAAATTTTTAAGGAGTGATTCTATGCAAGTAGAACAGTCAATCGACAAACCTACAAACCCATTCAATTATCCCGCAATATCGGTTGTCATTCCAATGTACAACGCCGAAGAATATGTCGAAGAGTGCCTGGACAGCATATTGAAGCAGACGTTTCAAAACTTTGAAGTTATCGTTGTGGACGACTGCTCTACTGATAATTCTGTCGCCGTTGTCAAAAATTACGCACCGAAATTCGGCGGACGATTGAAGCTCGCGCAAACTAAAGAAAATTCTCGTGGTGGCGGCTACATTCCGCGCAACTTGGGGCTTATGTATTCTCGTGGCGAATATATCTTCTTTGTTGATTCCGATGATTTTATTTTGGATAAAGCCTTAGGAATTTTGTATAAATTAGCTAGGGAACACGAGACTGACGTTGTTTATACCAGTAGCCATTATGATATGAAAAAAGTTGGCGAAGTTCATCTAAACATGGACGAATTAAGTAGCAAGAAAAACGAGGGAAACAAACTTGTCCTAACCGTAGACAATCCAGCTAAAAACCTGCAAATACTTGTTTCGGGCGGGAATTTTCGTGCACCTTGGTCAAAGTTTGTTCGGTGAGCTTTTTTGGTTCAAAATAAGATTTTTTTTCCTGATAATATAAGAACTGGCGGAGATTTTATTTGGTGCATTAATGTCTATGCTCACGCAAAAAGATTTTTAACCCTTCCGATACCGCTTTATTTTTACAGGAGTTACAATACTTCTATCACGCGAAGAGCAGTTAATTCTGCAGAGAAAGTTTATTACTGGATCTCGGAGTTTAACGCTTTCTTAGGGGTTTTAAGTGAGCTCAAAAAAAGAAATGAATTATTGAGAGCTAATCCTTATTACTGCTATGAAGCCGCAAGGAAACATTTTCATGGTGCAACAAGCACACGAGTGACGCTCGGAAACAATTAAATAACCGAAAAATTTACGAGATATTGCATAATGTGACCCCTGTGGAAAATAACTTGTTTGGTTTTATTTTGCCGTTCTTATTCAACTCTGTCGATGATTATGAGAAGAAAATAACCGCATTGCAGGAAAAGTCGAACACGCTGGAAGAACTGCGGCGGACTTTGACGGCAAGAATAGATATTAAGCTCGTCGGCTCCGGCAACATTAAAATGATTTCCGCCAGCGACGATAAAGCCGCCGTGACACAGCCCGATTGGATTCAGAAGGGCGGCACCGGTTACGTAATTGAATCATTCGCCGGCAAGATGAAGCTTGCATTCAAGACCGATGCGGACGGGGAAGTTCGCTTGTGGCTAAGGGGCGTGGACGTTCGCAATCCCAGCGACAGATCAAAGCGCGTTCCCTATTGGATTGACGTCGCTAATCTCATTGTGAACGGCGAAGCCATATTTGACAAGATTACGCCCGTCTGGCACAATGAACCTTACGAGTACCATTTCAACGCGCAGGTCGGGCAAAACATTGAGCTTGAGCTTAAATGGCTCCCGCACAGATAAAAATTCTAAGGAAGTGGTTTTGTGCATGGATATAAAGTAATTAATACCCCCCCACTTTGCATATCCTGCAATATCGGTTGTCATTCCGATGTACAATGCTGAAGAATATATCGGCGAATGTTTAGACAGTTTTTTAATGCAAACGTTCCCATACTTTGAAGTTATCGTGGTGGACGATTGCTCAACGGATAATTCTGTCGCCGTCGTCGAAAGTTACATTCCGAAATTCGGCGGGAGATTGCGGCTCACACGAACAACGGAAAATTCGGGCAGTGCAGGTCGTCCGCGAAATGTGGGCTTTGGTTTTGCTCGTGGAGAATATGTTTTCTTTGCCGATGCCGACGATTTTATACTTCTGACGGGTCTGGAGACGCTCTATAAAGCGGCAAAAAAATTTAACGCCGATGTCACCTACGTGGCTTCCTACTACCGCATGGATCGTCCCAATGATGCTAATGTTATCAAGGACGCGGACGGAGACGATTTAGCCGCAGAAAATGTCGAAGAAACTCCGACTTTGACAGTGAACGATCCAAAAAAAGCTATTCACGACTATTTGCACAGCAAGCATCATCATACTCCGTGGTCATTATTTACCAGACGAAACTTTTTGATTGAAAACACAATTACTTTCCCTGAAGGCGTTCGCTCTGGCGAAGACGGCATTTGGAATATTCACATACGCTGTTTTGCCAAACGTTTCTTGAGGCTTCCCGAACCAATTTACTTTAGGCGTTGCTACAATCCCGAATCTATCACGCGGAAGCAACATTCCACATCGAAGCAAATTTCTCAGCGCATGAATTCATTTTCCGCTTGGTTGCAGGCTCTGCGCGAACTTTCAAACAAACTCGAATTCTTAACGGAAAATCCCGAATATTCTTATGACGCTTTCAAGGTAGAACTTGGCTGGATTTTGAGCGACCTGCGTGAATATCGCAAGCAAATGGAAAACCGCGAGATTTTCAAAGCTTTATACCGCGAACTTGCTGGAGAAAATGATTCTCCGAATTGGATGGTGCCGTTCTTTTTTGCCTTTGCCGATGACCAGAAAAAGAATTTCGACGAATTGGAACATGCATATAACAATGTCAAAAATTTCATTACGGGGCGAATCGACGTTAGATTTTTCTCTAAAAATGATGGGGCAGAGTTTGAGCTGATTAGCGTTTCCGACGAAAAAGCTTCTGTTAAACAGCCCGAATGGATTATGAAAAAAGGCATGGGCTACGTGATTCAATCTTTTGTCGGCGATTTGGAACTTGTCGGAAAAGCTAACTCGGACGGGCAAATTAAATTGTCTCTGCGGGGCATGGACGTTCGCGACCCGCAGAACAACAAGGAACGTATTCCCTGCTGGATTGATTTCACCAAACTCAGCGTGAATGATGGCGCGGTATTTGACAAAATTACTCCTGTTTGGCATGACGCGCCTTATGATTACGATTTTCCCATAAAAGCCGGTCAAGAAATTAGAATTAAGACTGAATGGCTTCCGCGCTTGAAGGGAATTGACAAGCTGAAAGAAATGCAAGCGTTCCAGTCGCGGGAAATCAACAGAGTGAAGGAAGCGTACAGAGCTTTAACCGGCAGAATGGATATTAAACTTACCGGTGGTTCCGGCGACATTAAACTGCTTTCC
>JAFSUP010000090.1 GCA_017445205.1 Synergistaceae bacterium
GTGCGACATTGTGATACCGCCGGACTTCTTCGAGTCATAATCGAAATAGCCCTGAGCGTACATATCTGTATGGTCGCCGATGATTTTGATTGAGTTCTTGTTCGCGCCGACTGTACCGTCCGAGCCAAGTCCCCAGAATTTGCAGCAAACTGTTCCTTCTGCGGCGGCGTTGATGTGTTCGTCAGGAATGAGCGAGCTGTCGTTCACGTCGTCGATGATTCCGAGTGTGAAGTTGTTGCGCGGCTCGAATAATTTAAGGTTGTCAAACGTTGCTTTGATGTCGCTCGGTGTCGTGTCTTTTGAGCCAAGTCCGTAGCGTCCGCCGACGATCTTCGGTGCGCAGCAGTTGTCAACGAACAGTGAGCAAACGTCTTCGTAAAGAGGCCCGCCAAGTGCGCCGACTTCTTTGACTCTGTCAAGGACTGCGATAGCTTTGACTGTTGCCGGTAACGCTCTGAAGAAATACTTCGGTGAGAACGGTCTGTAAAGGTGAACTTCGACAACGCCGACTTTCTCTCCGCGTGCGTTGAGATAGTCAACTGTTTCTTCGATTGCCTGACATACTGAACCCATAGCGATAATAACTCTGTCAGCTTCGGGATCGCCGTAGTAATTGAACGGGTGATATTCGCGTCCGCAGATGCCTTTGATGTCCTTCATGTACTTCGCTACGATGTCCGGGACTTTGTCATAGAAAGGCTGTGAAGCTTCTTTAGCCTGGAAGAAAATATCCGGGTTCTGCGCTGTGCCTTTTGTGAAAGGCTTCTCGGGTCTCATTGAACGATCTCTGAAAGCTGCGATTGCGTCATAGTCAACGAGTTTCGCAAGGTCTGCATAGTCGAAGGCGTCAACTTTCTGAATTTCGTGTGAAGTTCTGAAACCGTCAAAGAAATTCAATACGGGAACGCTTGATTTAATAGCCGAAAGGTGAGCTACTGCGGCCATATCGTGAGCTTCCTGAACAGAACCGCCGGCAAGCATTGTGAATCCGCACATTCTTGTTGACATAACGTCGCTGTGATCGCCGAAGATTGAAAGAGCGTGCATAGCGATAGCTCTTGCCGTTACATGGAAGACACCCGGCAATAATTCGCCCGCGATTTTATACATGTTAGGGATCATCAATAAGAGTCCCTGCGACGCTGTGTAAGTGCTGGCGAGAGCACCTGCTGACAATGCACCGTGGCAAGCTCCTGCGGCTCCTGCTTCGGACTGCATTTCAGTTACTTTAACGGTATGACCGAAAATATTTTTGCGTCCATGCGCTGCCCATTCGTCAATATGCTCGGGCATCGGTGATGAAGGTGTGATAGGATAGATCGTGGCCATTTCGGAAAAAGCGTAAGCTACGTGAGCTACGGCTTCGTTTCCGTCCATAGTTTTCCAATTTCTTTTGAATGCCATGAAAGAAAAAACCCTCCCTCTAAAAATTAAAAACTTATTGAAAAATTTTTTGAATTTGTGTGCTATGTATTCTACTACAAAAATCGCGAAGAATAAAATAAAATACGCGCAGAAGAATTTTATTTTCACGAGGGAGGTAAAAAATTTTTATGCTTGCAAATAAAATTGATGAATATATTTCAAAATATCCCGAAAAAAATTGCTTCTGGTTTCGCGGCACGTGGTGGAGCGCAACGCGATTCAAAAAACTTGCTGACGAATGCGTCGAAGTTTTAAGAAATTCTGGTTTCTCTGAAGGTCAGCGCTTGGCCGTCCTGATTCCTAATTCGCCGATGTCGCTCGCTCTTATGTACGCGGTCTGGAAGCTTGGCGGCGTTTATTGTCCGTTGAATGAAAAGACCGGGGAACTTTCATTATTAAAGACTCTGGATTTGTTAAAGCCGTTCGCGGTTGCGTTGTCCGAAGGCGTCAAGAAAGAACTTGAGGACGCTTTGAGAGACTCTGGCCGTCATTGCGCGCGATTTAATTTTGAAAAGATAACTGGCGAAGAAAATTTTTCAGGTGTTACAGCTCCGGCTGATGAACTTGATAAGAAGCTCGCTGTGATTTTCTCAACGTCAGGGACGACAGGCGACCCTAAGGCCGTGCCATTGACCCACGAAAATATTTTTAGCAACGTCGAAGCGTGTCTTAAACAATTAAAAGATTTAACGCCGGAAAATTCTTTGTTGAACGTCTTGCCGAATTTCCATGCGTTCGGTTTTACTGTCTGCTGCGTGTTGCCATTCGTGCTTGGAGCGTCGCAAGTTCTTGTTGAAAACTTTATGCCGCCGTCGAACGTCATTAAAGCTCTTGAAGAAGCTCGCCCCGATGTTTTGTTGCTTGTGCCGACGATGTTTAATTTTGCCGCGGCGTTGCTTGAACGTCAAAATAAAAAATTAGATTTCATAAAAATTTTAATCACCGGCGGCGACAAATATAACATTAAGATGGACGACAGAATAACGGCTGCTTTCGGCGTGCCTGTCATTGAAGGCTACGGAATTACAGAATGTTCGCCGGTCTTGTCAGTCAATCCGACTCCGGCTGTTCGTAAACTCGGAACGGTAGGACCTGCATTGCCGGGCTTTGAACTTCAATTAAGAAGCGAAGGCGGCGAGATATTAAAAATTCCCGGCGAGGGCGTTTTGTGGACCCGAGGGCCGTCAGTAACTCCGGGCTACTATCACGCGGACGAACTCAATCACGAGAGATTTCAGGACGGCTGGTTCAACACGGGCGACTATGTTCAGATTGATGAAGACGGTTACATTAAAATTCTTGACCGCGTTACGGATATTATTATCGTCGGAGGCTTTAACGTTTATCCTCAGGAAGTCGAAGCGATTTTAGCTGAACACCCGGCCGTTAATACTGCTGTCGTCGTCGGAACACCGAACGATATTAGCGGCGAAGTTCCAAAAGCCTTCATATTAAAAAATAAGGACGCCGAAGTAACCGAACGTGAGCTTGTGAATTTCTGCAAGCAAAGACTTTCTCATTATAAAGTTCCGAGAGCAATTGAGTTTGTTGACGCTTTGCCACTATCAGCGACAGGGAAAATTTTGCGGCGCGTGTTACGTCAACAAGAAAGAGAGAAAAACTAATGGAACGACTTGAAAATATCATAATCCCGAATCTCGAAGCGAGACGCGATAAAAAAAGTTTTTGGTTCGAGGGCAAATGGAATACCGGCAAAGACTTTCTTGAAATTATTGACAACTGCGAAAAAGTTTTGAAAGCCGCAGGATTTTCAAAAGGTCAAAGGCTTGTCGTGATGCTGAAAAACTCGCCTCTAATTCCTGCACTGTCGTTAGCGGTCTGGAAACTCGGCGGAATTTTCTGTCCTCTCAACGAGAAGGCCGGCAGCGAAGCTCTAAAGAACACTTTGAATTTAATAAAGCCGTTCGCAATAATCACCAGTCGCGAACTCCCCGAACTTGAAAACGCTTGGCCTTGCGTTCTGTGTGATATTCACGACGTCACGATTAAAAATTTCACGGGCAAGACGCAGCCGCAAGAACCTGAAGACTACGCCGTAATCTTCTCAACTTCGGGGACGTCTGGAAATCCCAAGGCCGTGCCCTTAACTCACATGAACTTAATCAGCAACATCAGAGCCACGAAAGAAAATGTCTATCCTTTGAACGAGCACGACACTTTCTTAACCGTCCTTCCGAACTTTCATTCATTCGGTTACACGTGCGCGACTATGCTCCCGTTAGCTATCGGAGCAAAAATCGCGATTGTTCCGTCGTTCTTGCCTCCGCAGCAATCCGTTCGCGCCATTGCTGAAGCTCCTACAACGGTCATGTATATAGTCCCGGCTATGTTGTCGTTCTTGCTGATGTCGGTAGAGAAAGGAAAGATTAAGCCGGAAATTTTGGCGCGTCAAAGCGTCATTTGCACCGGCGGCGACAGGTTAGCACCGAATATTCATCAACAGGCTTTGAGATTATTAGGTCGCGACGTTATGGAAGGCTACGGACTAACAGAAACTTCGCCGGTGTTGTGCATGAACCACGATTGCGAAACGCAGCACACGGGGACTTCAGGGCCTATAATTCCGGGCTACGAATATAAATTGAAGACTCGCGACGGCGAAGAGCTTCCCAAGGGCGAGCGCGAGGGCGTTTTGTGGGCGAAAGGGCCATCAATCACGCCGGGCTATCTTCATGCACCAGAGATTACGGCGGAGAGGTTCGACAGCGAAGGCTTCTTCAACACGGGCGATTACGTTCGCTTTGATGACGATGGCTACGTGA
>JAFSUP010000011.1 GCA_017445205.1 Synergistaceae bacterium
ACCGCCGGAACCACAATCCGAAGCTCTAACCAATTGCGCTACACTCACCATTTTACACACTTGGCGCGCCCTGCAGGATTCGAACCCGCGGCCTACGGCTTAGAAGGCCGTTGCTCTATCCAGCTGAGCTAAGAGCGCGTTCCATTTTTTGGAGCGGAAAACGGGATTCGAACCCGCGACCTACGGCTTGGAAGGCCATCGCTCTAGCCAACTGAGCTATTTCCGCTTTTCATTTTTTCATTCTGGTCGGGGCGAAAGGATTCGAACCTTCGACCCCCTGCTCCCAAAGCAGGTGCGCTAACCAGACTGCGCTACGCCCCGCAGTGTTTTGTTCACGAGAGATAATTATAGCTTCGTAGTTTTATTTGTCAAGATTTAGAAAAAAATTTTGAAAATCAGCAAAGAAAATTAGCGGGCCAGTCCGTGAAAAAGTTTAAATCGTCTTGACTTTAATTTTTCTCATTCTCAAGATTATGCGCTGCTAGTCGAACAAGTTGAAGCGCGCCTAAAACGAAGCAACATAAAAAATGAAGAGAAATAAAAATTTTGAGAATAATTAAACGCGATGAACGAACAATTAGTGAGCAAACCACCCACCGACTATACCGGTGATTCTGACCTTATAGATACAAAACCGCAAGAGTTGTCACGAAATACAAAATACACAGCGCTAATAAAATCTTGTCGTTCAAAATAACTTCAACCGGGTCCCCGTCCGCATTGTTTTCTATGTCAAGGCTATATTTCATTGTAATCAAAAATACCAATGGCGCAGTGAATATTAAATAATTTCTGCCGTATCTTGAATTTACGCACCAAAGAGAATAAAAGGCGTTTCCAAGTCCTAAACATACATACATAAATTTATCTAAAAAACTAGCCGGATAGTATTTTAGTACAAATCTTGTATCGCCTTCGCTTATGTGTTTTAACTCGTTGCGACGCTTGCCTAGTGCAAAATAAAATGACATTGCCATCACAGTTAAATATAGCCAATTTGAAATTCTTACATTTACTATCAAACCGCCATAAAATACACGAATTAAAAATCCAGATACTAAAATTGTAATATCAAGAATAGGAATATCTTTAAGACCGTAGCTGTATGCTACATTTAAGACGAAATAAATGATTAACAACAACGTCGGCTCAAAAGAAAATATTGCAAAATTCATTGATATAGAAATTACAAAAAGTAGTGAGGCTAAAATAAAAGCTTTTTTTGTAGATATTGCGCCTGAAGCTATGGGACGATGGCATTTTATAGGGTGAAAAAAATCTTTGCTTTTATCTTTAATGTCGTTTATTATGTACACAGATGAAGAAAGTAAACAAAAAGTTACCCCCCCCCAAGTTGTTATTAATAACTTTTGTGTGTCAAAAAGTCTTCCGCTGCAAAATAATGGAACAAGTATCAAGATATTCTTAATATAGTGATTAGGCCGCATTAGCTTTATATAACCTCGTAACATTTTAATCTCCCAAACTAATTTATAATCGGATAATATCTCATAGCGAAGTCAACTAATTTTTTCATAGCTGGAAGATTAATCATGAGAAACATATACAAATTTGTTGCAAAATATAACGGAATTAAAAAACGTATGTGTATTCGAGCTTCAATGCTTGCTATAAGCTGATAAATTAACATAAAGAACGCCCAATAGAAATACAGAGAATACAAAATTAGTCCGTTTTCTGAAGTCCCCCAACCTAATACGCAAAGAAGCAGAAACGATAAAACTATCCACGTAAAAGCAAGGCGGGACGAAATTTTTTTCCAATTTATTACAGCGCTTACTATACATAATACTAAAATTAGTATTCCAATATAACTCACGCTTTTCATACTAAACAGTTGCCACGATGGTTTTAATAACTCATCAAGCCCCATGAAAATTCTTTTGAAAAGTCCATGTGTAAAATTTCTTCCAGCCGCAGGTGCTAAAAAACAATTTCTTATGAAAAATGTATATTGTCGTATCTTTTCCAGCCACGGAAGATATTTTCCGGTGAATCGGCTTGCATTCTCAATCGCTGTAAATAAATTAAAAATTGTATCGAAATGTCCAAATGCTAGCAATAATACAAAAAATTTTGCTGCAATCTTTGTAATATCGTTTAGCCATTCACGAAAATTTCTAAACGGCGAATACTTGGATAAAAATATTATAATTACAGCACTTGACGATATAACACCAGCCGCAGCCATGAATATTTCTGTCGTAAATTTGGAATTCCTGATGATTGCTAACATCAGCAAAGATAGCCAAAATAAATAAATAATGTAATGTTCCATCGTCAACGTATAAAGAAGATATGTGTAGCTGCAATAATTCATAATAAAGAAAATTACTCGTTTTGTCGGCATCAAGTTCATAATTTTGGCAAGCATGAATGTTGCAAGAAAAAGTAAAGCAATTTGTACGATATTCATTATTATTGCTTCAAGAAACGGCGGTGCACACAGAATTTTAGCCAATAAAGCCGGCAGTCCCATAAACGGCGCTGTAAAAATTCCAAAGAGTGTATGTACAAATCCTGATTTACTAGTTGAAACAAAGCTATTGATATACATCGGTGAATCACAAGTGTAAATCACACCGTAACGATCGTATGGATAAAACGCGCCAGTTTTTGCAAAAATCACAGCCATCGCTCCGCAAACTATAACAAATAAAATCAGATATGTAGCCAACTCCCAAGGTGCTAAATCATCAAATAGGGCAAGCTCTTTCATTACAGTTAAAAATTTTTGCCAGAACCACGCCACGCAGATATATACAAACATAAACGCGCCTAATGCCGCTATCGGAGCGCAATAATAAAAAACTTTAGTTAGATCAATTCCGAAATAACTGTTTAAGAATGGAATTTTATCAGTAGAGCGTAACGAACGATTATATAGTGCCTCTGATAAGCCAATGCAGATACCCGCCGCAGTCCACACCGAAAAAATTCTTAATTTCACGCTGTATTTGTTAATTGTATTCAAAAAAGACGAATGCGTAGATGAAAATTTTAATACAATGAACGCAGAAACAAGAATACTAATACCGTACGCAAATGTAGCTCTTGAATTAAGGCACAAGAACGCAACAGACGAAATAACAAAATACCAATTCGATTTCAGATTCTTCCAATTAATTTTTAAATCCATTTATGCAAGTCCTTTTTCAATTTCGCCGAGTTTCTCTTCAAAACCGTATATCGTCGGGTCAATCGTATCAACCGTTTTATTAAGGTCGCTCATCAATCTAAATCGCCGATTTTTTGGCAATCTGTTCGCAAATCTTTTGACCTTCAACAAAGCCTGAAGATAATTTCTTTCGTATGGAATTAATAATTTTGCCGCCATTAACGCGCTTGGATTCGGTTCTTCGAGGAACAGACGCGCCATTTCGAGATTTTCATCAATTTCCATCTCGTCATACCAAATTTCAGCAAGAATTTTTTTGAATTTCGCACGATGTTTCCCGCGAGCAAGTTTGGAAGCCGCATGCTTAATTCGTTGCATATCTCGCTCAAGCTCTTCAAGTACAATTTCGGGACTTAAAGCCGGCATGGAATATTCCGCGATATAGTCGGCTTCAAACTCTATTAAAGTCTGTTGACGCAACAATTTTCCGTAAGAAGGATTTAATTTTATAATTGCAGCTTCCGGACTTTTATCCATCAATCGCTTAAAAATATCTTCCGTCTTAAAAAACTCGCTCTCAAATGGCGAATCTTTCAGCCACGTTACATAACCGGGGTCAAACAAACCTTTGCGGCCAGCACGCCCTGCCATTTGCAAAAATTCATTTTTACTAATCGGTTTATAAATGTGATAATTAACAAGCTGCGCAAATACTACATACTGCGCCGGGAGATTTACGCCCAAAGAAAGCGCGTTCGTTCCACACACAACATCAAGCAGTCGTTCACGGAAGGCGGACTCAACTAATAATTTTTCCTTCGGAAGCATACTACCATGATAAATTCCAACACCTTTATACAAAAATGGCACGGTCCTCTTGACTTCCAAAATTTTTGCAAGCTCTTCAAGTCTTTTGACGTGCGCGGGCGGAATTCTCTTTCTATGATTAGCGATTTGTTCAGCGAGTTCAATAACTCCACGTTGCGAAAATAAAAACACTAGTGCGTCATGAACATTGTACATTTGCACGGGCTTTTCAGGAAGAAAAATTAGTTCTGTCGTTCGAGTTTTGCCTGCGTGAATAACAAAATCGCGTTGACAAATTTCAGATAAATATTTTCCGACGTTCTTAATGCTGCCCATTGTCGCGGACATAACTAAAATTTGTGTATCAGGGGGAGTGTTTTTGATCCCGTCTATATAAGTTCGTGCCCTGTCCGAGTCTGTGAAAATATAATGAAACTCATCGACGATTAATTTTTGATTAGGCACGTAGGAATATTTCATCGTATAAATTTCTTGTGTGCAACATAATAATTGCGCGCCTTCGTTTCGTTTGAAATCGCCCGTTTCAATTCCGACATCAAGACCCATTCGGCGAAGTTCTAAATAGCGTTCGTTGCTAAGAGCTTTAATCGGCGCGGTGAAAATTATTCGTTCGGCATTGGGATTTTTATTGAGAGAGCCGTCCTGATTTAAGATTCCGGCCCAAAGATAAGCGACAAGAGTTTTGCCCGAACCTGTCGGAGCTGACAAAACGGCGCTACTGTCCTTAATGTGATTAAAGGCGCGTAACTGCCAGTCATAAAATTTAAATTTTTCCAAAGTGTGAAATTCCCTTCGTGATATAAGCGGGCAGTCCGTAAGCCGGGTTCTGTTTTATTTATTTAACGGTCATTTATCTGTGCGGCTCCTCGCGGAGTGCATCAAGCGTTCGTACCCTGAGGTCAGCGGGCCGCCTCACACCTCGCTATTCGAACTTGCTTCGTATGGGGCTTGCAAAGCGTATGACTTGCGCCACACCTGGTGAGCCTTATCCCACCTTTTCACCGTTACCATTTATTTTAAATTTTTAATGGTTGTCTGTTTTCTGTTGCGCTATCCCTCGGATTGCTCCGGCCGGACGTTATCCGGCATACTGCCCTATGAAGCCCGGACTTTCCTCCCGTGTAAAGCGGGCGACCGTCTAAACTGCCCATTGAAATAATTTTAGCATGAAAATTTTTCAGGCGTAGAACTCAAAAGTTTTTTTGCTGTTGATATTATTTTCGCGTAACAAAGGCGCATTATCATTTTGATGCTCCGGAGCGTTTTGTTTTTGTTCAGTATGTGTAAAAGTGTCGCGCTTCTTCGATTCTCGATCGTCGCGCTCGTCGTTTTCGTTTTTACGGTGAACTCTTTGAGCTTCTTGTGCGGCTTCGCTGGCCTGTACGGTCTGAACGAGCCTGATACCGTCGCGAATGATTTCTTGACTTTGCCCCGTGTCTTGGGCAACCGCCATAGCGTTAGGAGCGTGGTGAGTGTTCGCTTCGACGTTCAAATTTGACATTAACATACTTACTGGCTGCATCGTTGACATTTGAAACTAACCTCCTAAACGTCCTCCCATATAATCATAGGGCACAAGTTTTATCGCGCGCGCTTCGTCGTCAGCTATGAAGGCTGTGAACTTACAAGGCTCATGAACGATATATGAAAGTCCACGAATTGAAATCACGACGCCGCCGTAACATGTATCTTTCACGCGCACG
Source organism: Synergistaceae bacterium (assembly GCA_017445205.1). GTDB lineage: Bacteria > Synergistota > Synergistia > Synergistales > Aminobacteriaceae > JAFUXM01. The sequence goes on from JAFSUP010000011.1 coordinate 5,671, forward strand.
ATGCCCTTGTCTTTCACGAGTTCAAGCTGTTCAAGAAGCGCGTTTAATTCTGCCTGCATATTATCGCGAGCGGCCTGAAGCTGCAGTTTCATTTTTGTTAAGTTCATCATCATGGCGCGCTTTTTGTCATCAAGTTGTCCGTCGGCTTCGAGCTTCTTCAATAAAACTAAATTTGGTTCGATTTTTTCTAAATTTTCTTCGCAGCGTTTAATTTCGCCGGTGAAGACTTTTCGTTTTTCTAGCATTTCCGGCGGCAAGCCAACTATGACTTCCGTTTTAGTTCCCATTTCTGAACCTAGGACGTTGCACGAGACTTCAAGTCCTGCTTCGATTCGCCCGCCCGCAATTTGAGATTTTTTGCCCATTCCGAGAGCCATAACCGCGCGTTGAGCATATAAATGACTGTGTAAGATTGCATTATTCGCGAGAATAGTTCCGCCCGACCTAATCGTAGCTTGATCAGCAAAATTCAGACTGAAATCTCCGCTTGAACGTAACGTCCCTTTGCCCATTCCTCGTATTCCGCCATGAACGATAACAACACCTTGCGAGTCAACGTCAGCGCCTTCGACGGGGCCAAAAATTTCTATATTGCCCTGCGCAACGACGTGAAAGCCTTCGCGAACGGAACCATGAATTTTAACCGCGCCTGGAAAATCTATACTTCCGATTCCAAAATCTATATCTTGATGAATATCAAGCTCGGGCAAAACTGCAAGGCGGCCTTTGTCATTTTTTAATTGTCCTTCGGCCGTCGCAATTAATAAAAGTCTGTTCTCTTCATCACGTGCAAGTCCATCACCGAACGAAAATTCTACATTTTTAACCGGCTTGGCTTTCGCTACTGTTCCTGTAACGTCGATACCGTTTTTGCCATTTTCGAGCGGGTGTTTAATTGCAATTTCTTGCCCCGGGTGTACTGTTACGATAGTGCTTCGGCTCCAAAAATCTATTTTTTCATCATCGCGAACTTCAAACGGCTTGTCCGGGTCCTTTAGCAATTCTATATAAGCGTCCTTGCCTTCGATAGGCTTAACTCCCTCGGCGACTACGGCGGGTTCGTTTGCAAGTTTTCGCGCCAAGAACGAGCGTATAGCGTCGTCGTTTATTCCGACCTTAACGCCGTGAGCAGCGAGAGACTTTTTAATTTCTGCTTCGGTTGGCCACGGCTTCGCAAAGAAGGGCGGCTCTATCGTAACAGAAGCCGTCATTTTGTCTTTATCAAGCGTAACTAAAATTTTTGCGTCTTTCTCAAAAGCAGGATTTCGGCCACAAATTTTGCAAGTCTTGCCATCTTTTATAAATTGTCGAATCGCTTTGAAGTCATAACGAACTATTCCATATTCTTTTAAGTAAGCGTATAAATCATTTTCTTTGAAGCCTGTCTCACTGCACGATAGATAAATTCCGTCCGGTTGAGCTTCAAGAGAAAAAATTTCTTTTTCAAACATTTATAAATTCATCTTCTCTTTCATGATAGCCCGGAGCATTGAGAGCGCTTTACCGTGAATCTGACTAACTCTACTTTCAGTTACGCCAAGGACCTGGCCGATCTCTTTAAGATTTAATCCTTCGTAATAATATAAACTTAGCATTGTTCGTTCGCGGTCAGGAAGTTGCGCAAGAGCGTCAGCGAGTTCTTGACGTTCGACTTCTTCGTCCATGCGGTCTTCAATGCTCTCGCGGTCGTCAGCTAACGTGGCTTCGATAGAAACTTCACCATCATCAAGCGGCGTTGTGTCGTCAAGCGAAGTGATATAGCCACGGCTAGCAAGGTCTTGAATTTCATAATATTCGTCTTGGTCTATACCCATTTCTGCCATAATCCATTCGTCGCGAATTTCGCCTTTATCACGAAGGATTTTTTCCATGGTTTTATTAAGTTTTTGAACTTTTTCGCGGGCCGAACGTGAATACCAATCGCATTTTCTAAGTTCATCGAGAATCGCGCCGCGGATTCGTGGGATCGCATAAGTCTGAAAGACAAAGCCTTTCGACGGGTCAAATTTATCTATAGCATCAAGCAAGCCAAAAACTCCGAAGCTCAATATATCTTCATAATCAAGTCCTTGCGGAGGCGTTACGGCCATTCTACTGACGACATATTTTATTAATGGAAGATATTTGACAACAAGATCATCGCGTCCGAGGCCGGTGCGCGTGTAATCTTCCCATAATTTTTTTTCTTCTTCTGAAGTCATTCCAACTCCTCGATTTTTCTAAATTTCACTTACGCCTTTGCCAAGCGTTTTCACTTTCAGCATCCAGTTGCCGGTAGAAAATTCTATCGTGCGTCCTTTGTTGCCGCCTGTGTCCGAAGCTATCAGAGCGATACCCATTTTTGAAAGTTTCACTTTAGTTTCTCTGACGTTTTTGGCGCCTACGGTCAAAAATTCCGCGCTCGCTCCGGGGAGTGAAAACATTTGAGCACCTCCGGCGATTTTTGCTTTTATGTGCGAATGTGTCGCGCCCTTCTTCAACATTTCTTCTATTAATGCAGGAACAGCCGTATCTGCGAACTTGCCTACTTTTTCCGAAGTCTTAAGACCTCTGCTGTCGGGAAGCATGATGTGAGCCATGCCCGCAACTTTGGCGTAAGTGTCGAAAACAACAAGACCAATACAGGATCCAAGGCCTAGCGTAACAAGTTTCACCGGTGCGGGAGCTACCATTAAGTCCGCCATTCCTAAAACTATAGTTTGTTCTGCCATTACATCACCTTCAGCTTCTTTAATAACAAGTCGAGGGCTTCAGGATCGGGAATAAGGATTATATGGCCCGAAATTTTCCGTCCGTCCTCAAGTCCTTCGACGCTGATTTCTGTATTAACGAGTAGCGCTGTCTCACCAAGCTGGCCATATATTGAAGCGACTACGTCAAGAATTGAGCTTAACATGTCGTGAGCCACGCCGGGGACGCTTATTTGATATTGCGTGCCGATTAAAAGATTTATGGCGTTTAGAAACGAACTCAAAACTATATTGCCGACTTCGCTTAACGCGCTGTCTTTCATCTCTTCAGGAATTTCTCCCACCGGAATGAAAGTCCCGAACTGCTGCTTCAAAAGCAATTCGACCATTAAATCAGCGTCATCTTCACTTTGAATGAATATCAGGCTGCACTCGAAACCGCCCATAGAGCGCACGAACACAGCCCCGACTATTTCCATAGGGTCCCCGTAATGTCCTGCAAGTTCGTAGATCGAAACTATTTCAGTTTCGGGAACGCTCATATGAATCATTCGGGATAAAAGGCCGGAAAGAGCTGTAGCAGCGTTTCCCGTCCCTATATTGCCAACCTCGCGGATTGCGTCAAGCTGTAATGCGTTGAACGATTCCAGATCAGCCATTAGTTATTACCCCTTTGTCGAATAGAACGACGCAACATCAAGAATTAATGCTACGTTACCGTCTCCAAGAATCGTGCCGCCGGTTATGCCGTCAATCTTAGATAAGAATTTTCCAAGCGATTTTATAACAATTTCTTGCTGGCCGATTAACTGACTGACTATAAAGCCAATTTTATTTTTTCCAATTTTCACAACTACGACAGGATATTCATCTCTATCGCGTTCTAAGTCCTCCGTGCCGAGAATGTCGCCCAAAATATTCAAAGAAAGAACTTCGCCACGCAATAACGTCGTAGGTTCGCCGTGTACGGTTTTAATATTTTCTTTGCGTACCATGATAGTTTCTTCGACGTTCTCAAGTGAGATTGCGTAAGTTTCATTTCCAACTTTTATTAATAATGAAAGAACGATAGCGAGCGTCAACGGCAAACGAATATAAACGTGAGTGCCTTCGTTTTTCTTGCTGACCAAATCGAACTGTCCGCCAAGTTGTTCAACTTTCGTTTTAACGGCGTCCATACCAACGCCGCGGCCCGACAAGTCTGTAACCTGCTTCGCCATGCTGAAGCCGGGAAGTAAAACTATCTGCGTGGCTTCGTCATCGCTCATTATTGCGGCTCTGTCTTCAGTTATAATTCCGCGTTCGATGGCTTTCTGTTTGACGCGTTCGGGGTCAATGCCTGCGCCGTCGTCAGAAACTTCGATTACAACTCCCGAGCCTTCCTGATAAGCCGCGATTTTCAAAATTCCTTTTTCGGGCTTGCCAAGTGCTTTACGTTCGTCGGGGTGTTCAATTCCGTGGTCCATTGAGTTACGGATTAAGTGAACCATAGGGTCGCCGATCTCGTCAATGACTGTTCGGTCAAGTTCTGTGTCTTCACCTTCGAGAACTAACTCGACGTTTTTATTTAACGTTTTTGAAAGGTCGCGAATAAGACGCGGAAATCTATCGAACGTAAACGACACCGGGACCATTCGCAACTTAGTAACGAGTTCTTGAATGTCGCCGGAAATTCTTCCAAGCTGTGAAAGAGTTTCATCAAATTGTCGAAGTCTTGCTTCTTGAACAAGTCTTTCAATTCGTGCACGCGAGATAACAAGCTCGCCGACGAGGTTCATTAATTTATCAAGTCGTCCGATATCGACACGAACTGTTTGAGCAGCTTTCTTAGCATCTTTTTTCGGAGCTGCTGCCGCTGCTGCTGCGGGTTTAGGAGCTGCACTAGGAGCCGGGGCCGGAGCTGCTGCCGCAGGTTGAGCTTCCGCCGGTGCTGGTGTTGCTGCCGCAGGAGCTGGAGCTGCTGATGTCGCCGCTGCTGCCACTTCATCTGCTTTAACTTCGCTGACTTCTGCTGACTGAACGTCGCCGATTTTTTCGATTGTCGCTTTGACGTCTTCGGCCGAAGCTGTTGACGAGGCGTAAATCGTAAAATCGAAATCAAATTCTTCTTTTTCAAGAGCTTCCGTTGAAGGTTCTGCGCGATAGATGTCGCCTAATTCTTCGAGCCTGTTCACGACCATATAAGCACGAGCGGCCTTTAATAAACAGCTCTGACTTAGTGTTACGTGAATTTTATAAGCGTTTGAGCCTTCTTGATTAGCTTGCTTCGCCCATTCGGCGTCTTGAGAAGTCGCACCGCCCGCCGCAGGAGCCGCTGCCGCTTCAGAACTTGCTGCCGGAGCCGCTGGAGCTGCCGCAGGAGCAGGGGCCGGGCCTTCGTTGCGCAACTGATGAACCATATCGGAAACGTCAATATTAGCGTCATTACCGCCGCCGCGTATTGCGTCCGCCATTTCTTGTAACGTATCCAAGCCCTTGAATAATAAATTCATATCGCTTTCGGTCAATGGACGAGTGCCTTTTCTTGCGGCGTCAAGTCTGTCTTCCATGGCGTGAGTAAGGCCCATCATGTTCGTGAAGCCCATGGTGCCCGCCATGCCTTTAAGAGTATGAGCCGCTCTGAAAATTTCATTTATGACGTCCATATCGACCATATTTTTTTCAAGAGCTAGCAGGTAATCGTCAAGTCTTTGTACATTGTCGTCAGTTTCATCAAGGAAGGCCCCGAGATACTGACTCATATCCATATCTGCCAAAGTAATTTGTTCCCCCTTAAAAATTTATTGTAAACGTCCCTTAATTTTTAACAATTCTGACCATTGCGTCCGGAATTTCGTTTAATGGCAAAACTTCATCAACTACTCCGGCATCTACGGCAGCTTTCGGCATTCCATAAACGACGCAAGTTTTTTGACTTTCTGCTATGACATAAGCGCCGCGTTTCTTCAGCGTTATAGCTCCGTCTGTTCCGTCGCGTCCCATTCCTGTTAAAATCACGCAAAGGACATTCCCGCCATATTGCTCGGCAACGCTCTGGAACATAATATTAGCGGCCGGCTTAACAGACAATACAGGCGGCGAATCAGAAAGTCCGCAAACCGCTACGCCCGATCTTCGTTTTACTATAAGATGACTTCCGCCAGGTGCAATTACAGCGCGGCCGGGTTTTAAGCTAAGTCCGTCAAAGCCTTCTACTACTTCAATTTGGGAAGTGTCATTAAGCCTTTTCGCGAATGACGAAGTAAATTCTTTCGGCATATGTTGAGTTATCACGATTGGCACCGGGAAATTTTTAGGTAGTCTTGGCATAAGTTCACTTAGAGCCATTGGGCCACCTGTTGACGAAGCTACAGCGACTATATCGATTCGGCCTGATGACATATTCGCGGGTGGGGTCATACGTCTAAAATCTGAAGAGAAAGGCGACGGCTTGGGAGCAACGTTGAAGCCTCCCGGACGCGCGATTACTTTGGCGGTGCTTGCCGCTATAACTTTGTCTATAAGCTCTTGGCCTACATCGCGAATATTAAGTGAGATTGTTCCTGACGGCTTGCCTATGAAGTCGACACAACCGAGCGCGAGGGCCTTGAAAGTCGTTTCCGCGCCTTCCTGCGTCATAGAGCTGACCATAATAACAGGCAACGGCCTTGTCTTCATGATTTCTTCAAGAGCTTGAAGGCCGCTCATATTGGGCATCTCGACGTCCATCGTAACTATATCGGGATTCAAAGATTTTATTTGGTTCAAAGCGTCTCGGCCATCGCGTGCAGTGCCTACGACTTCTATTCTTGGGTCTGACTTCAGAATATCGCTTATAAATTGCCGCATTAAGGCACTATCATCTACTACGAGTACTTTAATTTTACCCTGCGGGGGCATTATGTTCTGTCTGCTGTCTGTAATTTCAAGATTAGTTTTAACATGGCAGCAGAGTGCACCTCCTTTCTAGTTCGTGAAAAATTTTAAAAATTTTAATTTCTCATATTTAATTATAATCAATAATTCTAAGATTTTAAGCAGTCTTTTTATTTTTCGCTATCTTCCATGAATAAACTTTTTGTTAATCTTCGCAAGAAGCCTCTCATACCACCGACGGCATCAGGGACAACTTCGCGCTTAACTTCCGTTCCTTCAAATAATCTCAAGATTTCGCCCGCAAGATTCCTGACGCAAATTCCAGCGTTTGAATCCGGATCCGTCCTATAAAAAATTTTGCAATTCTTCACCGAGCGGCTGATTACGTCGTCTTTTAAGACATAACCAAGATATGTCGGAGCGTTGCCAAGGAATTGCATCGAAGCTAGACGGATTCGTTCAGCGACATCGAGGGCTTCGCGGCTCGAGTTCGCCATGTTTACGACTAGCATTAAGCCAGTGCCGTGAGCACCGCCTGTCCATGCCGCAGCACCAAGAGATTTTATAACGCCGTAAGCGTCACGAATACTCGTAGGCTCGGGTGTAGTTACAAGTAGCGTAGCTTCGGAAGCGTAAGCAAACGACAGCGCGCCTTTATGAATCCCCGCGCCGGCATCCATGATTACATAATCCGCAGTTGCGTCCAGTGCCGATAACGAAGCAAACAGCCGCGCTAATTCCGTGTCGTCCATGTCGGCAATCTCTTTAAGACCGACGCCGCCGGGTAATAAAGCTACTCCGCCGTTCTCACGTTCGGCTCGGCTTGATACGCGGAAGTGAACAAGAACCTCGTTTAAACTCCGCGAACCGTCGAGCAAGTGCGAAATATTCCATTTTGCGTTTTTGACGCCACATAAAATATCAAGATTCGCCATTCCTAAATCCGCATCGATCAAGACAACACGTTTTCCAAAATCTGCAAGCGCGAATGAAAGTCCGGCCGATATGTTGCTCTTTCCTACTCCTCCCTTGCCGCTCAAAACTGAAAGCGTGTGAAGCTTCGGAGGAGTTCTGTTGATGTCCTTTTCTACCATTCTTCTAAGTTCTCCTGCCTGATCGGGATTGTACTCGTATATTCTCATTTTTTAATCTTGCGCTCTTCTTTAGACTTTGCCATAGATTTTGCCATTGCCGTCGCGATTTTCTTTCGTTCTTCGTCTGGTTTCATTAAGAGGCTCGCTATCCGAATGCCTTCGGCTGTCTCTATGTCCTTGGGGACGTTTTGCCCGACTGTCAAAAATGAAATTGGGCAGCCCATCACCTGCTGAATATTAAATATCGAACCGTAATTCAAAGTTTCATCGAGTTTCGTGAATAACAAGTGCGAAATCGGAATATTAGGAATATGTTCTACGACGTCTAGCATATCGGCGTACTTCATATTTGCCGCAAGGACTAAATGAACGGCATCAGGCTTGAAATCTTCATAAATATTCACGTATAAATCCATTCCGGTTTTATCGAGTTGCGAACGTCCGGCGGTGTCTAAAAGAATTATGTCAGAGTTGTCGTGCCGCGCGACAGCGTCTTGGATCGACATGTTATCAAAAATTGCTTCAAACGGAATCCCTAAAATTCTTGCAAAAGTTTTAAGTTGTTCGATAGCTCCTATTCTGAAATTGTCGCAGGTTATTAATAAGATATTTTCCGAGTACCAAAGTTTTTTTATAGCAGCAAGTTTTGCGATTGTCGTAGTTTTGCCTACGCCGGTCGGGCCGATTAACATGACTTTTTGACCGCCGAAAGCGTCGCCGCCGTTATCACCCGCGCATTCGATTCGAGAGGCAAGCCATTTAATAAAAGAAAATTTTCTGTTCCTGTCCTTTGATTTTAAGATTGAATAATCGGCCAAGAGCTTGCGAATATATTTTTCATCAACTTCTGAAGCGCGAAGGCGTTCTTCAATTTCGGCATTTTCTGACGGCGGGACGATTCCAGCCTGAAAACCTTGACTTCGAGCCGCGCCGGACATGTTTATATTATTTGCGTTCATGGTTTCGACGGCGGTCAATCTTTGAAGCAAGAAATCTATTCTATCGGCAAGCACTCCGACTTGTTCTTTTAAGATTCGTGCGTCGTCGTTGCTCATGTTCTGATTCGATTCGCTTGGAGCTTGAACGGGTTGTGGCTGCGGCTGTATATCTATTCTTCGAGGCGTCGGAATAGTCGTTTCGTTTTCTTGATTTTGAACGAGTGGCGCGGGCTTCGTGGTCAGACCGTAAGCATTGCGAAGACCTTCGGGAGAAATTTTTACATTTTCTGTTATATATCCTTCGTCGCCTAAATCAGTAGCAGGCGGCAGCGGCGAAGCCGACGAAGAAGGCGCAAGGCTCCCACGCTCTTTGATTTCTAATAATTTTTGGAACGCGATGAGATTTTCGCGGCGTGTGTCGTCGTCCATTGTCGATATAGTCGAAGACGTTGACGCAAAATTATTCTGACGTTTCGGCGGCTGCGGTTTTGGGGTATCGTCTTCAAGAATCCCGGCCGTAACTCGTAAAACAGAACGTTGGAACAGTCCGAGGACTCCTCCTTCTTTAACCACGCTCATAGAAAGTATAACGGCGTCGCGCCCTAAACGCTCGGAGGCAAGTCGAAAGGCTTCCGATTCGTCTTTTGCTGTAAAAGTTATTTGATTAGTTACACGCATAATTTACTCCACCATTCCGGCTGTCTTAATCTGAACACCGTGAACTATTTCATTATACGATACTACAAAAATATTTGAGATTGAGCCCTCAATCAGTCTTCGTACAATCAATCTGACATCAGGGTGAACAAGCAAGACAGGCGGAAGATTTTTCATGATTAATTCTTCCATTGCACGCGAGATCGCCGAAATCATTTTTTGAACATCGCGTGGGTCAAGATTTAATTGCCAACCTCGTGTTAAATCGCCATCAACGCCGGACATAATTTTTTGTTCCCAATTTGGCGAGAGCGTGAACGCCGTTATGATCCCGTCAGCACCTTGAATTTTCAGAGAGATTAATCGCGCTAATGATTCTCTTGCGCGTTCGGTCAAGAAGTCAACGCTTCGGGACATCTTGCCATAATCTGCAAGCGCTTCAAAAATCGTAACTAAATCTCGAATCGGGATTTGTTCGCGGATTAAGTTTTGAAGAACTTTTTGAATTTCGCCGAGCGTCAACGAGGCTAATAATTCACTCACGACAGCCGGAGCGTTTTCTTTAACCATGTCCGTAAGTTTCTGAACTTCCTGACGAGTCAAGAGTTCGGCGCCGTTCTTACGAATTACTTCAGACAAGTGCGTCGCAAGAACTGACGGAGCGTCAACGACTGTGTAGCCCATGGCCTCGGCTTTGTCGCGAAGGTCCGGAGAAATCCAAAGGGCCGGGAGTCCGAACGCGGGTTCTTTAGTTGGAACGCCGATTAAATCTTCTTCAACGCCGCCTGTGTTCATGGCGAGATAGTGATCGGGCAACAATTCGCCGCGCCCGGCTTCAGCGCCTTTAACGCGCAAAATATATTCAGTTGGCTTAATCTGGATATTGTCGCGGATTCGGATTGGCGGCACAACGATTCCCATTTCGAGCGCCATTTGTTTTCTTATAGTTCCGATTCTATCGAGCATGTCGCCGCCTTGCGCGGGGTCGATTAACGGGATTATCGCATAACCGATTTCGGCTTCCATGGGTTCGACGGTCAATAATTTCATGACGTCATCAGGCGAAACGGGTTCGGCCTTGGGTTGCTCGCCTGCGGGTGCTCCGGGGGCTGCGGCTGTAGCTCCTGCTGGCGCTCCCGTTTGAGGTGCTCCTGCGGCTGATTGCGCAGCCTGCTCTTCTGCTTCGATTGCTTGAACGTTCGCTTCGCGTCCGACCGTATAGCCCAAAAATCCCGTTAGCAACGCCAATCCCACGAACGGCACTGTAGGAAGTCCGGGGATTAATCC
>JAFSUP010000091.1 GCA_017445205.1 Synergistaceae bacterium
CGGGTGCTTCTCCTAAACACGAGGGAACTTTTGCCCCCATGCCCAACCTTACTGTCACCAATAAGGATTACGTAGAATGCGCGGTTAGTGTCTACTTTCGTAAATCTATATCTCTACGTCTGACATCTACTTAAACGAAGTATAACACAGAAAAAGAAAAAAATGGAAAACTTAAATTAAACAGGCCGCCTAACTCATGACTAAAGTCACGAGTGTGCGGCGGCGTTTAATCAACAAAATTTTGCGGGAGCTTCACTGCAAGCCTATTAGGATCGTTATCTTGCATACTGGCTGAATAATCAATAACAAAAACTATATCGAGTCTTGCGTTGTCATTGCTTGCGTTCGTGAATATCGGCCTGATGTCATTGCTCCAGATTTCGTCAAACATAACGGAATTAAGAAGAATATAAGTTGAGAAGTGTGTTAATGTTGCTGAAATTTTATTGCCGCTGACGTTTTGATTTTCAACTTTTTCAAAGACTCCGGCTTCTTCATTCACATAATAGATTCTCGGCTTGAAGCTGTCTGTTTCAGAATACTTACTGCCAAGTGTGAACGTCAAAGTCGCCGACTCTATATCAGCAGAATTTTCGGCTGTGATTTCATATGCAGCGTTGCTAATGTAACCGGGCATAGCCGACGAGATTAAAGGATGTCCTACAAGTTCCACAGCTTGAACATAAAGAGTTCCTGCGTTCTCTGCTGAAGAATCCATTGAAACACTTACATCAATAGCTTCAGGGTCTTCGGCTGTTCGTGAAGTTTCTAAGCTGGTTGTGAATTTTGTTTCAGCAACAAGCGGATTTGAACCTATTGCGACTTCTGTTCCGTCATCGACTCCGTCGTCGTCAGTATCAGGTTTTAACGGATCTGTCTTATAAGTTATAACTTCTTCATAATCTGTTAATCCGTCCATGTCCGTGTCAGTAAGGATCATGTTAGTTCCGAAATTGCCTTCCTGAATATTCGTTAAGCCGTCGCCATCTTTATCTTCGTCGCCATCTGCGACACCATTGCCGTCCGAGTCTTTAGCTAACGGGTTATAATTCAGCCAGTTAAGTTCATCGTAATCGGTCAAACCGTCGTCATCGGTATCGATTTCTAGTGGATCTGTTCCGAATGCAAATTCTAAAGCATCCGTAAGTCCATCGCCGTCTGTATCGGTTAAATCTGTTTGGTCGTACCACTTAGCATGAAGTGTAATATCTCTGGAAATCGGAGTATCAAAATTAAATTTGAATGAGAAATTATTTTCTCCAGCAAGATACCAGCCGACGAAAAGATTATTTTCTTTTTCTGGAATCTCAGGCATATTTGCTGTGCTTCCGTTTTGTACTTCCTGAAGAGAGACGTCGCTTCCTCCATTGCTGTCAAACGTTACGATAAAATTTGTGTTGACTGGTGGATTAGGAACATTTTGCTCTTGTTCATCAGGAGTGTTGTTGTTATCATTCCCATTTTCATTATTACTTACAGGGGTACTGCTTCCCCCGCCGCCACCGCAGCCTCCAGAGACAAACGCTAAGAATATCAGTGTAAACAAAAAATAGCACAAATCCTTTGCGTTTTCATTTTATCTTTATCTTCTTGAAAATTTCTTAAAAAATCATAAAAAAGACAGCTCCCCCAAATTTAGAAGCTGCCATTCGTTTTTAGCCTTTTAGTTACAAACTCATTACTTGAAAGTTACAATCGTAACGCCGTAACCGCCTTCGCCCTCGCCGCCTAATCTGAAACTTTTCACATAATGCAAACGTGAGCACAGCGCGTGAACTTCTCTTCGCAAAATCCCTTCGCCGCGTCCATGAATTACAGTTACGACTGAATGATTAGAACGATACGCGCGGTCAAGATAATTTTCTACAAGCGGCATAGCTTCACCAACTAACATGCCTCTAACCATGATTGACGACGGCACACTGTCAGCTACTGGCAGCTTGCTAGTATCGACAGGAGGCGCAGCAACTTTTGCTTTTTTGTCCGTTGCGATTAATTGCGAAACAGGAACATCGACACTCATAGGCCCGGCGGTCATGTAGGCTCGGCCATTTTTAATTTCGTTAATAATTCCTACGATGCCGCTTCCGGCTATCATTGCCGTAACTCCCGGCGCGGGTTCAAATGGCTTCGGACTGTTTTCAATTTCGCGTTCTGTGCGTTTCTTAGTTCGGCCTTCAATGACGCTCTTTAATGTTTTTAACTCACGTCGTTTCACGTTGTAACCTCTTCGAGCCGCGTCGCGCGCAGCTTCTTCCATGCTCTTAATAATTTCTTTTGAAGTTTCTTCGGCCTTGGCTATAAATTTTTCGGCCTTACGGTCAGCGGCCTGCATTATCTTATCGCGCTGTAAATCAATCTCCGCGACCCGACTTTGATAAGCCTGTTTCAAATCCTGCGCTTCCCTCATTGTAGATTGAAATTCGCGTTCGGCATTGTCTAACGCTGCTTTGCGTTCGTTTAATTCGCTCATAATGTCTTCGGCCGTTAGTTCGCGAGCGTCAAGCGAGGTCTGTGCAAGCTGCAAAACTTCTTCAGGCATTCCGTAGCGTTTCGCAATTAAAAGTGCGCTGCTTCGGCCGGGGATCCCCATTAATAAATGATAAGTCGGCTGAAGTTTTTCGATGTCAAATTCCATACTTGCAGTTTCGACTCCGTCGGTCGTGAGCGCATATTGTTTAACGGGATTATGATGAGTAGTAGCCAGCGTAACGCAGCCACGTTCTTTCAATGTTTCCAAAATCGCAACGCCCAACGCCGCGCCTTCGTGAGGGTCAGTGCCTGCGCCAAGCTCGTCAAGCAAGATTAGAGATTCGCTCGTAGCGTGTTTTAAGATGTGAATAATTTTCTTAAGATGCGCGCTAAAAGTCGAAAGATTTTGTTCTATGCTCTGTTCGTCTCCAATGTCCGCAAAAATTTCATCGAAGTTGCCGATGACAGTCCCATCTCGCGCTGGAACAGGTAAGCCAAGCCATGCCATAGCGATTAACACGCCCGCGGTTTTCAAAGTTACGGTTTTGCCGCCGGTGTTTGAGCCTGTGATAATGAGAGTCGAAAATTTTTCGCCGCATTCTGCATCAATAGGGACGGCCTTGTCCTTCAACATAGGGTGCCGCGCTCCGACTAATCTAAAAAAATTTTGCTTAGTGAGTTCAGGAATTACCCAACGTTTATTGCGAATTAAAAAATCACACGTGTATAATAAATCAAAAGTCCCGATTACTCGCTCGGCGTTTATAACTGCGTTCTCACGGCTCAAAATTTGACGCGTCAAGCCTAATAAAATAATTCTTTCTTCGTCCTGCTCGTCTTTGGATTTAATTATTAAATTGTTGTTGACGTTTGAAAGTGCCTTCGGCTCCATGTAAACAGAATTTCCAGAAGCTGAACGCTCAACGGCAAGACCGGGGAAACGATTTATAAATTCTTGACGCACAAGCAACAAAAATTTTCCATCGCGCCACGATAGCGAACGCTCCTGCAACATGTTATTAATTTCTGCGTCCTCAAATAATTTTTGAGCAAGCCGCCGGCCCGTGCGTTTTAGATTTTCAATTTCTGTTCTTAAATTAAAAAGTTTTGTCGAAGCTGTATCAGCAAGCCGCCCGGAGTCTTCAATGACGCTCAAAGCGTCAAGCTCGGGCGTAAAATCTCTAATTCCGCGCCGCAATGCGTCAACGCTTTTATAATTTTCGGGAACGTCGGCTAAATTTTCTCGGATTTGTCGCGCCGAGTTCAAGAGCAAACGAACTTTCAATAATTCTTCGCCGGATAAAATCCCGCTTCGTTTTGCGTTCGCGAACATGTAAGAGACAGGCTCAACACTCGCATTAAAATTAAATTCGCCGCGCGTGTCGGTCATGTCGAGCCATTCGCGCAAAAGTTTTTCACGTTCTTTTAATTTTTCAAAATTTTCTGCGGGCTGCAACGAGTCTAAAATTAGCTCCCCTAATTCGCCGCGAAGATTTTCACGTAAGGGGAGCAAAGTTTTTTTTAGCTCAAGAGTTTCGGTGATGTTTTCAGTAAGTCGCATTGTGATTTATTTTCCGCCAGTCAACGCCGAAAAATCTAAAACGCCCATCTGTGTCAAAACGTCCCGAAGCGGCGGCCATACGAACGACGCGCCTTTCATGCAGTAGCTTTGCTCAAGTGTTTCTTCAGGAATAACGCCGGGGAACGACGAAGCCACAGCGTAAATAAAAACGATTATGCAGAAAGTTTTGACGCAGCCAATGACAACGCCCAAGAAATGATCTGTTATTGTCAGTTGAGCGACTTTGACGACGTAAGAGAGAACCGCGCCGATGATTGCAAAAATTATTTCGACACCGAAGAAAATTACAACGCCGCAAATTATAGAAATTACAGTTTCATCAAGCGTCATCGACGGCAAAAAACGTTTGAACAAATCCACAGCGGGTGCAAGAAAATGCCACGCGCAAAAAATTGCTACAAAAAATCCGACGAGGCTGATAATTTCGCCGGAAAATCCGCGAATGAAGCCGCGCCATATAAAAAACACAAGCACGATTATCATAACGAGGTCAAAAATTAAAGCGATATTTTGTCCCATTTTTTTCAAATCCTTTCTTATTTAACTAGCTCCTTGCGGGGCACGATAATACGAAATTTTTAATTCCATTGGCGAAACGGCACGACTCAAATTTTTTTTCGCAATCTTACATAAAGAAATTAAATTCGGTTTCACTTGCGTAATTTCGAGTTCAGGCATTTCGATTCGCTCGGGGTCATCTGAAATAATTTTTGCGTCAGGATTTTCAGCGAGCCACGATTTTATAAACTCATGCGAATATTCGCCGGCCTCTAAAAAATTTTTTGCTTCAGCGTAAACAAAGCCGTGCCCGGCGTAAATTAAAGTCAAAATTTTTTCGGCTTCAACCGGCAGCGGGCCTCCCGCGTCATGCGCCAACATTTCCAGCGACGAGACCGGAATTATTTTCGCTCCCGCAGCGTACGCAACGCCCGAAGCATAAGCCGCGCCCACTCGAATCCCTGTGAAATAGCCGGGGCCGTTTGTCAACGCGACATAATTAATATCGTTCCATGAAATTTTATTTTCGTTCAAAAGTTCTTCGACCATTTTAGGCAATTCGCTTGACTGTCGCCGCCCTAAATCGCGTTGCTCAAAAAAAATTTTGTCATCAGTCATTAAGGCCGCGCCTGTCAGTTTCAAGCAGCA
>JAFSUP010000012.1 GCA_017445205.1 Synergistaceae bacterium
AGGACGCTTTTAATTCATTATGATCCGTTGCGAATGAAATTAGATAAACTTGAAAAAGAAATTAGTGAATGCGTTTCGAGTTTAGATATTTCCAGCGCGTCTGAAGCGATTGTAACTGAAATCCCGGTTTTATATGAACCGGGAGAATACGCTCTTGATCTCGAATACATTGCACAACTTGAAAATAAATCCGTTGATGAAGTTGTCAAAATTCACAGCCAGAGCCTTTATTATGTTTATATGCTTGGTTTTGCGCCGGGGCACCCGTATGCAGCGAGATTTGAAAATCCATTTTCATTCAAGCGCCGGGACACGCCGCGAGTTAAGATTAACGCCGGAAGTATTGTGGTACAGTTGGCTTTGAGTGATATAATTCCGTTTGAACAGCCTTGCGGTTGGAACATTATAGGCACAACTCCTGTAATAATGTGTGATTATCGAAAAGAAAATCCATTTTTATTGAACGCCGGCCAATGGATAAAATACAAGCCTATCGACAAAAAAGAATTTTTGGATATTAAAGAGCGTTGTGAAAAAGGCGAGTATGAATGCCGGACTTATAGAAAGGAAGTTAATTAACATGGGCTTTCGTGTTGATAATCCCGGGATTTTAACAACTATCCAAGATAGTGGGCGTTTTGGTTATGAAAAGTTCGGTGTTTCGCCGTCTGGAGCTATGGATTTTGTTTCTTTCACGCTTGCAAATATCTTAGCTGGCAACCCAGATAACGAGAGCGCATTGGAATTTACAATCGCTGGAGCGACTTTGACATTTGATGCCGAAGCAGTAATAGCAATAACTGGAGCTGATATGTCCCCGACAATAAATAATAAGCCGTGCGAAATGTATAGAGCTTTAAAAGTAAATTCTGGTGATGTTTTGAAATTAGGTTTTGTGAAAGATTCTTGTCGTGCTTATCTAGCTGTCCATGGCGGTTTAGACTTGCCTTTAATCATGGGAAGCAGAGCCGCCGCTATCCAAAATCACATTGGTAAAAAACTTCAAAAGGGCGATTACATTAGTATTAGGAAATCTGAAACGCCAGTTATTAATCTTGAAACACGCTTTATAACTGCTCCGGAGCTTCCTAAAAATGAAAAAATTGTGCGCGTGATTTTAGGCCCGCAAGATGACGCTTTCACTAAAGAAGGTCTTGAAAATTTTTTGACGCAGCCTTATAAAGTAAGCAAAGACTTCGATCGAATGGGCTATAGGCTCGAGGGCGCAAAGATTACACACAAAAACGACTGCAACATAATTTCAGATGGAATGGTAACAGGAGCAATTCAAATTCCTGGCTCAGGTCAGCCTATAATCATGATGTCCGAACGACAAACTATAGGCGGTTATACGAAAATAGCAGTTGTAATTACAGCCAACTTGCCTTTAATTGGACAAAGCAAAGAAGGCGATGTGTTGCGCTTCAAGGCAGTAAGCGTCGAGGAAGCTCATGAAGAGTTAAGAAAAATCCATGATGACTTTAACAACATTCGCGAACGCCTTGATAGTGGAAACATAAACGCGAATATTAATGCAAATTATTATAAAATCACAGTTGACGGACAAGCTTTTGATGTCAGCGTTGAAAAATTATAAAGAGGTGAAATTAAATTGTTCAGCATAGATTTGAATAGCGATATGGGCGAGAGCTTCGGCGCTTACAAGATCGGCAACGATAGTGGAATAATACAATATGTAACGTCTTCCAACGTTGCTTGCGGTTATCATGCAGGTGATCCAATGGTAATGGATAATGTTGTAAAACTTGCAAAAGAACACGGCGTAGCAGTAGGTGCGCACCCTGGTTATCCTGATTTAATGGGCTTCGGACGTCGCAAAATGGTTTTGAGTTTTGCTGAAGTCAAAAACTACATGAAATATCAAATTGGTGCGTTAATGGCATTCACTAAAAGCTACGGACTTCGATTGCAACACGTCGCGCCGCATGGAGCTTTAGGAAATTTATGTCAGTACGACCGCGAGGTTTCAAAAGCTATTTGTGAAGCAGTATGTGAAATTGATCCGTCTATTATGATTTTTTATTGTGCTGGAGCCGTTTTAGGAGACGAAGCTGAAAAAATGGGGCTCAAAACTGCTAGTGAAATTTTTGCTGACCGCGCCTATATGGACGATCTTTCATTAGTTCCAAGAAAACAGCCAGGATCAATGATTACAGACGAAGATTTAGCCGTCGAACGTTGTATCAGAATGGTTAAGGAAGGCAAAGTAAAAACTATTAACGGTAACGATGTTGAGATTCGCGGCGATACTCTCTGCGTACATGGCGACGGGGCTAAAGCACTTGCGTTTGTTGAAAGAATCAGAAAAGAATTTACCAATGAAAATATCACAATAAAAAATTTTGGATAAATTCAAATGGAACTGTCGAAAGAACAACAAGCCGACTTACTTGATTGTTTGCTTGAAACTGGTCAACAACTACTCGAAAGCGGAGCAGAGATTAGCCGTGTCGAAGATACAATTTCGCGTATAGCTAAAGCCTATGGTGCAAGACATGCCGATGTTTTTGTCATAACTTCGATAATAAGTATTAGTCTTGAGTTTTCCGGTACAGATTTTGTAAGCGAGACACGGCGAATTTATTCGAGCGCAGGAACTGATTTCAACAAACTTGAGAAGCTTAATAGTCTTAGCCGCGTTGTGTGTAATAATCTGATTTCGTTAAAAGATTTTCATGCGTCACTTTCAGAAATTGCATCAATGAAAAAGCCATTTTGGCTAATCTTAATCGGAAGTATGCTTGCGGCAGGTAGCTTTGCTGTGTTCTTCGGCGGTTCTATTTATGATGGAGTTGCTTCGATTCTATTTGCGATAGAAATTTGTATTTGTCAAAACTATCTTGATAAAACTAAAGTCAGCACAGCGGCTTCTAATCTTTTGATCTCTCTTATAATTGGTATTTGCGTCGGTTTAGTTTGCCGCGCCGTGCCTGCGCTTCACATGGATAAAATTTTGATTGGGGACATTATGTTATTAATTCCAGGTCTTGCAATGACTAACGCAGTTCGTAATATACTTGTTGGGAATACAATTTCTGGAGCTGTGCGTCTAATTGAAAGCCTTATATGGGCGGGAGCCCTTGCGGGCGGCTTTATGACGGCAATAATTATTATTGATACAATATTTTAATTTCCAATGAATGAATTTGAAATTTTGGTGCAATTAGTAACTGCTTTCTTTGGATCGTTGGGTTTTGCGTTGCTTTTTGGCCTTGGTACAAGACATTTATTTACTTCTTCGCTTGGTGGAATGTTATCGTGGGGATTATATTTAGCTGTATTCTCTTTTAGCAAAGATGTTTTTATAGCTTGTCTGGTTGCCTCAGTTTTCGCTATGATTTATTCTGAATTTCTCGCAAAACGACATAAAAGTCCCGCCACACTCTTTATAATACCAGCGATAATCCCTTTAGTTCCGGGTAGTTCACTCTATTATGCTATGAGCTATGCTGTTCGCGGTGATGTTGAAAATGCAAAAATCCATGGCCATCAAACTGTAATTTGGGTCCTGGCTATAGCGGCTGGAATCAGTTTTACTACTACAATAAAAGAACTTCGTCAGCGATAAGAGGCAAGACCATAAAAATGGAGTTTGTCAAGAAAACTGTGTAAGAAATTTTTTTAGGGTACGAGAGAAAAACGATCCATAAATTTTACATAAAAGAAATTTATGGCTTTTTTCCAGTCGTGTAGCGGCATCATTCTCTTTTTAGAAGCTTGGGCTACTGCAGCCAAACTGCTTCCGCACCTTCCAACGTTTCAGTCTGATAAATGTCTTTCAGGTCATGCGACACGGCCTTTGATTTTTCTCTTACACAGTTTATTGTATATCCTCCACCTCGGCGCTGGTTTATGGTTTTATGAGTTAATGCCGGAGATGAGGAGAATCTTATTAAAAGCTTTGCCATGGCTTTAGGAACCGAAAATTTTAAGTGCAGTAAAGGAAGGCAGACTGATTGAGAAATTTTTATTCGGTTCAAATTTCCCAATTCTCGACTTTTCGCATTATACAAAAAAATTTACGGATTCAGGGTTAAATGATGACGAGCTTAAGATCATTACAAGACATAATGTTTTAAAATTATTATCCATACACATAATATGAGAAACTAGAATTCTTATGATAAAATCATAATTTATTATATTACAGAATGAAATTAAGTTTGACAATAAAAAGAAATTTATAGAGGTGAAAAATCATTATGAACTTTGAAATAAAACGTGACAGAATATTAATGAAGAATGAGACAGGTAAAATTATCGCTGAAGTAACATTTCCCGAAACTTCTCCTGGAGTATTTGTGATTGACCACACTTTTGTTGACGAGAGTCTTAGAGGGCAGGGAATGGCATCAAAGTTAGTCCAAGCTGCAGTTGATGAGATAAAGAAGCACGGCGGACAGGTTAAAGCGACTTGTTCATATGCTAGAAAATGGTTAAATGAGCATGAAGTATGACAATATGGGAGGGAAAAAATAAATGTCTTGGATATGGTCAGCGTTAATGCCTCACCCGCCGGTCTTGATTCATGAAATCGGAAGAGGACGAGAACTCGAAGCGGAGAAAACGTTAAATGGAATTCATGAACTTACATCGAAACTTGAAAAACCTGATTTACTCTTAGTTTTATCACCACATCAGCCGTATGCTCCAGGTGCGCTGTTTGTGAATAATGCGGATTTTTACCGCGGCTCTTTTGCGCTGTTCGGAGTCTCAAATGTAAGAATAAATGCACACTCACAAAGTAAAGATATAGTAACATTATGTGATTATCTTGCAAAATTCAACATCAAAACTTATATAGAATCCGTTGAAGATTTAACTCAAGATCAAGGCAGCATGGTTCCGCTTTGTTTTCTGGAAAAGGCATGGAGAGGGTTGCCCGAAATTATCATTGCTTCACCTATTGGTTTAACACCGAGAGAAGCGTTTGAGATGGGAAAAGCTCTCGCCGATTTTCATAACGATAAGAAATTAGCACTGCTTGCAAGCGGTGACTTATCTCATCGTTTAACGCAGAATGCTCCGGCCGGTTATGAACCTGATTACGCACCGAAATTCGAGACTGCTGTAGAAGAAGCATTAAAAAATAATTCCCCTAAACCGATTTATGAACTTGATGAAAAAACTCTCGAACGTGCTGGAGAATGCGGTCTGCGCTCTTTAATGACAATGCTCGGTCTTTCTTCGTGGAATGAAATAAAAATATTTTCTCACGAATGGCCTTTTGGTGTCGGTTATTGCACGGCTTTATGTGAATTAAGCAAAAAACAGCCTGCTCCTGTACAGCTTGCACGTGAAACTGTGAAACGGCTTCTTGACAATGCAAATTTACCCAATGGTGGCGATGAAGTAGTTGCTTCACCACTCTGGAACGAGCATAAATCCTGCTTTGTGTCAATCAAGGCTAAGACCGGAGAGTTGCGAGGCTGCATAGGAACGTTATCCCCGATTCATGAGTCTTTAGACAAAGAGATAATAGCAAATGCTGTGTCAGCTTCGACTCGAGATCCAAGATTTCCGCCGATGACACAAGACGAATTAAGTAACGTAATATTCTCTGTTGACGTGCTTTCAGAAGCAGAGCCTATTGAGAGCATTAAGCAGCTTAATCCGAAAAAATACGGCGTAATAGTTTCTAAAGGATATAGGCGAGGCGTTCTTCTCCCTGACCTTGAAGGCGTTGACACAGCAGAGCAGCAAGTCCAGATTGCCGCAATGAAGGCCGGAATATATGATCTTGATAGAATAAAGCTTGAACGTTTTACAGTTACTAGGTACAAAGAAGTATGATGCAGGCTCGTTGGTGGAAGAGAAACGGGGACATAATTTCCTGTAATTTATGTTTTAGGGGCTGTAACATAAAGCAGGGCGGTTCAGGCAAGTGCGGTGTTCGCTTCAATAAAGACGGGGTTTTGATTTCTCCGTGTCTTGGGAAATTTTGTGCTTGTGCCGTTGATCCAGTTGAGAAAAAGCCGCTGTTTCACTGGAACTCTGGGAAATTCATTTATTCTTTAGGCAGTGTAGGCTGTACGATGAGTTGTCCGTTTTGTCAAAATTATCATATCGCATTTCCTGTAAAGGCTTTGTACGAAAAAACTATCGGAACGTCTGAACTTTCCGCAGATGATCTTGTCAGGAATGTAAAAGGCTCTGGATTAAATTTAGTTGCATTTACCTATAACGAGCCGACTCTTCAGGCAGAATACATATGTGAGACTGCCCCTGTTCTTTATGAAGCCGGAATTTCTGTGGCACTTGTTACGAATGGTGCAATGTCTCACGAAGCGGCAAGAGATTTACTCTCGTGTCTTAATCAAAATGACGCGGCGAATATTGACATCAAAGCCTTCACCACTGAAACTTACAAAAAGCTCGGCGGAGAACTGGATACAGTGAAGAAGAATATAGAATTGTTCATAAACGCAGGAATTCATGTTGAACTTACGAATTTGGTTGTTACGGGCTTGAATGACAATATCGAAGAGTTTGCGGCTATGGTTGACTGGATAGCTTCAATCTCAGATGAAATCCCGCTGCATGTAACAAGATATTTCCCTGCAAGGAATTATAACAAGCCGCCGACGGATATAGAATTTCTTTATTCTCTTGCGTCTATGGCAAAAGCAAAACTCAAGCATGTCCATATCGGAAATGTATAAGGAATGATAATTAAAAATGAGAAAACTTGCTGTATTTATTTTATTCGTTCTGACCATTAGTTCACTCTACGGCTGTAACGGAGGTGGTTCGTCTTCTGATCTCTCAATTAAAGAATTTCTTGACGATCAATTTTCAGCAATGATCGGAGACGGCGATTTACAAGTTCCCGGTTTAGGGGTAATAGTTTTTAAGAATGGCCAGACTGTCTATGAAAACTTCTTTGGCAAACGTGAACTTGATAAAAATCTGCCCGTAACCAAAGACACAAGATTCCGCGTAGCATCTGTCTCAAAAATGTTCACGATGTTTGGAATAATGCAGTTAGTCGAAGCCGGAAAAATAGACCTAGATGAAGATGTCAGCACATATTTGGGTTTCAATTTGCGTAACCCGCATTTTCCTGACGAAAAAATAACGGTTAAAATGTTGGCGAGCCACACTTCAACTTTGCGAGATGGCGAAAGCTATTCATTGTCACCTGAATACACTCTTGAAGAATTCTTCAAAAAAGGCGGCGTGAAATACGAAAACGGGGCTCATTTTGCAACTGAAGACAAAAGTTTCTTCACATATTGCAATTTGAATTACGGGATTCTAGGGACAATTATCGAGCGAGTTTCAGATGAACGGTTTGATCTCTATCTGAAAAATCACGTACTGAAACCGATGAATATAAAAGCAGATTATGTTGTCGGAAATTTTGAAGAAAGTGAATTCAATAATCTTGGTGCAATTTACAGGAAAGAAGATGGAAAATGGACTGCACAGGTTGACAGTTACGAAACTCAGCCGCCTAAAGATACAGTTTGGGAAACACAAAGCCTGAGCAATTATAAAATCGGTACGAATGCGACAGTTTTCGCGCCGCAGGGAGGTTTGAGAATTTCATTTGAAGAGCTTGCGAATTGTCTTAAAATGATGCTGAATGATGGAGTTTTCCGCGGAACACAGATTATTAGCAAGGCTTCATTTAACGAAATGTGTAAGCCTCAATGGATTTATGATCAAGAAAACGGCGATCCTTACGATGTAATGTTCAGTTATGGATTAGGACTTTATCAGATCGACGGAGCAAGTAAAGCGCGGCTTTGCGAAAAACATAATATTGACTTAATCGGACACAGTGGAGCGGCTTACGGTTTGATTTCAGGAGTGTATTTTCGTCCAGGCATGAAAGACGGCGTAATTTTCATGATAAACGGCGTCGGAGTTGAAGAGGGCGTTGACGAGAGGAGTTTCGGAAAATTCAGTAACAGCTTCATTTGGGAAGAACAGATCATGGATCCAGTATGTGAAAAATTTTTTGTAGAAAAATAAAATGTTGACGGCATGAAGCGGATTCATTTTAGAAAAAGACTTCAGCCGCCCTGAATATCACGATTCCAGTCGGAAATTGATAAATCCCCTTAACGTTCGGACTCTGCATCTTTATGTCTGAAGCAAAATAAAGCGGAATTAAGGGCATATCATCAATGAGAATTTTTTCGGCTTCATGAAGATAATTTATTCTCTTTGCCCGGTCAAGCTCAATCCGTGCTTTCTTCATAAGTGAGTCAAATTCGGGATTGCTGTAGTTTCCGTCGTTGCTTGGATCGCCCGTTATGAAACATTCAAGAAAGCCGGCAGCGTCAGGAAAATCCATAACCCATGCTGAAATATCAACGTCAAAATCACCGCTCCTTCTTGTCGATAAAAACACTTTCCATTCTTCGCCTGAGAGATTAACTTTGATTCCTAGAGCAGTTTTCCACATTCCTTGCAAAACTTCGGGAAAAGTTTTTCCCCTGTTGGAACTTGAAGAATATTTCAAAGTAATCTCCGGGAAACCTTCGCCGTCCGGATATCCTGCTTCAGCAAGGAGCCTTCTTGCTTCCTCAATTTCAGAACGAGGAGAAATTAATTCGCCGCCCTCAGTCCTAAAATCTTCAGAAACTGTCTTTCCGGGAATTTGATTCATTATTGCTCCTGTTGCAGGTTTATGGCCGCCAAGAATTATTTTGTCTGTTATTATCTTTCTGTCGATCGCAAGAGAAAGCGCCCGTCTAACTCTGACATCATCAAAAGGTTTGCGTGTAACGTTAAAATCACAGTAAGCAATGTAATATGACGGAATGGAGACAGCCTCGCCTCGTTTCAGAAGCAGCGGTCTCATCAGCGACGGCACCGTCGTCATGAAATCCACGCGCCCTGCCTTGAACGCCGCAAGAGCGGTATTAGCGTCCCCGATGAAAACAAGTCTAACTCTGTCAGGCTTAACGTTATCGGCGTCCCAGTAGTTTTGATTTTTGATGATTGTAATCTCGCCGCCCGAGCCGTGTTTCCAGCCTTCGAGTCTAAACGGACCGTTTGAGATTAAAGTTTCAGGTTTTGCCGCCCAAGTCCGTGGGTTTTCGTTCACTATGTCCATTCTTGCAGGCATGAACGAAGCGAAGGCCATGTAATATAACATTAGGGGATTTGCGTTTTCAAGTTTAATTATAAAAGTATTGTCGTCCGGTGCGGAGAGTCCTACGTCATTGCTGGCTATTTTGCCGTTATAGAATAATTCAGCGTTTTTGATGAAGAAAGCTAACGAGGCGTAAGGGCTTCCCGATTTCGAGTCAATGAGCCGTAAAAATCCGTCCTTAAAGTGCGAGGCTTTAATAGGCATTCCGTCCGACCACTTGAGATTTTCGCGCAAATGAAATGTCCAAGTTAGTCCGTCCGGCGAAACGTCCCATGAAGAAGCGCAGGCGGGTTCGGGATTCCCTTCAATGTCATAACGAAGGAGTCCTTCAAGAATATTCGTGTCAACTATTGCCCCGTCAAGTGCGTGATTTATGGCCGGGTCTAAAGTCTGAGGATCAACGCCTAAATTATAAGTTATTTCTTTTATATCTTTAACGTTTGCTTCTGAAACTGAAAACAACATTAAAAATATTATTATCATCGTGAAAAATTTTTTCATGTTTTCACTCCTTCTTAATCTTATGCGAACGGGCAGGCGCAAAAATGTCCGTTGCCTTTGTCTTCAAGTTTTGGGGATACTGACCGGCATTCGGGCTTTGCTTTCGGGCATCTTGTGTGGAATTTACAGCCTGAAGGCGGATTAATCGCGCTCGGGATTTCTCCCTTTAGAGGGATTATGTGTTTCTGTGTAGCTTTTTCAGGGTCAGGAATTGGAACTGATGACAAAAGCGAGACTGTGTAAGGGTGAAGCGGACGGTTATAAAGTTCGTCGCTCTGCGCTATCTCTACAACGCTCCCAAGATACATAACTGCGATTCTCGTGCTTATGTGCTTTACCATAGATAGGTCGTGAGCGATAAATAAATACGTCAGGCCGAGAGATTTTTGCAAGTCTTCAAGCATGTTGACAATTTGAGCCTGAATCGAAACGTCAAGAGCCGAAACTGGTTCATCGCATATAATCAGCTCTGGTTCAGCCGCCAAAGCCCGTGCAATTCCTATTCTCTGCCGCTGTCCTCCGCTAAATTCATGTGGATAACGCCCCGCTTGTTCGGAGTTAAGTCCCACGAGTTTAAGCAAATGATTAACGCGGCTGCTGTGTTCGTCCTTCGGAATTTTGTGAATCGTCATAGGCTCCCGGATAATTTCGCCTGCCGTCATTCTGGGATTTAATGAAGCGTAAGGGTCTTGAAATATCATCTGAATTTTTTTTCTGAATGTCAGCATTTCGCGCTGTGTTATGTGAGTTATGTCGTGGCCGTTGAAAATTATTTTCCCCGCGTCAGGTTCATAAAGCCGGATTATAGTTCTCGCAGTTGTTGATTTTCCACAGCCTGATTCTCCGACAAGTCCCAAAGTTTCTCCTTTATTTATTGTGAAGCTCACGCCGTCAACAGAATGGATACGTCCCGAAGGAGTTTCAAAATACTTTGTGAGCCCTTCAACTTTGAGCATTATTTTTTCATTCCTTTCCAGCATGAATATTTATGAGTATCACTAAGGCTTAGTTCTTCGGGCTTATTGTGAAGGCAAATTTTCATGGCTTCAGCGCATCTTTTAACGAAAGGGCAGCCTTTTGGAGGGTTTAACAAGTCCGGTGGCTGTCCCTCAATAGGAATTAATCTTTCACGCGGTTTATCAGGTTTCGGCACTGAACGCAGCAAGCCCACTGTGTAAGGGTGCGAAGGAGACTTGAAGATTTCGCGCACCGTGCCTTCTTCCATAATATGCCCACCGTACATGACTATAACTCTATCAGCTTCGCCCGCAATAATTCCTAAATCGTGAGTAATTAAAATCATAGACATTCCTGAAGCTTCGCGGATTTCTCGCAGCAGTCCCAAAATTTGAGCCTGAACAGTAACGTCAAGAGCTGTAGTCGGTTCATCAGCGATAAGAAGTTCAGGCCCGCACAAAACGGACATCGCTATCATGAGTCTTTGTCGTTGTCCTCCGCTGAATTCGTGCGGATAATGCCTGATTCTTTCTTCGGCCGGGACAATTCCGACTCTTGTCATCATTTCCGTAACGCGCTCGTGTATATTGCCACGCCACTTATGCTGTTTCAGTATTTCTTTAAGCTGCCAGCCTGCTGATAATACCGGGTTAAGGCTTGTCATAGGGTCTTGAAATATCATTGAAATCTTATCGCCGCGGAGATTTTTTATTTTTCCGGGAGTCAAATTTTCACCCATAAAAGTCATACTGTCGGCTTTAACATTGCAGTTTTCGCCCGTCAGCCCCATCACTGAAAGCATTGCCGCAGTCTTGCCGCTCCCGGACTCTCCGACAATTCCTAAGACTTCGCCGCGCCTTACGCTGAAAGAAACTTTTTCAACAGCTTTAACTTCTCCTGCTGATGTTTTGAATGTCGTGCTGAGATTTTCAACTTTCAAAATTTCATCGCTCATGCCTAATCACTTCCTCAATTTTGGGTCAAGGGCATCTCGGAGTCCGTCCCCTAAAAAATTAAATGCTAGTATCGTGATTGAAATAGCTCCCGCAGGGAAAAATAACTGCCACGGATATACAGCCATTGCCGGAACTGCATCACTGCTCAAAACTCCCCAGCTCGCCATCGGTGCGCTTACGCCAAGCCCGACGAACGACAGAAAAGCTTCCGTGAATATTGCCCCCGGGACTGAAAACGTCAAAGTTACGATCACAGCTCCCATTGCGTTTGGAATAATATGACGAAATAATATTCTTGACGGCGATGCCCCGGCAGCTCTCGCGGCTGTAACAAATTCCTCGTTTTTTATCCGCAAGACTTCAGCGCGTACCATTCTCGCCATCGGTGCCCAGTATGAAATTCCCATAGTTATAAATATGCTTTTGAGTCCTGCTCCGAGAACGACCATGAGCAAAATAACATAAATCATCGCTGGAACAGAATAAATCACATCGACAACTCTCATCATGACATTATCCCACCGGCCGCCTAGATAGCCGGATATTCCGCCGTAAATCACTCCGATAAACAGGCTGATGAAGCTAGCAATAAATCCGACAGAAAGCGAAATTCTTGCTCCGTACATGACTCTCACGAATAAATCACGCCCGAACATATCACAGCCGAACCAGTGAGTCAGGCTCGGAGGGTCATTGCTGACGTTGAAGTCCATTCCGTCATACTCATAGCGCGAGAACACAGGCCCGAAAACAGCAAGAATTATAACAATAAGAATCACATATAGCCCGATCATTGCGGCTCTGTCATTTTTGAGTCTGAGCCAAGCGTCAGCCCAGTACGTTTTTGAAGGTCTTAGAATCTCTGCGCCTTCCCGCTCTTCAACAGTTAAAGGCAAAAAATCTTCCGGTTTCATAAAATCACCTCAGCTTTATTCTCGGGTCAACAATCGAAAGGCATATATCAGCAATGATATTAAAAGTTACAAGTATCGCGCTGTAAAAAATCGTTACGCCCATTATTGTTGTATAATCCCTGTTCGATATACTTGTTACAAAAAAAGTTCCTAGTCCCGGGACTCCATACACCTGTTCGATTACAAAACTTCCCGTCAGTATTCCTGCCGTGAGAGGCCCTAAATAAGTGATGACCGGTATTACAGCATTTTTGAGCGCATGAATATATATCAC
>JAFSUP010000001.1 GCA_017445205.1 Synergistaceae bacterium
CCACCCCGAACTTCGGGCGCGGCTCATCGTTTATAATTCGCGCTGATGTCTTCCCAATATGGAATTTCAATTTCCCGGCCGTAATGTTTTCGATAACTTCTCAAAAATCTTTTTCGCCAACTCCGAGCTTTTGAACGCGTTCCGGGATTTTGATAAATCGTAGCTTCAAAGGCCGCAAGAAAATCTTCGAGCGACTCAAAAACTTTTGTGTGAGTTTTGCAAGCGTACCACGTGCACGGGCGAATCTCATTCAAAACTCCATGTCTAATTTGAACAGTAAGAGGCCAATTAGACATAGGCTTTGTGATTTCCCAAATTTTTTTTAGCCATAAGTCCTTGATTATCAAGTCGCCGGTATCTTCGTTCATAGTGTAGCCAAAAATTAAATAATCTGCGTCCAGATGCCATGGTCGGCGAATTAAATCTTCAACGAAAAAATTAAAAGCCGCAATGCTGAAGCGCGGGTTCTCGTCGCGATTGAAAGCTTTAATCTCCAGCCAATTACTTCGCAAATTTCCGGGATTAAGATAAATATCGGGCGGCTTTTGTGGAAGAGGATTTTCTATAAAATCGATCCGGCTTTGCCCCAGCCATTCGCTGACCCAGTTTTGAATAACCTCGCCCATAATGTCGCGACGCTTAACGCCCACGCTGATGTTGCCCAACTGAAAATTTACGCAACCAGTTAAAGATTTTATTCTGTAATTTAAAATTAAAATTTTGTAAAGTTCACGAGCCGTGATTAAGTTTGCCATGTCGATACACTCTGAAAATTTCCGTGTGATATTATCATATTCAAATTTTAATTTTTCAGAAAGAGGGAATTTTTTCAACATGCCCGAGAAAAAAGGAAAGGCAGTACTCGCATATAGCGGAGGCCTTGATACTTCCGTAGCTGTCATGTGGCTCACCGAACAGGGCTATGACGTTATAACAATGACTGCCGATGTAGGTCAGAAAGATGTAGATTTGCAGGCGGCGAAATCAAAAGCTCTTCACAGCGGAGCGATTAAAGCCTACATATTCGATCTTAAAAAAACTTTCGTTGAAAATTATGTTTATCCTTCACTGCGAGCTAATGCAATGTATCAAGGGACTTATCCTTTAGTGTCGGCGTTATCGCGTCCGTTGATAGCAAAAACTCTCGTTGACATTGCCAACAAAGAAGGCGCGGTTGCTGTCGCTCATGGCTGCACCGGCAAAGGACAAGACCAAGTTAGAATCGAAGTATGTGCGACGGCTTTGAATCCTAAAATTAAAGTTCTTGCGCCCGTTCGCGATTGGCATTTTACACGCGAGGCCGAAATCGAATACGCAGCTAAGCACGGGATCCCTGTTCGCGCTACGGCGGCTTCGCCATACAGCACCGACGATAATTTATGGGGACGTTCGATTGAGTGCGGCTTGCTCGAAGACCCTTGGAACGAACCACCCGAGGACGCTTACGAAATGACTTCGAACCCGCTCGAAGGCCCTGACGCTCCAGAATTTATTGAAATTGATTTTGAAGGTGGAATCCCGGTAGCTCTCAACGGTGAGAGAATGCACGGCGTGGAGTTAATTCAAAAATTAAATAAAATTGCCGGCCGTCACGGAATCGGACGCGTAGACATGATTGAAGATAGGCTCGTCGGCTTTAAGTCGCGTGAAGTTTATGAGTGCCCCGGCTCGACGACTCTTTTAGCGGCTCACCGCGCTATGGAAACTCTGACGCTTGATAAACAAGTTTTAAAAACGAAGCGCGAACTTGAAACGAGATTTGCAGAACTGACTTACGAGGGCTACTGGTTCTCGCCTTTGCGCGACGCCATTAACGCGTTCATGAACGACACTCAGAAATTTGTAAACGGCACCGTAAAAATGAGATTGTTCAAAGGTCAAGCAGTTGTTCGCGGTTTGAAGACGGCCAAGAGCATTTATCGCCATGACCTTGCAACTTACTCTGAAGGTGACGCTTTCGATCACTCAGCGGCTGTAGGATTTATAAATATTTGGGGCTTGCCTGTCAGAACATGGACATCAACATGGCCGCGTCAAGACGAAGCAGAGATTCCGATTGAAGCATAAGCATAAAAAATTTTAATTTGTGATATAATACCCGTGAGGAGTTAGGAGAAATTAAGGAGTTGGGATTTATTCCTGACCCCTTAATTTTTTATAAGGCATGTAACGAAGGGTCAGCAATAATTTCAGATGAAAAATTTTGATTTCGCTTAAAAGAATTTCGCCCGGCCATCGCGACCATAACGGCGTTATCGGTGCAGCGATTTATTTTTGGAAGCCACGCACGAAAATTTTTATTTTGGCTCAAGGCGTCCCGCAACGCGCTGTTTGCAGACACACCGCCCGAAGCTGAAATTTTTTTTATGCCCGTGATTTTGACAGCAAGATTTAATTTTGCGATTAACGCTTCTGTTACAGCTCTCTGAAACGACGCGCATAAATCTGAAATCGGAATTTCCGAATTTGAATCTTGAAATTTTTTCACTTGCCATAATAGCGCAGTCTTTAATCCACTGAAACTAAATTCTATTTTATCCGTGTTCTTCAACGGAATTGGAAAATTAAACGCGTGAGAATTTCCCGACTTCGCGAGCTTGTCAATTTCGGGGCCGCCGGGATATTTCAAGCCTAAAATTCGCGCAGCTTTGTCGTAAGCTTCGCCGGCTGCGTCGTCGCGAGTTTGTCCGAGTAATTCATAATCACCGAACGAATTTACTTTTATAATTTCCGTGTGGCCGCCTGAAACTATAAGTGACAAAAACGGCGGTTCTAAGTCGTCAGCGTCAACAAGCGGCGCGAACAAATGGCCTTCGAGATGATTAACGCCAATTAGCGGAACGTTCCAGACTTGCGATAAAGCCTTCGCAGTTTGAACGCCGACTATTAACGACCCCATGAGGCCCGGCCCACGAGTTACGGAAATCAAATTTAATTCGTGGCCTGTGATTTTGGATTCTTTCAAAGTGGCATCGACGAGTGGCAAAAGATTTTCAAGATGTTTACGCGCGGCAAACTCCGGAATTACTCCTCCGAAGCGCGAATGATCTTTAATTTGGCTCGAAAGAAATTCACATAAAACTTCGCGGTCATTTTTCAAAATCGCTACGCCCGTATCGTCGCAACTTGTTTCTATGCCAAGCGTTAAAAAATTTTCGTTCATAGTCTACATAAAAGAATTATCTTCGACAAATTCCGGCCAATCATGATTTACAAAATCGTCGTAAGAATCGAACAACGGCGGAATCATTATTTCATCATTAAAAATAAATCTCTCAAAGCCATTTAATGCAATTTCACCGAACCATAATTTATTATCGCAGTCTCGATTGTGAGAAAACATTAGTTCCGACATTGTCATCAGCTCCTTAAACTCACCGTAGCGCAGGCCCAGCACGTCATTGAGAGTCCGCGCCCGGCGTCATTGAGATTTTCAGCAGATTTGAATTTTATGTTGCAAGCAAAAAATTTTTCGAGCGTGCTTTTAATTTCTTCGCGATATTTATTAAGCCGCGGCACTTGAGCTTCTACAACCGCGTCAACAAACTCAACTCGCCAGCCCGCCTCTTCGACAAGGCGCAAAACTTTTTTTAATAATTCTATGCTGTCGGCGTTGCGAAATTTTTCATCACTCGCCGGGAAAATATTTCCAATGTCCTCAAGTCCGGCCGCTCCCAAAATCGAATCCATGATAGCGTGTGTCAATAAATCCGCGTCCGAATGCCCAAGCAATCCCAAAGGCGAGTTTTGAATTTCGACACCGCCTAAAATTAATTTTCGTTCTGGAACTAGTTGATGAACATCGTAGCCAATCCCCGTGCGAATGATTTTAGGATTTTGATTTTGAAATTCAACCAGCGATTTTGCCATCGTCATATCCTCCTGCCACGTGATTTTGAAATTCAGGCGTTGACCTTCGACGGCCGCTAATTCGTAACCGGCGTTATGCCACGATTCGGCTTCGTCTTTAGCGTTGAGATTTTGTTTAACGGCTTCGATTAATTTTTTTCTGTGAAACGATTGCGGGGTTTGAGTTATGAAAAGTCCTTCGCGATTTACAATTGAAATTTTTTCGCCTTCTTCATCAATTTTTTTTAACGCGTCTGCAACTGGCAAAACTGGAATCGCTCCCGTAAATTCGTCAGTGGCGTTCATAAGTGCGAGAAACAAATTTTTTTTTGCAAAAGGCCGGGCTGCGTCGTGAATAAGAACGTAATCACAAGCAGCAGCGTTTAAGCCATTGAGGACGGATTCAGAACGCGTGGCGCCGCCGTGAACAACTTTGAAACTTAAACCGCCGCTCCAAGAAAAATTTTCTAAATCCAAATCGCTAGGCACGACTAAAATTATTTCTTCGACGCCAGAATTTTTTAATTTGTCGGCTTCGTCCGCGCTCCATTGCCACAAAAATTTTTCGCCGAGTTTCAAAAATTGTTTACGAGCGCCGAGCCTACTTCCCCGACCGCCCGCGACGATTATAAAAGAAAATTTTTTCATGATTCTATCGGCCTCCTTGCTTCAAGTGAAGTATGAAGGGTCAGTTTGTCAGCAAACTCGATACTGCCGCCCAATGGCAAGCCGAACGCAAGGCGCGTGATTTTTGTGTGCTTTACGCTCTTGAGAATGTCCATAATAGAAAATTGAGTCATGTCGCCTTCGATACTCGGACTTGTCGCAAGAATAATTTCAGAAGGTTTTATATTCTTAATATGTTGCAAAAGAAATTTCGCGGCATCGTTTGAAATCTCGCGACCTTCGAGCGGGGACATCTGCGCGCCTAAGACATGATAAAGCCCGTTATAAATCCCTGCGTTCTCGAACGCAGTTAAGGATTCGAGGTCTTCGACTATGCAAAGAGTTTTTCTATCTCTCAACGGGTCTGAACAAATCGGGCAAGGATCTTGCGCGGACATGTTGCCACACTCTGAACAAGTTTTGAGATTTTCTTTCAAAGTTGCGATAAGCGCGCCGAGTCTTTTTAATTCGTTCTCGTCTTGCCTTAAAAGATGAAAGACAATTCGCTGTGCACTTTTTTTGCCGAGGCCGGGAAATTTTTTTAGAGCTGTCGCGAGTTCGTTAATGGAATCCATGGAACGAAATTAAAAATTAAAATCCCATTCCCATTGAGCCAAGCGCGCCGCCTAAAGCGCCGGTTATGCCGCCCATTCGTTCGGTCATTAAGTCGCGGCTCTTCTTCAAGCCTTCGTTGACGGCTGAAACGATTAAATCTTCGAGCATCTCTTTATCGTCAGGATTTATAACTTCAGGATCGATTTTTATAGACACGATGTCGCCCTGTCCTGTGAAAGTCGCGCTGACCATGCCGCCACCGACTTGAGCTTCAACGGTTTCGCTTGCGAGTTTTTCTTGAACTTGCATCATTTTTGATTGCATTTGACGAACTTGTTTCATAATGTTGTTGGGATTCATAAAAAGTTCTCCTTGAAAAAAATTTTTATTTTGTAAATTCTATCACTTATAATTCAGCGAAAAAATGACGAGGAGATTTTTTGAATCATGAATGAAATTTTTAGATCGCTTCCTGCGGGCGGAACGATTTTTAATTGTATAACAGTTTTCTTCGGGAGCTCGCTTGGCCTAGCGGTTGGAAAATTTATTCCGGAGAAAATTCAGGGAACGATTTTTAATTGCATGGGACTGTTCACGCTCTACGTTGGAATCAACATGACGCTAAGCACGAAACACGCGATCGCGGTTTTATTGAGCCTCGTACTTGGGACGATAACGGGCGAACTTCTAGGCATTGAAAAAAAATTAAACGGTCTTGGCGACAAATTAAAATCTAAAATTCACGCTAAAAATGAAAAATTTACTCAAGGTTTTGTGAACGCGTCATTATTATTTTGCGTCGGCTCTATGGCGGTCATAGGAGCGTTTGAAGACGGCCTGCGCCATAATCCTGAAATCTTAATGACAAAGGGCATAATGGACGGAATAATTTCAATTTTATTCGCGGGGACATTTGGAATCGGAGCTTTGTTTTCAATCGTGCCGATGTTTATGTATCAAGGCGCGCTGACGTTCTTGGCCGTGTGGGCGGAGCCGTTTATAACGCAAGACATGTACGCGAATATTTCTGGGCTTGGCGGCTTAATGATAATGGGAATAGGCTTGAACATGTTGAAAATCACAAAATTAAATCTTGGGGACATGTTGCCTGGGTTAATTTATGTTATATTTTTCACAATGTTGTTTTAAGGGAAAATCATTAAAAAGGAGCTTGACAAAATGGGATTGTGCCCAACAATAATGGTCAGGAGTCAGGAGTCAGGAGTCAGGAGTCAGGAGTCAGGAGTCAGGAGTCAGGAGTCAGGAGTCAGGAGTCAGGAGTCAGGAAAGAGGGAAAGAGATTCTTCGCTTGAACTTTTGAGAATTGTCGCGATGTTGATGATAGTCGGCTCTCATTTTGCGCAACATGGTGGTTTTAATTTTTCAACAACTGAATTTTCTGTAAACAGGTTATGGCAACAATTTTTATATATGCACGGCCAGTTTGCGAATGATATTTTCGTTTTAATCTCAGGATATTTTCTTGTGAAGTCGCAGAAAGTGAAGGCAGCGAAGGTAATAGGCTTGCCATTAAAGGCTTTTATTTATTTCGTCTTAGTCATTAGTCTCTTAATTTCTTTCAAAGTCCCGTTTACGTTCAGGGAATTATATCGCCAATGGTGGTTTATTAAAACTTATTTCGTTTTATACCTCATTCACCCGTACTTGAATATTCTTTTGAACAACTTGAAGCGCGAAGAATATAAGAAAATGCTTATCATGTTAGGACTTTATTGGAGTTTATTTCCTGTGTTTATACGTTGGCCATTCGAGAGTAGCAGCCTTATAAATTTTATATACGTATACTCTCTTGCGGGATATTTTAATTTGCACGGTAAAAATTTTGGCAATAAAAAATTTGTTTTCTATGGGATTCTATTTATGTTTCTGAATCTTGCTACATTAATTATTTTTGACATCATAGGATTGAAAATTTCTTTTTTTGGAGAACGTGCGCAATATTTCCGCGGCATGATGCGACCGTTCACTCTCATAGGGGCTCTGTGCTTTCTTCTTGGCTTCAGAAATTTTTCTTTCAAAAGTAAATTAATCAACGTCATTGCCGCTGCGACTTTGGGCGTTTATTTGCTGCACGAAAATATATTTACTTCAAAATGGCTATGGCAAACAGTTTTTCATACGGCTTCGTTCAAAGACAGCCCGTATTTAATTCCATACACAATCGGCGTAGTGATTTTAGTTTTCGCTGTATGCACTATGATTGAGATTGCGCGTTCAAAAATTTTCAGAATAATCTCGCGTGGAAGATTGTCGTGATGAAAAATGCAGGAGAGTTTTTGAAAATTAATTCGTGGCTCTCCTGCTTGATTAATTTACGCAAGCAATGCCGTTACAAGCGCAGGAATTTTCCCTAAATCTTCTTCCGTTGGCACCCACATTGCCTTTATGTTCTCATCGATCACACTGAAGCCCGAGTCTTTGAGTTTTTCTTGTAAAATCTTAACGCTTTCTCCACTCCAACCATAGCAACCAAATGCAGCGGCTTTTTTATTTTTGAACTTCAACTGCTTTGTAAATTCCAACAAACCTGCGACGCTTGATAATATACTATTGCTCACTGTCGGAGAGCCGAGAGCGATTGCTTTTGACTTAAAAATTTCGGTCATGATTTCGTTCTTGTCAGCCTTGGCAATATTGAAGACTTTTACGACGGTTTCAGGGCTTTGCGTTGCAATTTCCGACGCGATTGCATGAGCAATTTTTGTTGTGCCTTCCCACATTGTATCGTAGATGACTGTAATTTGATTTTCTTGGTAAGCATTCGCCCATTCGGCATACTTTGTTACGATTTGCAAAGGATTATCGCGCCATATCGCACCATGAGACGGAGCGATTATTTCAATAGGAAGATTTAATTTTCCAATTTCTTCGAGCTTCTTTGTAAGAATCGCCGCGAATGGATTCAATATATTTGCAAAATATTTCATTGCTTCTTTGTTCAATAAACACTGATTAGCTTTATCGTTGAACAATTCTTCGACAGCGTAATGCTGACCGAAAGCGTCATTTGAAAATAAAATATTGTCGCCGGTCATGTAAGTAGCCATAGAATCGGGCCAATGAAGCATTCGCATTTCGACAAAAATTAATTTTTTCCCATTTCCAATTTCCAAACTGTCGCCAGTCTTTACAATATGAAAATTCCAATTTTGTTTCCCATATTGTCCTTCGATACTTTTAACTGCGTTAGCAGTGCAGTATATTGGAACGTCAGGAATTTCCGCCATTAGCGCAGTCAAAGAGCCTGAATGATCACATTCACCATGGTTAGCAATTACGGCATCAATTTTCTTGAGATCAATTTCTTTCTTTAAGTTCTCAACGAAATCGAACCTGTGAGGAGTCCATACTGTATCGATTAATACAGTTTTTTCTTCTTCAAGCAAGTAGGCATTCTGACTCGAGCCATTCATGATTGAATAATCATCACCGTGGAATTTTTCAAGCTCCCAATCAATATAACCAACCCAACTTACATTATTTTTTACATGTTTTCTCATAGTTGTATCCTCCTTAAAAACATTTTTGCTTGCGTTCTTGTTTACAGCGTTCAATCTGTCCGCAACGATAGCAAAGTTCGTTATCGCAAATTCCATCATTAGTAAAATAAGACTTTATATTATTAACTGTTGTCTCTGCGATATTGTTCAGAGCTTCCTCCGTTAAAAATGCTTGATGAGACGTAACGATTACGTTCGGCATTGAAATAAGACGTGATAAAAGCTCATCGTTAAGAATATGCCCGGAGCGATCCTCAAAGAAAATATTTGCTTCTTCTTCGTAAACGTCAAGACATGCCGCGCCGATTTTTCGTGATTTAATGCCGTTGAGCAATGCTTCTGAATCTATCAGAGCGCCACGCGAAGTATTTACAATTACAACTCCCTTTTTCATTTTAGAAATTGCATTTTCGTTTATCATGTGTTGCGTCTCATCAGTCAGTGGACAATGCAAGGATATAATATCGCTATCACTGAAAATTTTTTCAAGAGAAACGTAATTTATTTCGGCGTTTTTCGCGGGAAATTTGTCATATGCTAAAACGTTCATGCCAAATCCTTTGCAAATATTTGCAAATATCATTCCGATTTTGCCAGTTCCAATTACACCGACGCTCTTGCCATGTAAATCGAAGCCTGTTAGACCATTGAGCGAGAAATTAAAATCTCTTGTGCGATTGTATGCTTTATGAATGCGTCGCACGGACGTTAATAACAGTGCCATAGCGTGTTCAGCAACTGCATAAGGCGAATAAGCCGGGACGTGTACAACATGAATTTTTTCAAACGCCGCTCGCACGTCTACATTATTGTAACCGGCCGAACGAAGAGCAATTAATTTAACGCCGTCTTCATACAATTTTTGAATAACAGTAGCGTTGACTGCATCGTTGACGAACACACAGACAGCTTCGCAACCTTTGGCTAATGTTGCTGTGTTCTCATTTAATTTTGTTTCAAGAAATTTGAATTCGACATCGTGCAATTTTCCGTAATGCTCAAAGGAAGGCATGTCGTAGGCTTTTGTATCATAAAACGCGACTTTAATCATATTCTCAAATCCTGATTTTATTCCAGCGTCAGGAGCAATGCCATTTTAAATTTCTCATTTGCTTTTACAAAGTGCTTGCCGTTTTTAGCAAATTTGAAATTTTCTCCGGCTTTGATAACGTGTTCTTTGCCTTCATAGCCTATAATTCCCTGACCGTCTAACGCAAAAATTAATGCTTCGCCAGGTGCTGCGTGTTCTGAAAGTCCTGTGCCTTCATCAAAAGCCATAACGACAAATTTCATCTTGGGATCATTGACGAGATCCATATTTACAATGCGTCCCTCTTGATAAGGAACAAGTTCAGAAATTTTGAAAACTTCTCCGTTTTTTACTATTGGATTCATTTTGATTCCCTCTTTCAATCTAATTTCAAGATATACAGTGCCTGCGTCAGTTTTCATGCCTACAGGAAAATTAACAGGCGTAATAAAACTTTCCATTGCGGATAATTTCCATTCTTGACCATTGGCATAAAAAATTATGAGTTCTCCGCGAGTATTAAAAATAATTTTGTGATAAGAATAACTTTCAGCGCTTATGTCTGTTCCACCAGCCATAGAAAAATAATTTATACCAAAATCGTCTGTATCAAACACAGATTTTGAAACAGTGCAACCGGGTATTAATTCATTATCTTTGGCGATTGAAAAAACTACGCCTTCTTTCTCTTTCAGCTTCAAATACCTCCGTAAAAAATTTTTTGCATTATACAAAAATTATAAAAAAATTTTGTTGCGCAGGCTACGACTAGGAGTCTATATTAATAAAAACAAATTTGAATCTACAAAGGTCAAGTCCTTTTTCGTTTACTATGTCAGCGTCAATGTAAAAAATTCTTCGGCCGGCCTTTCGTACCTTCGCGGTGCAAATTAATTTCGTTGCGTCGCGTGAGCCTCGTAAATAATCAACATGTCCGTTGACTGTTACGCCATTGCCGCCAGCACTTAAGAACGCGACTCCCGATGTATCGTCCGCCATCGTGAACAAGACTCCGCCATATGGAATCCCGTAAGGGTTTACGTGTTCGTCCTCAAGTTCAAGTTCGCTGACTGCGATCCCGTCTTCAATCTTCACGAACCTGAAGCCGGTTTTATTTTCGATGTCGTCCCGCAAAGTTTTCAGGGCTTTGTGATTAACTTTTATTTCAAAATCTTCGGGCATAAAAATTCTCCTTCACTCTAAAATTTTCGAGTGTGATTATACGGACAATTTGACAAAATAAAAACTCGCGTGTAAAATTTCCGGCCGTTGAAAGAATTTTGAAAATTGACTAAATATTTTGAAATAATGAAAGAAAGTGTTATAACATGGCCGACAGAATAGTAAACGGCAGAAGAAGATCGGACGACCTGCTCCTCGACACAGCGCTTCAAGATTTTTACGGCGCGGCTGACGAAATGGGACTCAGTGAGAGCTTAATCTCAATGTTGAGTTACCCGGAGCGCAGACTTGATGTTTCAGTACCGGTCGAAATGGAAGACGGAAGAGTAAGAGTCTTCAAAGGCTACAGAGTTCAACACTCGACAGCGTTAGGCCCCTCGAAGGGCGGTATCCGTTACGCAAAAGATGTAACCGGCGCAGAGTGCGAAGGCCTTGCAATGTTAATGACGTGGAAATGTTCATTAGCCGGGATACCTTACGGCGGAGGCAAAGGCGGAATTTGTTGCGACCCGACAGCCTTAACTCGTCGCGAGAAAGAAAGAATGTCAAGAACTTACGGTGCTCGTATTGCCCCCATCATCGGACGCTGGAGCGACGTTCCTGCTCCGGACATGTACACCGGCGGTCAGGAAATGGTCTGGATCATGGACACGATTTGCAAAATGCTCGGACACTTTGAGCCCGCAATGCTCACAGGAAAGCCCACGGACTATTGGGGAGCTAAGGGACGTGTCGAAGCGACAGGCCGCGGAACTTCAACATGCGGACTTGAGTTAATGAAGGCAAAGGGACTTGACCCCACAAAAATGAAAATCGCTGTTCAGGGATTTGGAAACGTCGGCAGCTACACTGCGCAATTATTAAGAGACGCCGGTGCTACAATCATAGCGATCAGCGACACAACGGGAACTTATTACAACCCTAAGGGGATCGACGTTGACAAAGCGTTTGAATACATGAACAACAACCCCGAGAAGCGCGGACGCAAGCTCACCGGTTTTGAAAAAGAGAACTGCGAGAAAATCGGCCTTGATGATATTTTGTTCCTCGATTGCAATTTCTTATTCCCTTGCGCTTTACAGGGCGTCATCAATGAAAAGACAGCTCCGAAAGTCAAAGCGCGTTACATCGTTGAAGGCGCAAACAGCCCCACGACGGTCGAAGGCGAAGCAATTTTGAAGGACGCAGGCGCGATTGTTGTTCCGGACTTCTTAGCTAACGCGGGCGGTGTTATTGGTTCTTACTTTGAGTGGGCACAGAACTTACAGGGCTTCTCATGGACGGAAGCTGAATATAACAAGCGTCTTGTTGAGCTTATGACCGAGAACTTCAACAAAGTCTGGGCATATGCCAACGAACACAAAGTTACAATGAGACGCGCAGCTTACATTCTCGCGATTAAGAGAGTTTCTGACATCGTGGCTCTTCGTGGAGTTTATCTATAGAAGCTAATTTGAAATTAGAAGAGAAAAATAAAAACTCTGTCTCGATAATCGGGGCAGAGTTTTTTGTATGCTTGTTACGAATTTGAATTATCTATCGAACGTCTGACGGCCAGCAAATAAAATCGTCTTCGTGTAATTATCAACGATGAAATATTCAAAAGGACTGTCCGCATGAAAAACTGCTTTAGGTTTTTCACGTGGAGCCATTGCTGTAGCTTTCACCATCGTTATAGCTGTCGCGGCGGCCGCTTCGGTTTTTTCTTCGTCAACGTCAATAAACGTTTTATGAATTACTTTATCAATTTTCAAAGCTTCGTCAGCAGTGATGCCAGAAAAGTCCGCAGCGTCCGAGAATGCTAATTTAATTCCAAGTGCCTCAAAAAGATTTTTAAGTTCGTAGCTCTTTT
The DNA here is from genome assembly GCA_017445205.1 of Synergistaceae bacterium. Lineage (GTDB taxonomy): Bacteria > Synergistota > Synergistia > Synergistales > Aminobacteriaceae > JAFUXM01. The sequence goes on from JAFSUP010000001.1 coordinate 12,656, forward strand.
CAATTTTGAATTTTGGCAGCCACAAATCGACTTCGTATTCTCGCATTGAGCCAAGCAGCTCGTTAAAAATTTCTGCGTCGAGTGTTAATGGCTTTGCGTCGTTCGCGAGCGTCCCTGTGTAACCGGCAACCTTCGGCGGCAAAAAGACGATCATCGAAAATCTTCCGCCTTCGTACGGAATGTTAATTATTTTATTTCCGTCGCGTTCAGCGTAAAGAAAATCATCATTCTTCTTCATCATGTCGACCGTGACGTATTCACAGCCGCCCGGGAAAAATTTTTCTTTCGCGGTTTCCTTCTTATTAAATTCGGACTCCCACGCCGAATTAAAATATATTGCGTTCGTCAAAATCATTTGCGTGTAAGGATTCAAGTCCGTGAGAAGCTCCGGGATTTTCCCTTTAGTGTTATCGCTAACCCAATTATTAATAGTCTTGCGAGAATTTTCTGTGTCGCCTTTGAAGTCGATTTCTTTTGCCGTGCTGTTGTAATTAAGAAGCAAAGTTTCTTTGTAAGTGTCTTTGAGCGTCAGGCCATTGCGAAGCCACACGCGATTAGCTGACGACAGAGCCTGCTCGACGCTAAGGTCCTTTACAAAATTCCCAAGTTCTGTGTGAGTGTCAGCGCTGAAGCCCAAGACTTCTTCGATCTCGCGTGCAGTGTTGCCTTCGGCTCCTGCGTATGCCATTCCGAACGCCGAGAGAATGCTATACGGCGAAAAAAAATATTCTCCCGAATCCTCGCGAATGACTTTCGCGGCGTTGAATGCAAAATTGTTGATGCTTTCATTAGCGGTCATTGCTTGTGCCTCCTTTGCCACTGTCATACATGACATCAGAAACATTATTATAAAGAACCAAGTTAAAATTATTCTCAATGCTCTCATTAAAATTCTCCTCCTGAAAAAAAAAATTTTTACGGCTCCGCTTTTTCACTTAGCAGAACCGTAATTATTATCGTGTATTTTTGTGGAGAATTTTAGGGGACGTTTTTAAATCACGCTTTTGAAAGCCGCCTTAGCTCCTTCGCTGCGAATCTTCTTCAAGTCCTCAACGACTTTTGCTTCAAGTCCCGGGATTTTTGTTAAATCTTGTCCCCACATTTCCAAATTTGTCAAGACCGCGTGAACAAGTTTCTCCGGCGCGTCGTTTCGATGTTCGTAATAAAACTCAAGCGCCCAACGGTCGTCGCTCACTGTGTATTCGTTTTTCTCGCGCGCGCAGACGAGGCCCTTGTCGTTCAATTCTTTTACGTTGCTCGTGTAGAACGCAATGTAAGCAGCAAGGCTCATTGTTAAGCACGGCGGCAAAGATTTTTTCTCTTCGACATACTCAAGAAGGCTCGGCATATTACGAGCGCGCCACTTCGACGTCGAATTAAGAGAGATGCTCATGAGTTCATGATTGACGAACGGATTATTAAATCTATCCTGAACAGCCGCGGCGAAGTCGTTCAAATCTTTTTTATCAAGCGGCAACGTCGGAATAATTTCATCGTAAAGCATTTTATTCATGAAATTTTTAATAACGTCGTCGTGCATACAATCGCGAACGATGTCAAAACCTGCGAGATACGCTCCCGGCACGAAACCAGTATGAGCGCCGTTTAAAATTCTTACTTTGCGTTTCTTGTAAGGCGTTACGTCCGGCACAACGTGAACAGGCAAGCCCGCTTTCTTAAATGGAAGTTTGTTTTCAAGCTCCGCCGGGCCTTCAATGACCCACACGCCGAAGACGTCGCCGACGTCGAGCAAATTATCTTCATAACCGTTGGCCTTGTTGAGAGCTTCAAGTTCTTTCGGGTCGCGGATTCGGCCGGGGACGATTCTGTCAACAAGCGTCGAGCAGAAAATATTTTTGCCGTTCACCCAATCTTTGAAAGCGTCTTCGAGTTTCCAAGCGTCTATGTGTTTGTTGACGCAAGCTAATAACTCTTTGCCGTTGTTGTCGATTAACTCGCAGCTTAAAACTACAAGTCCGTCAAGCCCGGCTTTGAATCTTTCGTAAAGAACTCGTGTTAATTTCGCGGGGAAACTGTTCGGCGGGACTTGATCAAATTTGCTCGCGTCGTCATAAACTATTCCGGCCTCGGTGGTGTTGCTCACGACGATTTCAAGGTCTTTGCTCCGTGCAAGCTCTAAAACTTTTTCCCAGCCGCCTTCGTCATAAGGATTTATTGCGCGGCTGCATGACGAGATTACGCGCTTGAGATCAACTTTCTCGCCCTTCTCGCTGCCTCGTAAGTAGAGCGTGTAAAGTCCTTCTTGCTCGTTAATCATCTTCGTGAGGCCGGAGGCGATAGGCTGCACTAAGACAACTTTGCCATTGAAGCCTGCTTTTTCGTTCGAGACGTCAAAGAAATAATCAACGAATGCTCGCAAAAAATTTCCTTCGCCGAACTGCATAATTTTTTCTGGCGCGTCTTTAAGAACGTAGCCTTTGTAGCCTGACGCTTCGAGCGTTTTATAATTCAAAAGTGCCATCAAAAATTTTCTCCCTTCATTTTGATTATTTATTGTGGAATTTGCTATCGCAAAATTATATCAACAAATTTTTTTCGCGGCCTCTATTTGTTTAGCGACTTGTGAAAATCCTGTGCCGCCATAAGTGTTTCGCCTGCTGACGCTCTCACGCGGCGATAAAATTTTCAAAATGTCTTCGTCAACCTCGGGAATATGTTCGCGCCACTGTTCAAAAGTTAATTCGCCGAACGAAATTTTATTTTCAATGCACCAACCTGTTAATCTCCCGACCTTCAAATGAGCTTCGCGGAACGGTACTCCCTTCATAACTAAATATTCTGCAACGTCAGTAGCGAGTGAGTAGCCTTTTTCAAGACCTGCAAGCGCGATTTTTTCATCGACTTCAACTTTTTCAAGCAGCGCCGACAAAATCCTAACGACGCTTTCCACTGTGTCAAGCGACGCCCACAAGCCGCGTTTGTCTTCTTGCAAGTCGCGATTATAAGTCATCGGCAAGCCCTTTAGTGTTACGAGCAAGTCTATCAAGTTCCCTAGCACTTGGCCTGTTTTCCCGCGCGCTAATTCGAGAACGTCGGGATTTTTTTTCTGCGGCATCATGCTGGAGCCGGTGCAAAACTCATCGGGCAAAATTATAAAAGCAAATTCTTGAGTGTTCCACGTGATTAAATCGTTGCAAAGTCGCGACACGTGAACCATCAGCACGCTTGCGAAATAGTGATAGTCCGTCATGTAATCGCGATTTGCTACGGTGTCGAGGCTGTTTCGAGTCGGGCAATCGAAATCTAAAATTTTTGCGGTCATCTCGCGATTTATAGGCAGCGTCGAACCCGCTAACGCTCCCGCGCCGAGTGGCGATTCGTTCAAGGACTTCAAAGCGAAATCTAATCTTTCTAAATCACGCTTGAAGGCTTCAAACCACGCTAGCCAATAATGTCCCATTGAGATAGGCTGAGCCTGTTGCATATGAGTGTAGCCGGGAATGATTATATTAAGATGTCGTTCGGCATTCGAGATAAAAACTTGCAATAAAATTTTTAATTCGTCGCGAAGAGTTTTTAATCTCTCACGCAAATATAATCGCGTTGTCGTTGCGACTTGATCGTTTCGACTGCGTGCAGTGTGGAGCTTCGCGCCTAACGGTTCCAGCTCTGTTAATCGCGCTTCGATGTTCATGTGAACATCTTCGAGATTTTTCGACGGAATAAATTTCCCGGTTTTGACTTCTTCAAGAACTTTTTCGAGGCCAAGAGCAATTTTTTTTGCTTCGCCTTCTTTCAACAGGCCTGTAGCGCCAAGCATCTGAACGTGAGCAAGACTTCCTTTGATGTCGCATTCAGCCATTCGCCAATCTATGTCAAGCGATTGCGTGAAGTCTAAAACTTCATCGGCCATTTCTTTTTTGAATCTTCCGTGCCACATAAAAAATTTTCTCCTTCAATCACGCGCGAAAAAATTTTTTCATGCAGTCAATAATTTGTTCTTGCTCGTCCTGTTTGAGGCCGGGGAACACTGGCAAAGCTAAAACTTCGCGCGTCAATGCCTCACTAACAGGGAAGTCGCCTTCTTTGTAGCCAAGATACTTGAAGCACGGCTGAAGATGTAGCGACAACGGATAATAAACTCGAACGCCGAAGCCATTTTCATTCATGAAATTCATAAGCTCATCACGGCGCGAATGAACTCTAATGACATATTGATGATAGATATGTCGATTGCCTTCAAGGACTGTTGGCGGCGTTACAAATTCGTGAAGCCCGCTCGCTTTGAATAAAAGTTTATAGTAGTCGGCTATTTGAGTTCGTTGTTCGTTCCATGCTTCGAGATATTTTAATTTGATGTCAAGAACGGCAGCTTGAATCGCATCGAGGCGGCTATTAATTCCGATCTCGTCGTGATAATAAGTCGTTCCCGATCCATGAACGCGAAGCCGCGCTAATCGTTCCGCGGTTTGTAAATCACGCGCTACAACCATTCCGCCATCACCACAGCCGCCAAGATTCTTCGTGGGGAAGAAAGAATAGCAGCCAATGTCCCCGACCGTTCCAGCGCGTTCAATTTTTCCGTCAACGATTCGAGAAGAGCCGAACGCCTGCGCAGTGTCTTCAACAATTTTTATATTTTTGTCCGCAAATTCTTTTTTTACTTTTTCAAGTGCGCACATCTGACCGAACAAGTGCACCGGCAAAAAAATTTTTGTTCGTGAATTAATTTTGCTCACTGCTTGTTCAAGATTTATATTATAAGTGTCGGGTTCAACGTCAACGAAGACGGGTTTAGCTCCAAGTCGCGCAACCGCTCCTGACGTTGCGAAAAACGTGAATGGCGTCGTAATGACCTCGTCGCCCTCGTGAACGTCCGCCGCCATTAACGCAAGCAGTAAAGCGTCCGTGCCCGAAGCACAACCGACGGCCGCGCCTTCGGGAAGTTCTAAATATCTCTCGCAATGTCTTTCAAAAGTTTTGACTTCGGAACCGAGAATAAAATTTTGTTCGTCGAAAATTTTTTCCAGTCTCTTGAAAACTTCCGGCTTAATTTCTTCAAACGAACGTCGTAAATCTAAAATTGGGATTGACAATCTAAAAACATCTCCTTCATTTAAAATTATCACAAAACTAATTATATTTCGTACTTTGATAAAATACTCTAAAAATTTTTCACGAGGGGGAATATTTTTCAAAATGTCAATGACGATGACTCAAAAGATTCTTGCGGCTCACGCAGGACTTGACGAAGTTCACGCAGGGCAATTAATCCAAGCTAAGCTTGATTTAACGCTCGGCAACGACATCACTTCGCCTGTAGCGATTAACGAATTTGAGGCGGCGGGCTTCAATAAAATTTTCGACAAAGACAAAGTCGTTTTAGTTATGGATCACTTCACGCCCAACAAAGATATTAAATCCGCGACACAGTGCAAGCAATGCCGGACTTTCGCGAAGAGATTTAATCTCACGAATTTCTTTGACGTAGGCGCAATGGGAATCGAACACGCGTTATTGCCAGAGCAGGGACTTGTCGCGCCAGGCGAAGCGATTATCGGCGCAGACTCTCACACTTGCACTTATGGAGCCGTCAACGCTTTCTCTACCGGCGTAGGCTCAACTGACCTTGGCGCAGCTATGGCGGTCGGCTATACGTGGTTCAAAGTTCCTGCGGCGATCAAAGTCAACGTAACCGGCAAGAAAAAAGATTTTGTCAGTGGCAAGGACGTAATTTTATATTTAATCGGCAAAATCGGAGTTGACGGCGCGTTATATAAATCTCTTGAGTTCGTCGGCCCGGGCCTTAAAGAACTTTCAATGGCTGACCGCTTGACCATTGCGAACATGGCTATCGAAGCAGGCGGCAAAAATGGAATTTTCCCGGTTGACGACATCACGCGCGAATATCTTAAAGGCCGCGTTAATCGTCCATGGACAGCCTACGACCCCGACGAAGACACCGAATATGAAAGCGTCGTTGAATTAAATCTTGATGAAATCGACTGCACAGTATCTTGGCCGCACTTGCCCGAAAACGCTAACCCCGCAACCGAAGGCAAAGATATAAAAATCGATCAGATTGTAATCGGCTCATGCACGAACGGACGAATCGAAGACTTGAAAGCCGCCGCAGAAATTCTTAAAGGCAAGCACTTGGCCGACGGTGTACGAGGAATTATTATCCCGGCGACTCAAAGCGTCTATCGCGAAGCTATCAAGCTCGGCTACGTTGAAATTTTCCTTGACGCTGGCTGCATAGTTTCAACTCCGACTTGCGGGCCGTGCCTTGGCGGTCATATGGGAGTTTTAGCAAAAGGCGAACGCTGTGTTTCAACCACGAACCGCAATTTCGTAGGTCGCATGGGACACACAGAAAGCGAAGTTTATTTAGCGTCCCCGGCCGTCGCAGCTGCTTCTGGAATTGCCGGACATATTGCTCACCCGAAGGAGGTTTTATAAATGAAAGCTCATAAATACGGCGATCACGTTGACACAGACGTTATAATCCCGGCGCGCTACCTTGCTAGTCAGGACGCAAAAGAATTGGCTTCGCATTGCATGGAAGACATTGACAAAGATTTTCATGCTAAAGTCAAAGACGGCGACATCATCGTGGCGGGATTAAATTTTGGCTGCGGCTCGTCGCGCGAACATGCTCCCGTCGCGATCAAAGCGTCAGGAATTTCATGTGTCATTGCGAAAAGTTTTGCGAGAATTTTTTATCGCAACGCTATCAACATCGGCCTAGCGATCCTTGAATGCCCCGAAGCCGCTGAAGACATTTCCGACGGCGACGAAGTCAAAATTAATTTCGACACCGGCGTAATCACCAACGAAACAAAAAATAAAACTTACAAGGCTGAACCGTTCCCGGAATTTATCAAAAACATGATTAACGACGGCGGCCTGATGGCATCATTGAAAACTAAAAAGTATTAAGAGAAGAGAAAACTCCCTCGAAGAAATTTTTCAAGGGAGTTTTTTTCTTAATTAGTCATCTCTGTCAATTTCTGTTCCTATTTTGTTTCCCGTAAGTCCTCCGATAATCCCGCCTATTATCGCGCCTGGTACTGTTCCAGCTATTGCACCGGCAGGTCCTAATGCAATTCCGATGCTTGCTCCAAGTTTTGCGCCTAATGCCGCACCGCCTGCTACGCCTCCGACTGTTCCAACCGCTTCATTTGTTCTTTTTGCCATGATATTTTCCTCCCATTTTTTTCATGAATTGCTTGAACCTATTGCTCTTATCAATTATCCAATCAGTTACCCGTATGTCCATTCTTAAAACGGCCGCCAAAATGCCTTTCTGGCGGTATAAGAAAGCCATAGGAGAAGGACAAAATTCTTTTACTTTATCTAGCTCTACTCCTACCCATGTTGAAGGCAATATAATCCCAGAACATTTTTCAGCAGATTTATTTTCATCATTCTTAGGTGGGAAAAAAGCTGCATCAGTTACTGCCGCAATAATCGGCCCATGCACAAGACATATTCGCGGAAATCCATCAGGTAAATCTTTTTTCATAATCACCAATCCTCTATGATTACAATTTTTTTTATTGTGTCTTTTATAAAGTTATAAACACGCCTTACAGGGTCATCTGCGTCATTACGGACGAGGTAAAACTCATCTTCATCTACATTATCAACATTCTTTCCTGCGTTGATCTTTGTCATTATCAGCCTCATTTTCATACATGAACTTTTTATGATTGAAATGCTATCACAGATTGGGGTGGGGGGTATGTCAAGTGTGTAAAATACAAGTTAAAAATTTGACAATTATGAAATAATGTTAGAAAGTTTCAAGAAAGAAGAGATAATTAATGAAAGCGTTATTCATAAATGGAAGTCCGCGAAAAAATTTCAACACTTCCAAAATGCTTGAGAGCGCAATGAAGGGAGCTACCGAAGCAGGAGCGGAGACGGAATTAATTCATCTCTACGATTTTAATTTCAAAGGTTGCGTATCGTGTTTCGCGTGCAAAATCAAAAATTCAAAAAATAATGGCCTTTGTGCTATTCGTGATGACTTGCACCCCGTGCTTGAGAAGGCTTTGAATTCTGACGTTCTTGTAATGGGGAGTCCGATTTATTTCAGTTATCCTACTGGAGTGTTACGTTCGTTCATGGAGCGTTTAATGTTCCCGGTGTTGAGCTACAACGTCAAAGACACTTCAAACGAAGGCGGAAAGATTTTAGATAGAACGATTCAGACGGCAATGATTTATACAATGGGATTGCCTGAAGATATGTTTGACGAGAGCAATTATGAAAAAATCTTCGGCGAGAACGAACGCTTTTTGAAATTTCTTTTTGGCGCAACAGAAACTCTTTACGCAAAAAACACTTATCAATTTAGCGATTACTCGCGCTATGATGTCGGAGAATTTATTGAACCGATGAAAGCAAAATATCGCGACGAACATTTTACGCAGGATTTACAAAACGCTTACGAACTCGGCAAGCGTCTTGTGAACAAAGCGAAAGGAGAAAATTAATTAATGTCAAAGAAAAATGTAGCAGTAATTCCCGGCGACGGTATCGGCCCGGAAGTCATCAAAGCGACCCTCGAAGTCTTAGAAAAAGTCGCGCCTGGTCAATTTGATTTCACTGAAGTAGCGATGGGCGGAAACGCTATCGACAAATACGGCGAACCTTTGCCCGATTTCAGTTTGAAAACTTGTCAGAACGCCGAAGCAACTTTATTAGGCGCAGTCGGTGGCCCAAAGTGGGACAATCAACCGCCCGATAATCGCCCCGAGCGTGGACTCTTAGGAGTGCGAAGCGGTCTTGAAGTCTTTGCAAACATTAGACCTGCGAAAATTTTTGCGCCTCTTGCGTCGGCTTGCCCGTTGCGTAAAGACATTGCCGACAAGGGAATCGATTTTATTATCGTCCGTGAATTAACCGGCGGAATTTATTTCGGCAAACACGAAGCCTTCAAAACTCCTGACGGTGAACGCGCCGCCCGTGATGTCATGGAGTACAGCGAGCATGAGATTAGAAGGATCGCTCACGTGGCTTTCAAGATGGCAATGGGACGCCGAAAAATCGTAACGTCAATCGACAAAGCTAATATCTTGACTGTTTCGAGATTGTGGCGCGACGTTGTCGAAGAAGTCGCAAAAGAATATCCTGAAGTCAAATTAAATCATCTTTACGTCGATAACGCCTCAATGCAATTAATCCGAGTTCCGTCAGAGTTCGACGTTATCGTAACTGAAAACACTTTTGGCGATATTCTTTCTGATGAAGCGAGTCAGATTGTCGGCTCAATTGGAATGATTCCGAGCGCGAGCCTCGGCGACAATAATCGCGGACTTTACGAGCCTATTCACGGTTCAGCGCCTGACATTGCCGGACAAGACAAGGCCAACCCGATCGGAACGATTTTAGCGGGCGCTATGATGTTGCGTTACAGTTTCAACATGAACAAAGAAGCCGACGCTATTGAAAACGCCGTTGATGAAGTTTTGAAGGCCGGATTAAGAACTGGAGATATTTATACAGAAGGCACGAAGTTAATTTCGGGTTCTCAAATGAGAGACGAAATAATCAAGCGATTATAAAAAATTAGCCGCGCGAGGTGGGTGGGTGGGAGCGCGGCGTGTAAAATTAACATGAACACAATAAGAGAAATTGCTGTTAATGTTGGGATTAAAAAAGCAGAACTTTCTGCGCTCAATCAATTTATATTAGGGATATTAGCAGGAGCGTTTATAGCTTTCGGCTCGCAAGTTGCGAATCTAGTTGGCCATGCTATCACAAACGCGGCCATAGCGAAATTAATCAGCGGCCTGATATTTCCTACCGGGTTAATACTTGTTGTCTTAGCCGGAGCAGAACTATTCACGGGCAACTGCTTGATGATAATCGCTTTGCTCGAAAGAAAAATTAAAATTTCTCAATTATTAAGAGCATGGCTTATAGTCTATCTTGGAAATTTGCTAGGCGGGATTTTTTTAGCATTTTTAATTTCAAAGTCCGGGCAATTTAATAACGAACTTCTCAAAGAATTTACAATTAAGGTAGCCACGAACAAAATCTCTCTTACATTTTCAAACGCATTTATATTAGGCGTGCTGTGTAACTGGCTCGTGTGTCTTGCCGTGTGGATGTCATTCGGCGCTAAGGACACAACGGGGAAAATTCTCGCAATATTTTTTCCGATATGGCTTTTTATAGCGTCAGGCTTTGAACACAGCGTAGCGAACATGTATTACATTCCGGCCGGGATATTTGCAGGCGGAGCAAATTTAACATGGAGCGCAATGTTCATAAAAAATCTTTTGCCTGTAACGTTGGGAAATATTCTTGGCGGTGCTGGCTTCGTAGGGATTGTATATTGGTTTACTGGTAAAGAAAAATAAAAGAGGAGCAGGAAATTAAATTAACTCCTGACTCCTCAAATTTTTTTATCTTGGTGCCGGGACAATGAAATTTTCTTCGCCTGCTACGAGAGTCGGAAGATTAATCATGATGTCCTTGCTAAATCTGAAATTAAAATTGAAATTGAAATCTTCAGGCCATTCAATTTTATCAATTTGAATTTCTTTAGTGATCGTGTTGACGATCTCGCCGTCTTCGTCAAAGACTTCCGCTTTAATTTCAAACTTCGGCCCGACGACTTTTTTCACGCCGCGTTCACGCGCCATTAATTCAGAAACTTCTCCGCCGTTGACGCTGACATTAACTTGCTCAAGAGCTTTGAACTCGCCGAGAGTCTTATTATCAAGAAAGACCTGATGTTCGCGTCCAATATAGAACAGCCACACGCCCAGCGCGATTAATGCTGCAAGCACGACAAGCCTTTGAAACCAACGCATTAAGAATTTCAAGAAAGCAATGAACATTAGGCATTACCTCCGTTTCCTCTTAAGCTCCTGCGAGCAGCTTCACGTTCTCTGTTACGTTTCCACGCGTGGAGAACGAGAGCGATTGCTATGATTCCGTAAGACACAAAGACTCTGAAGTATTCGCCGATTTGAGCTTCGCCGATTAAATTCTTTCCGGCCATAGGCGCGACGATGAACATTAAATGGAAAAGAATAACGCCCACGAAAACGTTCGTAATGCTTGCTTTCGATACGCTTGCACCGCCGATTAATAACGCCGCGATTGAAAACATTCCGGCTTGGTCATGGCTGTTGTAAGTGTTCAAAGTTCCCATGTTCTGAAGATAAATTATTTGTCCGTAGCACGCAAGAACAGTTGAAATTACGATCGCGATTATTCGAGTGCGATTGACCGGAATTCCGGCACTGTCGGCTACGCTTTGACTTTGACCGATTGCGCGCATGTCCTGACCGAGTTTAGTTTTTCTGAACCAAACTATGAACACACAGAACAACGCGATAATAATAAACGTCGCGAGAGGGATTCTGATTGTGCCGTCAAAGAACGGGAGCTGAATCAAAAAGAATGAGCCTGCGCCGTTGATATTCAAAAATTGTTTCGCGCCTTCGGAATTCGTTATGACGGTCGGGATTAAATTATCGAGAACTGTTCGAATACCTGACAAGCTAACGGCATTGCGGACTCCATAGCCTCGCGACAATAACAAATTCGGATTCGTTATCGGGATAACCCAGCCCATGAGATATAAAACTACCATTTGATAAACGCCGTTAATGAAAAATCCTAGTATATAAGATGTAACCATTTCGCGGCCCTTAGCTCTGTTCAAAATATGACCGCAGAAAATTCCAAGCACGATAGCTATAGGAGTTCCGATTAAGCAAGCAAGCACCATGCCGGGAATGCCTACTACGCCCCAGTCGCAGATAAATAATAATCCGATCTGTCCGGCCATTGCGCCTAAGACCATTCCGAAATTTAATCCCATACCCGCCATAATCGGAATTAAAAGCGAGAGAATCAAAAATGAATTTCTTCCGATTCGCGTTAATAATTCCTGGACGAGGTAGCTTGCGGAGAAGCCGCTCAACGGAATTGCAAACGCCGAAATTAAAATGAAGACCGCCGGGACAGCGTTGTTAGCGATGATGTCAAAAAGTTTTCTAATCATGATTTAAGCACGCACCTTTCTTGTCAGAGCGTATAAAATCATTCCGTTGCTGACGATTAATCTTATTACTTCCGACATATCCGTTTGAAAAACGCTGTTAAAGACCGTCGGAGTCATTGTCAAAATTCCTTGAAACAAAAACGTTCCGACGATGACATTTAATATCGTGGCTTTGTTGACGCTCGCTCCCCCAAGCAAAATCGAAGCAACCGCCGGCAATGCCATATAGAATGGTCCCATGTAAAGCTGAATGAATCCGAAGCTCTGCTCGTAAACTATAATTCCGATTGCTCCGAGTATCGTTGACATTACTACGGAGATAGTTCGCATTTTGTCAACGTTGACGCCTGAAGCGCGAGCAAATTCCGGATTAGAACCGACTGCAGTCATAGCCGTGCCTGTTTTCGTTTTCATGAATACCCAAACGATGAACGCCATCACAGCGAAGAAAATTAACATTCCCGTCGGAATTGCTAAATTAACATCAAGGACTTTGCCGCCGATTGTAATTTGATCTTTGAAGTTCAAAGAGAGCCAATCGTTAAGAACGTGGAGCCAATAGCCTTCAACGCTGATTGTAGTACGCAAGCCGCGACCTGCATAGCCCCAGACCATCGTCGGGTGTTTATAGGGAAGCAAGAGCCACGCTATGCACATGAAAGACACGGACGAGAAGCCGACGTATGTAGCGATCATCATCTCGTCGCCTTTGACGCGGTTTAATAATTTTCCGTAAAGCCAACCTAACACCGCCGCAACAGGAATTGCAATTATTATCGCCGAAGCAAAGCCCACGGGTTCGCGGTATGTTGTCAAAAATTCTTGAGTAAGCCAAGAAATTTTATATTGCGTCCCAAGCTCGGCAAGTTTCGCTAAAATTTCCGTGTTGAGTTCGATTGAGAGCGTCGCGCCAAGAAGCCCCGCGATTATTCCAAGCGGCAAACCGAAATTTAATCCGCAGCCAGCCTGAACCATAGGGATCATAGCGAGTACCATAACGCCGTTCATTCCGAATCGGACTATAGTGTTATTGAACGACGTGAAGACATTTACACCGACAAACGGCGCAGTTATGAACAATGCCAGCAGGAACAAAGCGATTATTATTCGCGGCCAGCCGGCGTTTTTAATAAATTTTTTTATCATGCGATTTTTTCACCGTCCTGTTCCGCGTTTTCATATTCATCTTCTTCGTTTGTTGCGCGTGAATGAGCGTTCAGCATCAACATTCCGAAATCTTCTGCCGGACTCGAAGCAGGTAGCACGCCCGCGATTTTTCCTTCGCCGACTATAGCGACTCTGTTGCAGACGCTGCGAAGCTCTTCAAGTTCCGAACTCGTGATTATAATCGTCGTGCCGTGTTCTTTGTTGTATTCTTTCAAAGTGTCAAGCACGAGAGTCTTTGCGCCGATGTCAATTCCGCGAGTCGGTTCGCAAATTAATAAAATGTCCGGACGAAGCACGAACGCTTTCGCTAAACAAACTTTTTGTTGATTGCCGCCTGAAAGTTCTCCGGCCTTCTGCCCCGGGCCTGTGCATTTAATGCTAAGAGCCTCGATAAATTTCTTTGTCTCTTTAGCCATTGCCATTTCGTTTCTCATCTGGAAGATATACGGAATGCCGATTAAAAATCTTCCTTGCGTCTGCATAGCCGTGAATGTGATGTTCCAGTCTAAAGGCTCATCGAGAAGCAAGCCTACGCCGCGGCGGTCTTCAGACACAAAGGCCATTTTGCGGCCAAGAGCTGCGCGCGGTTTATTGAGAGTTAATTTCTTGCCGAAAAGTCTGACTTTGCCGCCAGCAGGATAGAGTCCCATGATGCCGTTCGGGATTCCTAATTTTCCATGACCAGCAAGGCCGCCAATTCCGAAAATTTCGCCCTTCTGAACTTCAAACGAAACATCGCGAACAGTTTCGCCGGGCATATCGACCCATAAATGTTCGACTTTGAGCGCAGGCTTTTTCTTTTTTTTCTTCTTTGCAAGAGTCGTTGTGCCGAGAGTTTCGTCGACGTTGACTTCTTCAAGTGCTTGCTCTGGGATTTCGGGAACGATTTCTTCTTTTCTTAAACTCTCGCGGCCAACCATCAGCGACGCTATCTGACGCGTGCTTAACTCTTCGCTTCGTTGGTCCGTGATTAATCGGCCGTCGCGCAAAACCAAAATTCTGTCGCAAAGTTCTTTGACTTCGGCTAATCTGTGAGAAATGAAAACGATAGCGATCCCGGACTTGGCTAATTTTTTGAGAGCGATTAATAAAATCTCTGCTTCTGTTTCAGTTAAAACTGCCGTCGGTTCGTCAAGAAATAATAATCGCGTGTTCTTTCTATCGATCTCTCGAGCGATTTCGATAAATTGCTTATAGCCAACGGGCATCTCGTTTACAGTCATGTCGGGGCTGATGTGAACGCCGAGAGTATTAATAGCTGTTGCGGCTCGTTGTCTCATTGCGTCGCGGTCGAGGGTCGAAACTCTGTCGCTGAAGACAAAACTCATCAAAGAGCCGTTGAGGACTTCGCGATTTAACAAAATATTTTCTGTTGCAGTGAATCCGGGGATTAAAGAAAATTCCTGATGAACCATTCCGATCCCTGCGGCTAGAGCCTGTGTCGGCGAAGTAAAATGAACGTGCTTACCGTCAAGATATAAACTGCCTTCATAGCCGCCAGTCGAAGTTATTACGGGCATTCCGAAGAGAATATTAAGAAGCGTAGATTTTCCGGCGCCGTTTTCACCGACGAGTCCAAGAATTTCGCCCGGTTCGATTGAGAAAGAAATATCAGATAAGACTCTGTTGCCGTAATATTCTTTGCCAATGTGGTCAAGCTGAAGCAGTGGAGCATTATTATTAGCTGACAAAACTAAATCACCTCTTTATATAAAAAGGGAATGCGCTTTTATTTAACGCACTCCCCGCAAATTACATAATTAAAACACTATCATGAGGAACAAGTCTTTTACTTCCTAATTCCTCACTCCTAATTCCTACTTGCTCGCCGGGGTCATGCGAATCTGGAAATATTTCTCCGGGATTTCGACATCAGCAAGTCCAAGATAGTCGCCGCCTAAAACGTAAGTGTCTTGACGAAGCAAAACAAAATGACCGTTCTTTACGCCTGTTGAAGCCTCGATAAAGTAGCTTGCTCCCCAATGTGCGCCGGGGCAGAACTCGTCGTAAGCTACGCGCATATCTTTGAGAGCCTTCGCTGAGCCGACGTATTTGGCTTTATCTTCTAATACTCCGCTTTCAACTGCGCGTTTGCCAAACTCAGCAAGAGCCGCTGTGGTCGTGTAGCCCCATGAATAAGCCCATGTGCCCATGCGTCCGCCGCCTCCGGCTTTCACAACTGCGTCTTCAACTTTTTTCAAGATTGCCGGCCAATCGCCCTGCTCTTTTGATAAATCGATTCCCAGTGCTCCGGGATAGCCCATTAACGGTGAAGGCAAGTCGGCTTCAACAAAGTAACCGCCAAGCGCGGCAACCTGACGTAATAACGGCTCTGTGTGTCCGTCGTTCGTGCAGAAGAAGGCTGCGTCTTTGCCATACTTTTCGATCCATGCGGGCATGTTCTCAAGAATGTACTGCTGTGCGCCTGCCATTCCTACGTCGCTTGTCGGGTCTGGAGCTGTTTCGAATACGAATTTGATCCCCAAATCTTTGCAAGCTTCTTCCATGATAGCGCGACGAAGTCCAAGAGTTTCGTAGCTCATGTGGCGCGGGAATGAAATGTGAATGAAAGTCTTTGCACCCATCTTCTTAGCACCGAGCGGGATTGTGTAACCGCGTCCGATGTGGTCGGTGTGTGTCGCAATGTCAGCAGCTTCGGAGATTACGCCGGGGTCTTCGTGAGGTTCGCCTGCGAGTAACAAAATATCGTTTCTCTTTTCACGAACTCTTCTGAAGGCTTCAGCAGTTCCCGGGACGGCCTGATTAACGACGATGACTTTCATCTTAGGATCATCAGCAAGTCCAAGAATCTGGCTGATTGTTGTCTCCTGCTCTGAAGGGAAGTTGTCGGGATAAGTGATGTGTGTAATCATTCCGCCGTTAGCTGAGTCGCCGTACATTTTAATCATTAACTCGGCACCGCGAAGGTCGTCTTCACTCTGTGAAACTGTTCCGGTCATAATTCCAATATGGAAGGCGGCTTCTTTTTTCTCCGGCTCTTTTGTGGCTTCGGCGATAGCTTCCTTCACGCCCTCTTTGACTGCTTCTTTAACAGTGTCCTTTGCGGCGGCTTTAAGCTCATCAACGCTAGGAAGTCCGGCGGCCATCGCGCAACCAGCGAACAACGCACAAACAAGCATCGTTAATAATGCAACTCTGATTTTCAAAATAGAATCCTCCTTTGAAAAATTAAAATCGAAAAATTAAAATTCTGGAATTAAATCGTGATTATTATATCAGTCGCCAAAATTATTTTTTAATTTTAATTCGGCCTTGAGGCGTTTTATATTTTTCGGGAAGCGTTTCAAATTGATTCACATAGTCGCCAAAAATTTCATAAGCCAACGCAAAGGCCGGTTCAATGATTTTCGCGCCCTTAAATAAATGCCCGTCTCCGTTCGCAAGCAAAACATAATCTACCGAAATGACTTTATAAATTTTCTTTGGGTCAAGCGGTTCGCCGTTCACAAAAACTTCAGAAATTCTTCTGTCGCCAGAGATAGCGATAACATCGTTCCTATCATTAATTACGACAGGCGAAGGAATTGTTGTGTCGATTGTGTAAGTCATTCCGGCAACATGAAGAAAGCCGCCGTAGTTCAATGGTGCAAGTCTCGCGCCTATTTCAAGATCATCAAGAATTGATTGCCCGGGTACTTCAACCATGCAGATATAATTTATAAACGGTAAGACATCAAAGACATTTCTTAATGTAATATCTCCGGCTTTTATGTTTGTTCTTATTCCGCCGGCGTTATACACTGCTATATCTGCCTTGCCTGCGCTTGTTTTAGCAGACGCGGCCAGAACGGCATCTGTAACTAGATTACTTAAATTTGTTTCGCCGTTTCTTACAAGCCATTTTCCGTCTTCGCCCTTGGCAAGCAGATCGAAATCCGTGTGCGATAATTTTTGATTCAAAGAGCCTTCATAGCTTACCTTAATATCGTTAATATAATTGGAAATATTTTCATCTTTGCCCGTTATATCTTCTGAACTAATGAGCGCGGTAGAAATTTCCCCTTTTTTGTTAATTGTGAGTTTGCCGACGTAAAATAATTTTGTTCCTGCCTGCGTGATTATGATGTCTTGGCCATCAAGATTTTTAATTTTTAACGCGGGCGTAACTTCGTGGGAATGTCCATCAATCACAACGTCGATGCCTCTTGTGTTCTCAACGACAGCCGGAGCGCTCCAACAAGTTTGCGTAATGTCTTCATATTCTCCTAAGTGAGCAACAAGAATGACATAATCAACGCCCTTGCCCCTGACTTCATCAACGGCATTTTGTATCGTTGCGTATAATTTTTTGCCCTCCTCTTCACCGTCGAAACTGTAAATATAATTTCCGTCCGTGTCCTTAAAGAACGACGGCGTGGATTTTACGAAAGTCTCCGGCGTTGTTGCTCCGATGAAAGCGACTTTGACATCACCGTATTCAAGAATTTTATACGGCTTCAAAATAGTTTCGCCGGTGCGAATGTCTCTGAAGTTGCTTGAGATTAAACCGCAGTCAAGACTCTGTGCAAACTTCATGAACTGTTCCATGCCATAATCAAAATCATGATTGCCAGGTACGGCGATGTCATATTTGGCTTTGTTCATGAGGTCAAGCAAATATTCTCCACGCGAGATTGTTCCGATTACGCCGCCGCTTGCCCAGTCGCCCGCGTCAACAAGAGTTACGTAAGGCGAGACTTTTTTCATTTCGTCCCTGTAGAAACTCAAGCCCGCGTAACCGATGCTGTCATCAATTCCGCAGTGAACGTCGTTGGTGTAAAGAATGATAATGTCTTCGGCTGGGGTCTTCGCTTCGCATGACGAAACTAAAAGAACAGCCACGAATAAAAACGCTAAAAATTTTTTCATAAAAAATCACTCCTTAGATTTTTAATCTCAATATTTTAATATGGGTTTGTTTTGAAGAACCGCGCTTCCGTTTTTGGCAAAGCCGACAGTCATATTAGCAATGTACTTTTCAATAAACTGTGAAATTTCTGATTCATTCATCTTCAAATCTATTTTTGACAACGCACGATTAATCACAGAGAACAAATTTAATTTGCTTAAATGATTTTCTTCGATCTCGCGAATGACTTCTTGAAGCACAACTTCGGTTTTTAATTCAATATTGCCAGCCGTGAAGAACTCATCTATATAAAAGAACGGCACGTCGTTATTTTGAAGTCGTTGATAATAAGCCTGCGAGCAGTTGTCATATTCGAGCATAACGAGAAATTTAATTTCCGGCGTGAGTTCGATTAATGGCCAAAAATCACAATCGCTTGAAATAATTATTGCCGAGTCTATTGGCTGGTCTGTTGCTTTGCTTTCAACAATCTCTCGATAAAATTTTATCGTCAAAGCAACATCGACGGCGGATTTTTCGTCTTTAACTCTGTCGGTTAAATAATATTCGAGCGGCAAGTTTTCGTTACGTCGAAGGGCGCGCCACTGTGCAGAAGTGTGTTCATCATCGACGAGCAAAATTTTTTTAACTTTGTTAATCATTCCTTTTGCGTCAAGGTCTTTCATTATGCCGATGACTTTACAAGGGTCAGCGTTTTCACAA
>JAFSUP010000092.1 GCA_017445205.1 Synergistaceae bacterium
ACTTTTGGTAAAAAGCGTGGTCTAGTGTCGGCTTTCGCTAATCTATGGCTTCTGCGTCTCATATTTACCGCAAAGTATTATAACATAGAGCCGTCTAACTCACGACTAAAGTCGCGAGAATGCGACGGTTTTTCGTTCAAGAATATTATAGGCACTACTACGTCCCATACGTAATCAGCATCTGAGTTAGTAAAATTTTTTTTGTTTAACTCTATTATTAATTTTGTTATGGCGTTGGTATCATTTTCACCGATACGATCATAAAATGCTCTAGTTAGATGAATACTTCGCGCAAGGTCATCGGGAACTACGATCTGTTTCTTCCAGCCTGCTGAAAGACATAATTTTATTGCGTCAGGATCATAAAACCAGTTCATTTCGGCAGCGGGCGTAGCATTACCCGGAACATCAATATCACCGCCCATATAAATTATTCCCGCGGCTTCTTTTGCGAGTGCAGGATATTTCTTCAGAGCATATGCAATATTTGTAGCTGGGCCGATGGCCATTATAGTTATTTCGCCTGGATTAGATTTCACACTTTCAATTATAAAGTCCCATGCAGGAAGTTCTTTAGCTCTGGTCGTTGGATAGCCTAAAAGAGGTTCTCTGTTCAAATTAAGATAATGCTTTGGCCGCTTCGATAAATCGGCAAAGTCATTAACAGAAAAATCCCAATATGCTCCGCAGAAGTTAGGCATTCAGTATAGTTTTGCTTCCTCAATCATGTTTCTGAATCCTGCAAGAGGTTCATCAGTTCCTTGATACACAGGAATATCAGAGCGTCCTATTAGTTCGAGTTGGCGTAAAGCAGCAGTCGTAGCTTCGGCTAAAAAGACATTTCCTCCTGTTGTCGTAATACCGAGAAAATCAAGCATTCCCAACTTGTCTGCCTGTGCAAGAACGAATATAGCAAAAGCATCATCGTTGAGATACGCTGTGTCTGTATCCAGTATGACTTTGCGAAGTGTCTGCGTTTTTTTATTAAGCCATTCTTCCAAAGTCAATCCCGACTCCATAATTTTTTTTGCCAGCTCTGGATCATCAATGTAACGAATATGCCAAGGTTCATAGGAATAGCCTGTAATATTGTCTTTCCCTTCCAGATACCTGAGAATAAAACCGTACTTGGCGAGTTTTGCATGTATTTTTTCCCAAATTTCCGGGTACTTCACCATGTCTTCGTTATAATAAATATCTTTCCCGTCTAATCTGAAGTAAAGATCAAGGGCGAGTCCTGTATGATGTTCTGAATACCCCGGTGTCGCAACTGTTTTAGCGGTATATTCCGGGCCATATTTTTTTGTGAAGCGCTCCACAATGTCCATTTGTTCAGCAACGCTTCTGCGAGCCGAATCAAGTTCGATTTCGATATTATCATTCTTGAGCAAATCTTCCTTGAGAAGCAGATAGGCCTCATAGGCTTTCTTTTCTACTTCAACGTCATCTCCAACTGAGTTCGTGATATGTACTGTTTTCAACATTTCTTCCCAGCCGTCAGGAAGTGAATGCGTTTTATTGACAAGCACCATATAATTAATTCCAGTTCCTGCAAGGTCATCACCGAAAGCAGCACACGACATTAGCACAACAAGCATCATAGCAAATAAAAATTTTTTCATGAAAATTTCTCCTTTAATTTTTCAAAATAAAAAATCGGGGTAGCAAACACCGCCCCTTAATTTTAATTAATCTACGCAGAAAGCGACAACAAATTTCTATAAATCGGATACGGCCAAATATCCGCGGCGATTGTGAGTTCTGCGGCATCGCACTTTGCTCTTATTGAGTCCATTAACGGAATAATCTCGCCGATTAATAAATCCGAACGTTCGCGAGCGTTCATATGAGCAAGTCGTCCTTTGAGTTCATAGAGAGCAGTAGCATCTTTGATCAAAGCGTTCTTAGCGCGTCCGATGCCGTTTATATAATCGCGCCACGGTGTGCAATCTCCGAAGTCAATTCCGTCGAAATTGCTCAAAGATTTTTTCTCAAGAATTAACTGCTTCGACAACGCGGGCAAAACTCCCTCCCACAACATGTCATATAAAACAGCCGCTTCGACTTCGAGACCAGTCGCAAAACTTTCCATTCTGACCTCGTGAAGATTTTCAAGCTCATTTGCGCGATACACACCCAAGCTCGCGAGCATTTCTTTATTTTCCGGCTTGAGTAATAAATCAATTCTGTCCGGCATCGTTTCGGCTTCGATTAAACCGCGTCGCTTTGCTTCTTCGTGCCATTCGTTCGTATAAGCGTCGCCCTCAAACAAAATGCTGCTGCCACGTCTGAAAGCTTCGCGCGCTGCTTCGAGTGCTGCGTCGATAGGCTCTTTGCCGTCCGTGATTTTTTCTTCGACTAGTTTTGTAACTTCGTCAATGCCCCACGCCCACAAAGCTGCGAACATCGTAACGGGCAACGCGATTGACTGCGACGAACCGGGCGCACGAAACTCAAATTTATCTCCGGTGAATGCTACAGGCGAAGTTCTGTTTCTGTCCGAGTCGAACGGGATAATATCCGGCAATTTCGCCAGCCCTAAATCCATAATGCCGCGTTCAGGCAAAGAGACATCATAATCATCAAGTCGTTTAATCAAATCCGTGAGTGCCGAGCCAAGATAGACACTTATAATCGAAGGAGGCGCCTCATGACCGCCGAGCCTGAATAAATTTCCGGACGTGGCAATTACGGCTTGAAGGAGGCTGTGAAATTTTGAAACTCCAAGAACGGCCGCCGACAAGAACGTCAAGAAGATTACATTGCGTCGATGACTATTCGACGGCTTTAATAAATTTCTGCCTTCGCTGTCAACAAGCGACATATTCGTATGTTTACCTGAGCCATTCATGCCCCAAAACGGCTTCTCATGGAATAATAATCTTAATTCATGTTGACGCGCTAATTTTCGCATTGTCTCCATCAAAATTTGGTTTTGGTCACAAGCTCTGTTAGCGTCAGAATATAAATGAGCGAATTCAAATTGACATCTAGCGACTTCGTTATGACGAGCCAAAACTGAAACGCCGAGCCGTGCTAAATCTCTTTCGACGTCTTCCATGTAACGCAAAACGCGAGGAGGAATTGCACCGAAATAATGATGATCTAATTTTTGATCTTTAGCGGGTTGAGCGCCGATTAAAGTTCGTCCGCAAAATCTAATATCGGGCCTTAACTGCGCGCGCGGACGGTCCAGTAAAAAATATTCTTGTTCCGCACCTACGGTCATTTTTACGTTTTTAATTCCGCGTTGACCGAGGGTCTTTAGTAATTTCAAAGCGCGACTTTCAACAGCATCAAGCGCACGAAGTAACGGTGTTTTCAAATCTAACGGCGTGCCGTCATACGACAAGAACACTGACGGAATGCAAAGCGTGCCGCCCTTAGGGCTTTTCACGATAAACGCGGGGCTGCTGATGTCCCACGCCGAATAACCGCGGGCTTCAAAAGTTGAACGAGTTCCGGCCGAAGGGAAACTTGAAGCGTCGGGTTCGCCTTGTGCAAGATGATGCCCCCTAAAAACTTCGATGGGGTTGCCTTTGGTGTCGGCCATTGTGAAGGCCTGATGTTTTTCGGCGGTTAATTCTGTCTGTGGCTGAAACCAGTGTGCCCAATGTGTAGCGCCTTTGGAGATTGCCCAATCTTTCATGGCGCCGGCAACGATATCAGCGGCTTCGGGGCTTAATCGTTGACGTCCTTCCATTGCGGCCATAACTTGTTCATAAATATCTGAATTTAATTTTTGTTTCATGATTCGAGCGTCAAATAACATCGAGCCAAAAATTTCATGTACGGTTTTGAATTCACGTTCCGGCATTATACAAACCTTCTTTCAAATTTAGCAAAAAATTTCAAATAAAAACTGCTTAACTTAAAAGTTAGTCTAGCCTAAATATAAAAATCTGTCAATCTTTGCATAAAATTATAAAAATTATTCTTTAATTTGGGTATGCTATAATCGGATAAGAAAAAAGCCCCTCGGCTGGTACCGAAAGGCTTTGAAAATGAATGAATGAATGAACTTAAAACTAGCTAAGATCGATCGCGGTTTCTTCTGTGGTTACGATCTTTGCACTCTTGATAGCGACGGGCGGATTTTCGAAAATGTCGCCGTTCGTCACTATACTTTGCATAAGCGTTTTAATGTTGCTTGCGCTTGCATTAGGATCGGCGTAACTGTAGTTGATGCTCATGGAGTCGCCGTTCTCTTTTGCAAAAGTGAGCGATAATTTTGATACAGATGCCATCTTTTTCACCTCGCTTTCTAAAATTTTTACTGCCTGTCTTTCGACGGGAGCTAGATTAGTCGTCGTTTGTCAGTTTACTAACTTCGACTTTGAGAACTTCATAAACGCTCTTTGATAAACAAGGTTCAAGCGCGTTGACGATGTTCATAGCTTTCTGATCGTTATACCGATTGGTATTCAGAGTGCCTAACGAGAGGCTAAGCGTTTTGACTTTACCGTCTTTAGTTCCGTTGTTCAGCTGTGCTGTTACAGAGATTTTGTTTAATCTGCTAACTACTGCCATTTTTTATCACCTCGCTTTCATTTATGATTTTAATTTTTGTCGGCTTCCGTTTCCGGCGGCCAATGTTCTTTCGAACATGAGCATATAATATCACTTTTTTGATTTATGTCAAGTCTTTTTTGCAAGTTAATTTTAAGAAATTTTTATCTATAAAAAATCCTCGATGAAATAAGTATTCATCGAGGTAAATTATAAAAACCGTATGGAATTATTTTAAATTAAGAATAAAAATTTGATTTATTCAGCAGCTTTTTTGAGAGCTTCTACGCGAGCTTTCTGTACTGCAACTTGATTTTCAAGATTTGCAAGCTGATCTTCTTCGGCTTTGAGCGAGAGCGTCAGACGTTCGGCGAGATTTTCAGAAACCGCTTTCATGGCTGCAAAGTCTTCTTTTAAGTCCGCAATATTTCCGAGTCCGCCCTGTTCGAGTTTTTCGATTCGCTGTTCAAGAACTGCCATAGCTGCTTTCACTTCGTCGAGTTTGGGCGCGAATTTGTTCTGCGCGACTGTCCACATGACATTAAGCAACAAGATCGCACACACGACGCCGATTATTATCATTTTCTTTTTGTCTTTGGGAGACTGGGGAGTTTTCTTTACGTTTTGTCCATTTTGTGAACCCATTATAAAACCTCCTTTTGAATATAAACAAAAGAGGCCCTAAAAATTTCGAGCCTCTATAAATTTCGTAATAATTACTTAACTTCGACTTCTGCGCCAGCTTCGGTGAGCTTCTTCTTAATTTCCTCGGCTTCTTCTTTGGAAACGCCCTCTTTGATGTTCTTCGGGGGGTTGTCAACGAGCTCTTTAGCCTCTTTAAGGCCAAGAGAAGTGATCTCACGGACAGCTTTGATAACGGCGATTTTGTTTGAGCCGGGCGCTTTGTAAACGACGTCAAACTCTGTCTTTTCCTCAGCAGCTGCTGCGGGTGCTGCTGCGCCGGGCATTGCTGCCATCATCATGGGAGCCGCGGAAGCTGAAACTCCGAACTTATCCTCGAGAGCCTTTACGAGTTCTGAAAGCTCAAGCACTGACATTTCTTCAATAGCCTTAATAATTTCTTCGTGTGACATAATAGTTTTTACCTCCATAAAATAATAAATAAATTTTTATGCTGCTGATTCCTGTTTCTTGTCCCGAATTTGGGCAAGGCATGTAACGAAATTGCGCATTGTGCCAGAAAGAACATTGACAAGTCCTGATAAAGGAGCCGCAATGGTTCTGACGACCTGACCGCGCAGAACTTCTTTTGACGGAAGATCCGCAAGGGCCATAACCTGAGCGAGATTAAGCTGCTGACTTTCAAGTAAACCGCCTTTGAGAATAAACGCTTTTTGAGTTTTGTCGTTTGCATATTCTTTAAGGACTTTCGCGACTGCTACAGGGTCATCATAGCAAATTGCATAAATGTTCGGCCCTGCTGTCATCTCATCGGGGAGTTCGCTCAAGCCTGCTTCTTTCATTGCGATTTTAAAAAGCGTGTTCTTCGCGACTTTTAATTCGCCGCCCGCCTCACGAACTTTTTTTCGCAAGTCCGTGCTTTGAGCGACAGTCATTCCGCGATACTCGGCCACGAAAACGGCCTTAGTCTTTGAAAGTTTTTCTTTTAAGCCATCAACAAGCTCATATTTAATTTTTGCCGGCATGTTTAGTTTTCACCTCCTTTAAGTCTTAAAAAACTCCTCCCGAACACAGGAGGAGCGTTAATTACATGCTCAATTTGCTCTCTCCTGGGCAGAATTTTTAAGCGTTTAGCCTCTGCTGTCTTCGGAAAAAATTTTATAAATCTAAATTAAGAAAACGAACGAAAAATTTTTATATCGCTAACTCTTTTTGAGCAAGTGCCGGGTCAACTGCGATTCCGGGGCCCATTGTCGGAGCTATTGCAATGCTTCTGACGTACGTACCTTTGACCGACGCCGGACGCGCTCTGTAAATCGCCTGCAACAACGCTTTGACGTTATCATAAAGATCATCGGCTGAAAAATCTCTGCGGCCTGCTGCGTTGTGAGTGATTCCGGCTTTGTCGGCTCTGAACTCGACACGGCCCGCCTTAATTTCTTTGACGGCACTGGCAAGCTCAAACGTAACTGTGCCGGTCTTCGCACTGGGCATTAAACCGCGTGGACCTAAAACTTTTCCTAAACGGCCTACGGATTTCATCATGTCCGGGGTTGCGATTACCGCGTCAAAATCCATAAATCCGCCCTGAATCTGTGCCACCATGTCATCGCCACCGACTAAATCTGCGCCAGCGTCCTGAGCTTCTTTAATCTTCTCGCCTTGCGTGATTACAAGAACTTTTTTAGTTACGCCTGTTCCATGAGGAAGACTCACGGTGCTGCGGACCTGCTGGTCAGCGTGGCGCGGGTCGATTCCTAAACGAACGTGAACTTCAATACTTTCATTGAATTTCGCTGTAGCGATTTCTTTGAAAAGATCGACGGCTTCACGAAGCCCGTATAACTTTCCGGCTTCGACTTTTTCGGCTGCTGCTCTATATCTCTTACTTCTTTTCATTATCTTACCTCCTGCGGTTCTTGCGAGTGAAAACTCTCCCGCCGATTAATAAAACTAATCTGTAATTTCGATGCCCATTGAACGTGCAGTGCCTTCGATCATGCGCATAGCGGCTTCGATGTCGTTAGCGTTGAGATCTTTCATTTTCATTTCTGCGATCTCTTTGACTTTAGCACGCGCCAATTTTGCAACTTTAGTTTTGTTCGGAACGCCTGAAGCCGTTTCGATTCCGGCGGCTTTCTTGAGTAAAACGGCGGCCGGAGGCGTCTTAAGCTCAAACGTAAAACTTCTGTCGGCGTAAACCGTAATAACCGCAGGGATTATTAAGCCTGCCTGATCTTGAGTTTTTGCGTTAAACTGCTTGCAAAACTCCATGATATTCACGCCGTGCTGACCAAGCGCAGGGCCTACAGGGGGCGCGGGTGTCGCTTTGCCGGCTGGCAGTTGTAATTTAATCTGCCCTACAACTTTCTTAGCCATGATAAAAATTTTCCTTTCTGTTCTTAGTTGTTCTTAATTATATATTTGCAAAAAAATTATTGCCTAAATCTTCTCAACGGCTTTGTAATCTTTGTCAAGAGTAGCGTTTCCAACAATAAATTTAACTCTGTTTTTCGTTACTTCGACAACTTGGCCGGTGTAGCCTTTCCCCGGGCCTTCTTCAATAATTCTGACGGTGTCGCCGGGATTGATGTCTAGCTCAACTTTCGGGCCTTCTTCGGTATCTTGCTTCATTTCGGCCATGATTCTATCGACTTCTTCTTGAGAAAGCGGAATCGGGTGAGTTCCTGCTCCAATGAAGCCTGTTACGCCCGGTGTATGTCTGACAGCGTACCAAGATTGCTCATCAAGAATCATTTCGACCATTACATAACTAGGATAGAGTTTACGAACGACCTCGCGACTTTTGCCATTTGTAACTACGATTCGCTTTTCAGTAGGCACGAGAACGTTAAAAATTTTATCCTGCATGTTCATGGCCGCAATACGCTGCCGCAAGTCTGCTTCTACTCGTTTTTCATAACTTGCGTACGTCTGAACAACGTACCACTGACGATCGCCAGACATTGAACCTTAACCCAATAACGCGCTAAAGAGCCACGCAAGAAGAAAATCTATAAGTCCTAGATACAACGAAACACAAAGCGTAAAAACGATTACTACTAATGTCCAATACCACATTTGTCTTCGTGTCGGCCAAGTTACTTTTTTAAGTTCGGCTTTGGCTTCACGAATGAAATTCATGATTGAAGACATCTTTGTGTTTTTTTCTGCTGCTTTTGCCATTTGCTTTATCCTTTGCCAAAAAAATGGCAGGCCCGGTAGGACTCGAACCTACAGCCCCCGGTTTTGGAGACCAGTGCTCTGCCAATTGAGCCACGGACCTGCGTGAAAACTACGAGCTAAATTTTACAACAAGTTTCAGTCTTTGGCAACTCTAAAATTTTATTTTGACTCTTTATGAAGCACAGAAGCGTTGCACCACTTACAATATTTTTTGAGTTCGAGTTTCTTCTGCTGCTTTTTTTTGTTTACTGTCGTTGTGTAATTACGTCTTTTGCACTGGGTACAAGTAAGTCCCACTATATCCGCCATTTTGAAAAATTCCTTTCTTAAATTTTAGATTGCGTTATTGTAGCACAAAAAAGTTTTTTATTTCGGAACTGAAGCGAAGAGTTTCATTTTCTTTTGCACGATGTTATATCTTGGATTCGCCTTTTTAATCAGCGAGGCCATTACTTCGGGGTCGTCGGGCAAATGATAAGTGCAAAGCGCCAACTTCGGAGCAAAATTTTTCAAAGTCTCTTGCGCGCCTGCAAGCATATGACGCTCGAAGCCTTCGATGTCAGCTTTTATGAAATCGACGCGAGGCAAATTATGTTCGCGGACAAAATCATCTATGCTGATTGTTTCGACTTGTTCTTTTGATGTAGTTTCAAAATAATTTCTAAGTGAAGCACCGCTGTTGTTGTCGGGATTAAGATTTAATGAAGCTACTGAAGTTTTATCTGAAATTCCTTTTTGAATAGGAACGATGTAACCATTTAATTTCGCGGTCTGTTCGAGATATTTGAAATTTTCTTTTGAGGGTTCAAACGCGTAAACAATACCCCCCAGAGCGAACTTTTACAGAGGCATAAGCGGCAAAGTCGCCGATCCAACTGCCGCAATCTAAAACAACGTCGCCCGGCTCGACTGTAACGTTCACTTTATCATTCACAAGTCCGTAAAGATCTTCGGCCAAAAATTTTTCGCATTCATCAAAAGTTTTTTCGTCGTAACGATCCTCAAAACGCATGTATCAACACAGCTTGCATGAATTTCAAGCTGACACTCTCCTTCGTGTGATAGAAATTTTTTCAGCCTTATAATATATTGCTCAAAAAAATTTTGTTGAAAGCTGTGTGAAAAAATTTGTTGCGCAAAAAAATTTTAGATTATTTCAAAATCGATGGGACGCCCGGCGGCAATCAGGAATGGTTACCCGAATGGGATATGAACATGGGAGGCTGTGCCGCTGTAACGGCGTGCGACATTTGCATTTTTTTATCTCGACTTCAAAACGAAAAATTTAGGACGCTTTACCCGTTCGACGCTGGAAATTTATCGCGCATAGATTTTATAAAATTTGCTTCGATCATGAAACCGTTTTTGACCCCGCGTTATCATGGAATTGATTATCTTGAAACTTATATTTGCGGCTTCTATGATTACATGAAAGAAATTAAAAATGAAGTTTTGACCCTAGAAGGAATTTCTGGAAATGTCGATTATGAAACTTTCGCTGCTGCTATTGTAAATCAAATTGACAGAAATTTTCCGGTGCCATTCTTAATGCTAATGCACCACGATATTAAACTCGATGATTTTCAGTGGCATTGGTTTAATTTGGCGGGCTATGAAGAAACTGAAAACGATATTAAAGTTATGACCGTTACGTATGCCGAGTATCAATGGTTCAGTCTTCGCAACATGCACGACACGCGCAACGAACGCAAAGGCGGAATTATTAAAATTAGGAGTTAGGCGTGAGGAGTGAGAAGTTAAAAACTTCTTACTTTCTCCTTTGCTCCCTTGGGAATTTTTAAAAAGTCAAACACGTTTGCACCTCTGTTAAGTTAAAATTGATTTTGGATTTTTACATTATAGCACGCACGGCAGGAGCCCAGCTGGCAGAGGAGGATTTCAAAATGTTCAAGTGTGATTGTTGTGGTCAATGTTGCAAGAATGTCGGCAAAGTAAAAATTTTAGAGCGTCTCGCTGACGAATCGGGGGCATGCAGATTTTTAGACGCGGAAAAAAATTTGTGCAAAATTTATAAATCACGGCCATTATTTTGCAACGTTGACGCTATGTTTAAAGTTTTCTTTGAAGACAAAATGACACGCGAAGAATTTTACAATTTGAATTATGAAGTCTGCGAAAAATTAAAAAAGCGCATTATATAATATTCAAAATTTTTTTTAAGGAGACTTCAATTTTATATGCACAAAAAATTTTTCCCCGCGATTTTGTTTTTATTAATCTTCGCGTCGTGTTCGTATGGTGCGGAGAGCTTGAAAAATCTTTTTTGGCGACGCGCTTGGCCGGAGATGGAAACACAATTTAATTCGCTCAAAAAGAAAACTGCAAACGACTACTCGCTCATGGCCAACGCTTACAGATTTCAAAATAAATGGCAAGAAGCCGTCGAACTTCTCGAAACTCATTCAAAAAATTTCCCGGCGTCCGTTCGTCCTTACGCTGATATGACACGGCTGCTCGGCTACGAAAATCTTAATCAAGATAAAAAAGCTCTAACGCTCGCGGACAGTCTCTATAAAAACGCTCCGGCAGATCTGAAATATTATGTCGCACTCGCTCAATATCGAATTTATGACAAAAATCAGGATTCAAAAAATTCTCTTTCAGCGTTAAATCGAATGTTGGCGAACGCAGGCACCGATGAACGAAAAATTTACACACTCACGCGCTTGATAAAATTTAACACAAGCAATCAAGTTGAAAATGCCTTGAAGCTGCTAGAACTTCAAGGGAGCAACAAAGAGGCCGCGGCGGTGTTATCGCAAGTTAAAAACATGAACAACAATATCAAAACGGCGCTTGGAATTTATCATCACACTATGGGCGAAAATCAAAAGGCTCTCGAATATCTGAACACAGCGACGGGACGCAAGGCTCTTTATTACAAAGCGTGGGCGAACTCGCGATTGAAACAAAACGATAACGCTTTGAATTTGTGGGGCAATCTCGCAATAAGTGGCAACTCTTACGCAGCTAGCTCCGTAACTCGTCTCGGCAATCTTGCTAAAGACAAAGGCATGAAAGAAAAGACTATGCGAGTTCTTGAAAGAATTGCACGAGAACGTCGCGGAAATGTTCAGGCGCGCGCTCTTCAGGCTCTTGTTAATCTCACTGGCAAAGACAATCCGCAAGCAAGAGATATTTACGAAGCTCAAATTTTGAAATCTTTCCCCGGCACAAATTTTTCTTTCAATGTCTTATGGGCGAGAGCTTGGCGAAATCTCGACGCCGGTAACGCTGCCGAGGCCGTGAAATTATTTCGACAGACCGACGCGCCGGACGTTACTTTTTATAAACGCGCAAGAATTTTATATTGGCTCGCTCACGCGCAACAACTCGCTGGGCAAAAACAAGCCGCGCAAAACACTCTTAACACTCTCAAAAATAAATATCCGCTCACGATTTACGGACTTTTGATTAATCCGAATCCCAAAATTCTCAATGGAACAAACCCGAATTTGAATCTCAAGCCCTCGGAGCTCGAAGAATGGGGATTTATTAATCACGCTTACTTAAGGCTCTCACGCCCGAAGGCAACCGCGCGGGAATTATATCGAGCTTTGATTTTGTCGCAATGGCTCGGGCTCGAAGAAAGTTACTCCGAAGCTCGCAGGCTTGAATCTTTAATGACTTCTAGTGCGACGCTTTATCGTTCGGACTTAGAAGCGCTTTATCCGCGGCCTTATAAAAATCTCGTTGACGCTGCGGCCAAACAGTACGGCGTCGAAAATAATTTCGTTTGGGCGATAATGCGTCAGGAAAGTGCGTTCAAAGTCAGCGCTAAGAGTTGGGTCGGTGCGGCGGGATTGATGCAACTTATGCCCGCTACTGCTAAAGAAGAGGCCAAGCGCGCGGGGCTCAAAAATTACGATTTATACAACGCAAGCGACAATATTAAATTAGGAACGTCGCACTTAGGTTGGCTCGGCAAAAATTTCGCGAGAAAAGAATACGTCATGGCAGCGTACAACGCTGGAAGCGGCAACGCTCGTAAATGGCTCAAAGCCGTAGGTGAACGCGCAGACTTGCCACACTGGATCGAGGCCGTGAAATTCGACGAAACTAACGGCTATGTTCAAAGAGTTTCAGCGAATTTAGAAATTTACAGACTGCTTTATGGCAATGTCAGATAAATTTTATAAATCCGAAATCCCTTTTGAACTTTCAGATTATGTTCTAAAAAAATATTTTGAAGACACGGGCAAGCGTCAAGGCTGGTTCCCGGCAAATAACAGGGGCGCCGTTATCGCAGTATCGGGCGGCGGCGATTCTGTTGCGCTGCTGTGGCTCTTTCATAAATTTTATGATGGAAAAATTTTTGTCGTTCATGTCAACCACGGAATTAGAGGACACGAAGCCGACGAAGATGAAAATTTTGTGATGAAACTCGCTCAAGAGTTCGGAGTCGAAGCTGCCGCAGAAAAAATTAACGTCCCTGAACAAAAATTAAAAGGTGAATCGCTAGAAGCCGCGGCCCGTCGTCTAAGACGCGAGGCAATTTGCGAAATAATCCATCAAAAATTTCCTACTTCCTACTTTCTAACTCCTACTTGCTTTCTTGGACACAATCGCGACGACTTGGCCGAAACTGTTTTATTTAATATTTTGCGAGGCTCCGGGATTCGTGGCGCCGTCGGAATGACCGAATGCACAGAATATAACGAAATAAAATTTTTTCGGCCGCTCTTAGGACTTCGGCGCGATTTTTTGCGGGAGATTTTGAAAGTCAGAAAAATTCCTTGGCGCGACGACAGCACTAACAACGAAACCGAATACACTCGAAATTTCATTCGATTGAAGATTCTTCCATTGATAAATAGCAAAATTAATTCTTCCGCCATTGAACACCTTGCAAATTTTGGCGAAGACATGCGCGCATTAAGACAGGCTGAAGACGAACGAAGCCGAGAATTATTAGAGCGTTGCAGGGATTCAGATTTTCAAAATTTAGTTTTAAGTCGAAAAATTTTGCGCACGTTCACGAACGAAGAAAGAGCTTTAGTAATTCGTGAGGCCGGGCGAAATTTAAATCTGAAAACTTTATCGCGCGAACGTTGCGAAAAACTTGCGAATTTAATTGCGAAGTCGTCAAATTTTATTTTTCAATGGAGCAGAAAAATGACAATTAAAAGTGAAAATGGCAAAATAATTTTTGAAGGGAGCGAAAACGAAAATGACGCTTGAAAATCAGGTCGAAGAATTATTACAAGACTTTGAAAAATTAAAAAATCTCTTGACGCGAAAAGCCGCCGAAATTCATCAACGCGAATTATTAAAGGATATTGACGCACGCCGCGCAGATTGGGAACGTCGCTCAGCTCTTTTTGTGCCGTCGAAACAGCGACTTGAGAGAGGCGGAAAAACTCTTGAGCTTGGTGAAGATTACGAAGTCATAAAAGAACTTCGGGCAATGCGCGAGAAAAATAAAATTCGTCAGGCCGCTCTTCGTGACGAAATGACGACCGCGCGCGCAGACCTTCGAAACGCGGAAGAAGCTTTGAATATCATTGAGGGCGAATATCGCGATAAACTCGCCGCGCAAACTCAACTTCAAAATATCGTGCAGCGGGTTAAGGGTCTTGACGAACAAATTAAAGACCGTCAGGAAGCTGTTAAACAAACTCGCGAAGAATATATGGAGGCCGAACGACAGAGAAAAGAATGCGCAGAACGCGTCGAAAAAGAGCGAATCGAGCTTGAAAAATTAGAACTCGCGATGCGTGAGACAAGAAAATTTTTGCAATTTCATTCGATTGATGAAAAATTACAGACGGGATTGGCTGGGATTCAAAAATGTTTTTCAATGTTCGAGAAGGCGGAAGCGCGACGAGCCGAATTAAAAACTTCGTGGAATAAGGCAATCGAACAACGTCAACAGGCTCAAATTGTCCTTAATGATCGCTCAACGACGCTTGCGGACTCCACGCACAGCCTCGCCGTTCATGAAAAATTTTTTGTGAAGGCGCGATCGTTTTATGAAAGTTCTCTCAAGGGCAAGACCATAGCTGAATGGCGCGAAATCTGCGACAGAAATACGCAACGACTTGCCGACCTTGATGAACTCTATAAAAAATTTCAGGCCGTTCGCGACCTTGAAGAACGAGTGAAAAATTTTCAGGAAATCAAAACTCGAATCCAACAAGAGACCCGTAATCTTAATATTCGAGATGTCGAACAGTCAGGACGGATTAACGAACTTCAAGCCGAAGTCGCAAAACTTGAAAAGCGTTCGGAACTTCTAAAACGCATTCAAGATATTGAAGCGGTCCGTGAACTTTTACAAGACGGTTTGCCTTGCCCATTGTGCGGCTCAATTTCTCACCCTTATGTTTCAGGCGCGGCCATTCCAGACCCTGAAGAAATTCACAGACAGCTTTACGACACTCAAAGAGCGCTCGATAAACTTCACGACGAACTTGCTGCGCGTCAGGCCCGCGTGGGGAAATTAGGCGAAGAATTTTCTTCCGTGTCGAATGACGAAGCAGAATTAAAAACTCAAATTAACGAACTTAAAGCCGAAATCGCTTCCCGCGTTTCTGTGCTAGGCTTGAGCTTCAGTCAGGGAATTTCGCCTTTTGAAGAAATCGACAAAGCGCGACAGAAGGCCCGCGACGCTCTCCAACTTGCGCGCAACAACGCCGAAGCCGCTGAAGCCGCCGAAGCCGACATGAAGACAGCAAGCGAAGAATTAGAATCGATTCGTGAGAAACGCGAGGCTGCCTCTCATTCGTATCAAGAAGCGCTGTTCAGTTTGCAAAATTCTAAAACTCACGAAGAACAAATCGCAGGCGAGTTCAAAACTCAAGAAGAGACCGTCGCAACTCTGAAACGCGAATTAATTTCACAGATTATGCCTTACGGTTATAAATCCGTTCCCGACAAGAACCCCGGCCAAGTCGTCGAAGCTCTCGAAAAACGAATGAACGAATGGACCGACAACGCAAATCGCAGCGATGTCCTTGAACACGAACTTTCAGCGGCAAATTCTAAAATGACGAGGCTAAAAAAGAATGCAGAGTCTTTGCGCGTGAAGCGTGATGAGCTACAGAGCCGAGTTAAAGCCACAGAGGCCGAGCGAGATAGCGTGCAACAGCAGCGTATTGTAATTTTCGCGTCAAAAGTTCCTGATGATGAAATTGCAAGAATGAATTCAAACGTCGAAGCGCTTCGCACTCGATTAAGTGAACGCCGCGAAACTAAAAACGAACGCGCTTTGAACCTCGACAGAATTTTAACTGAAATTCACGGTGTAGAAACAGAAATGGCCAAGGGCCGCGAAGAACTTCAACGCTACGAAATTAATTTTGGCAAAAAATTATTGACTTTGGGATTTCGTAACGAAGATGATTATGCCGCCGCATGTCTGACGCCGGAAGAACGTCGAGAACTTCA
Organism: Synergistaceae bacterium; assembly: GCA_017445205.1. GTDB lineage: Bacteria > Synergistota > Synergistia > Synergistales > Aminobacteriaceae > JAFUXM01. The sequence goes on from JAFSUP010000092.1 coordinate 15,748, forward strand.
AACGAAGTTGCGCGAGCTTACTCAAGAAGATTTGGAACTGAACGCCGACAAAGAAAACGCGCAGGCGAAACTTCTTGAACTTCAATCGGGAGCAAGTGCCACGACTGACGAACTAAGCGCGGAATTGAAAAAATTAAAAAATTCTCTTGATGAAATTCGGGCCAAGGGCTACAAAAATTCCGAACTCGAAAGAATAGACGGCGAATTTGTTCCGGAGATTAAAAATTTAGTTTTATTATGCGGATTGCCGGAGGTGTTTTAACGTGAATATAACGTGGGAAGAACTTGGATTTTTTTTAACGCGATTAAAAAATTTGTCCGTCAGCAAGAGTATCACGCTTGGCGACAAAGGCGGCTTCTGTGTTTCGACGGGCTGCGATATTGAAAGCTGGGTTTATTATCCTGAACGCGTGAAAGATTCCTCAATTGTTGAGAGCGTCATAAAATTTTTCAAAGACGAAAAAATTTCTTTCATGTGGCCTTTGTATGACGGCGGCGAAAAATTTCTTGAAGATGCCGGGCTACTTTACGCAGGGAGTTTAACGGGAATGATTTACGAGCCAGAAAAATCAAATTCGATTCCAGAATCTCAAAAAATAAATCCTGATGATTGGGCGCGAACTGCGTGGCACGGCTTCGGAGGAGGAGTTGACGACGTGCCAGAAAATTATTTTGCTCTCGTGAGAAATTTTAATGATGCGCCGGAATTTTCTCTTCATGCTCACAAGACCGGCAAAAATTACGACGGCACTTTTATGTTAGTCAATGAGCCTGACTCGACGGGAGTTTATTATTTAGCGACGGTCCCGGAGATGCGCCGACGTGGAGTAGCAAACGTGATGTTGAAAGAAATTTGTAAATTGTCGAACGGCAAAAAAATTCTTCTTCAAGCGACACCAATGGGACTTCCGTTTTATAAAAATTTTGGCTTCAAAGAGCTTTGCAAGATTCCAGTTTATTCAGATTCAAACGATGTGTTCTAAAAAAAATTAGGAAATAGAACTTTACTTTCTACCTCCTAATTCCCAACTCCTACTTGCCTTTAATGCCCATGTGGTTTCAAATCTAACATTGCCTTCTCGTAAATCAGATCCGAACGCAGCAAAAATATAAAACACAACGTTAGCGGCGCAATAGCGAGCCAAATACTTTTTTCGCCGAAGTAATTACAAGCGAACGTCATAAATGTTCCACCTATAAAGAACGCTAAAATTATTCTTGCGTGCTTCGTAGCTTTTTTTCGTGCTTCGGCTTCTTGTTCATGATGTCGAATTATCCGCGCTAAGCTGATTCCGATTTGTCGAACGTGATTGGTTATGAACGTCGTAGCCATTGGAATGCCTTCGGCCTGCCTGAACGTGTTAAATTGCATCGAACAAAGAAAACTTATTACTATCTGTGCGATTTGGTCCGGCCACGTCAGCGGAACGAATCCCAAAATGAAAAGCGTGATTATTTCGATTCCGACCAGCAGAGTATCCCAGCGAATAAAATGAGAATGTCGGACTTTCTCCGGCAAAATTTCAGAAATAATCGTGCCTAATATATACGCTGTGAACGGGATAAAATAATAAAAGCCTTCTTTTATCTCGCCACTGCCGATTGCCATTGCCATTTTTACAATATTGCCGGTTTGAGCGTTGCTGAAGACTCCGCCACGAAGATTATAAGTGTAAAGTCCCATCATTCCGGCGGCGATTGTCAGAAGTTCAAAGATAAAATATTTTTCACACGTTAAATAAAATTCCCGATGAAGTTCTTTGTGAAGCTCTTTATGTTGTTCAGTCTTAAAATGATTTTCTTGCATTTTTACTTCCTACCTCCTACTTCCTAATTCCTAGTTGAACAAAAGGCACAACCTTTCTTAAATGGACACGCTGCGCAATGCTCTAATTTTGGTTTTAAAATTCCTGACGCGCAATTTTCAGCAGCTGTTAGCACCCGCGATTTAATTTCATCAAAATTTTTGCAAACTCGCTCCTTAAAAATTCCTTCACGCAAAAACGCTGTTGTAGTTTTAATTTCCTCATGGCCGGTTAGCTCGTGAGCGACAAGCGCGTAAAAGTCCAACTGTGATTCATAAAGTCCCGACGGCGCATTGTCGATCGCGGTTATTTTGTAGTCAATCAAATTATTTTCGTAAATTGCGTCAATGGCTCCTGCAAGCGCTGTGTGAGAGTCGAGCCGAAGATTAAATTTTTTTTCGCGCTGAACGTCTTCACGAGTTCTTAACGTGAGGCCAAGAGCAGACGTGGCGAAACGCCCGAGCCATTCTCGAAGAGTTGATTTCGTTTTCGGACTTCGCCAAATTTTTCGAAGCTGCGCCGGGATTCGTGTAATCATTTCGCGGTCATTAAGATAATATTCAAGCTCGGCTTCAAAATTTTCGTTTCGTGGCCAACGCGCTAATATCCAGTGCGTAAGCGTTCCTAAGTCTGCACCGCCGATAAAATTTTCATCAGTTTCAAAATTTTGTTCACGTTCGCCGAGTTCCCATGATAGAGTTCGTCCTTGGCGATAACGTCTTCGCCACGCGAACGGGCACCACTCAAACAAAGAGAACGCACTTGCTGAAAATTGCCGCAAAGAATTTTTCGTTTTTATAATCTCAACGGGCGCCCAAGGATTTTCATTTTCAGAATTTTGATTTTGAATTTCTGGAATTTCAACATATTCGGCGAAATTAATTTTATTTTTTAATTTCTCGTCTAGATTTTTCAATAAAAAATCCGTCCATGAATTTTTATACGGCTCTTGATTTTTATCAACTAGGCCGCAAAAAATTAAACTATCTTGTGCACGAGTGGCAGCAACATAAAATAATCTCGTCTCCTCTTCTAAGTCGCCCTCGTCCGCTAAAAGAGTTTCCCATTTTGAACACTGCAATCTAGTTTCATCTTTTTTAATTTCGTCTGGCAGGTCTGAAAACACAATCCCTAAATCACGCGACGGGCGCAAGGGTCTGTTATCGATTCTTTTATTTTTTTGAGTGTCAAAAATTATTGCGACAGGATACTCAAGCCCTTTCGATGAATGCACTGTCCCAAGCCTCACGGCATTTTCATTCTCATCATGCCATTTTGGCTCCTCAAATTTTATTGAACTCTTCACCGCACGCGTCAACCATTCCGCGCAAGCCGTCAGGCTAGAAGTCCCGGACTGCTGAAACGCTCGCGACATTGACAACGCCAGCCGGAAATTTCTCAACACTCGCAGGCGGTCTTGTTCACGATAACACGACAGCCAACGACGGTCTTTATCAAAAATCGAAAGTACACCGGCAGGGCCTTCGTTTTCACCAATGATAGCGAGATATTCGAGACGCGAATAAGAATCCGGGAAATTTTCTTTTATTAAGTCGATTAGTTTTTTTTCTTTTGACATAAGCGTCAGGACTTTCAAGGCGTCCTCTTCGAGAATTTCTGCAAACGGCGACATCAGCCAGCCGGCCACAGCAAACGAATCATTGACATCAGCAGCAGCGCGCAACAAGCAAACGACGTCACCAATTTCGCCGCGCGTGAAAAAATCTTCGCTTCGGTCGCGAATTAACGGGATATTAAATTTTTCAAAGGCGTCTTCAATTTGAGAATACACACTGCGGGAGCGCAACAAAATCGAAAAATCTGAAAATTTCACGGGCCTGATAATTTCTTGCGCTTTATCCCAGACCGTCCGGCCTTCGTTGACCCAATTAAAAATTTCGGCAGCGAGATTTTCGGCTAAAAGTTTTCGAGCGTCATCTAAAGTTTCTTGATTTTCGACTAAAATCACTTTGAAGTCGGGCATGGAGCCATCATCACGTCCGCCATCTTTGAGAGCAGCGTCAATACTTTCATATTTAAGTTCGCGCATTACGTCGGATTTTCCAAGGCCGTCGAGCCACAATGAAGAAAAAATTTTATTTATTTTGTCTAAAAGAGATTTTCGGGTTCTGAAACTGACGTTGAGATTTACGCGTTTGTCGGCCTTTTTGATAGTTTCGGCGAACAAAGACGGATCGGCATGACGAAATTTATAAATAGATTGCTTAGGGTCGCCCACGGCAAACAAACTGGCTTCAGAATTTTTGATTAAGGCTTCAATCATTTGAAATTGCAGCGGGTCAGTGTCTTGAAACTCATCGACGAGAACGTGAGTAAATTTTCTTCGTGAAGGGTCGTTATCGATAGCGCTCCTAGCATATAAAATCATGTCCGTGAACGACAAGAGGCCGCGGCGACGTTTCATTAAGTCCCACATTCCCCAAGATACGGCGCAGAATTTTAATAACGTCTTTCTCATTTGCAATTCTTCCGGGGCAATTTCTTTATCGAAGTTGCGAGAAATTTCTTTTATTAAGTCTGGACGAGATTCGCGCCAATTTCCTAAAGTCATTCCTAAAATCTGTTTAAGCGTCGCGAACGGTTCGTATTTGTTGGCAGTGATTTTTTTATCTTCATCAATGACGATAACTTGATAAAAATTTTTTAGAGCTTCTATATCTAAAATCGAGTTTGATTTTTGCCAATTTAATAATTTATTTAATCTTCCGCCGGGGCCTTCAGGATTTTTAGCTTGAGGCAGCGAAATCTCTTCAAAAATTTTCCAGACTTCGCGCCATTCGTCAGCTAAAATTACTTCAACGGCCGGGCGAGTTCTTTCAATTAAGAGATCATTAATGTCGTTTTCTGACCACGCTAACATTTGTTCCCACGTATGACCCGATGAAGAGTGAAGCTCTGCTGTAACTCGCGCGAAGTCGCTCAATCTCGTTGCGTTCCATCTATTAACGGCGTGAGTGAAATAAGAATCTTGATCGAGAAATTCCGCGTTCTCTCTTAAAACTCTGTCGCCGTAAGTTCGAGCTAGCTCGCGCAAATTTGCAAAGGCGGCCGCGTTCTTGATCCCTTCCCAAAATTCTTGCTCCTGCTGCGCTGTGATTACATCTGCTGTAGGGTCAATGTCGAGCGACAGGCCAGACTCACGAATAATTCTGCCAGCGAAGGCGTGAATAGTCGATATCCAAGTGTCTGAAAGTCCGTCAGAAATTTCGCGTTTTCGTTCCTCATCAAAATTTGAAAGTTCTGAATTAATTCGTGCGATAATTCTGGTTTTCATTTCTGCAGCGGCTGCTTCAGTGAAAGTCAAAGTTAGAATGTCGGCAGGAATAATTTTATTTTCTTCTAAGAGCCTTATATAGCGACTTGTGAGTACCCAAGTTTTTCCGGTTCCGGCACCGGCACCTACGGTTATGATTTTGTCATTTGCTTGTATAGCATCGCGCTGACCTTCGGGAGTGTCTGGAGGCAAAGTAAATTTCACGGTTCAAATCTCCTAAATAAAAATATAAAAAAACTGACAGGGCTTTAAGTATACCCTGTCAGTGGAAAATTCTGAAATTAAATTAAAAAATTCTTATTGTGAAATCGCGCTTACCGGGCAAGTCGAAACGCAGCTGCCACAATCTACACAAGCTCCCGCATCAACTCCTGCTTTGCCGTCGTTCACGGAAATTGCTGAAACAGGGCAAGCCCCTACACATGATTCACAACCTACACATACGTCCTTATTAACTACTGCTGCCATTTTAAATTCCTCCTTCTTAAATTTACTGCTCGTTTTAGTTTTTGATTTTTCGTGAAGCCCCTCTTGCCTCACGACGGTGATATTATAGCACATAAATTCAGTTATGCACGTGTTTTATGAGCCCAACATGAAATTAAAAAACTTTCCAATCTAATCCCCTGCATAGCCACGCGCTCCCTCCGGCCGAAACGTGAGCTTCGATTTCGGATTTATCGCCCGTCAACGTCGGGACGACAAGATGATTAACACCGACTTCAAAAAAAATTTCTGGTGTAGCAGGGAGGCCCGGCCCTTGAATAAAACAGCCTTTTTTTTCGCGCAAAATGTTTTGAGTAGATAACAACCAACGGTCGCGAATTGCCTCTGGAGAAAGCCAAACCCATTCCGCTTCACGAACTCCGCGCGAAAATTCATCTTGCGGGAAACAATTTTGACGCCCCGCGAAACGGTCATCGAAAATTGCGAACCGCCAACCCCAATCACTCATAAACGGCAGCAAATCGCGTTCATAACCAAGCACTGCGACTTTGTCAGACCTTGCGCACGTCATCACGGCATCAAGCGGCAAGCCTCCACCAGAGCTATCAAACGGAACTAAAGCCGAACACGCTGCACTAGCTGCGGCAAATTCTTGTGGAAATGGCGAAACATAAAGCGCTGCTAATTTTTTCAATGACGCGTTCAATAATTCTTCCGTGTGAATGGCGCGGGCCGTATGCGGTTCGACCCGTGAGTCTGGGACAAAACCAACTCCGGCGCGTCCGTCAGACGCTGAAATAAAACTTGCGTGCCAACCTAAAATTAATTTTGAGACGCGTGCGTCTTGTTTTTGATTGATGATTTCTGAAAGTCGTTCAAAAAAATTAATTGAGTGATTCAAGTTTTTCACCCAAAATTTCCCACTGTGAATATAAATCTTGAATTTCTTTATCGAGATTGCCGCGTTCAATCATAAGATTTTTAATTTTCGTTGAGTCCGATAGCGTAGCGGGGTCACACAAAGCCGAATCGATTTCATTAAGTTGCGCTTCTGAATCAGAAATTTTTTTCTCACATTGTGAAATTAATTTTTTAATTTCTTTTATCTCTTGCTTGTTGGAATTTTCGATTTTGTTTTTACGTTCACGAATTTCAGGGCGCAATTTTGAATTAGAAGATTCTGACGCGGCATTAAGATTTTCTTCGCGTTTATCCAAAAACCACGAATAATTTCCCGGGTAGTCATATAAAACGCCGTCGCGAATTTCTAAAACTCGTTCGGCCAGAGCGTCAAGAAAATGTCTATCGTGAGAAACAATTAACAAAGTCCCTTGATACTTCATCAAAGCTCGTTCAACTATCTCGCGTGTGTCGTGGTCTAAATGGTTAGTCGGTTCGTCAAGAATCAAAAAATTTGTTTCTTCGAGCATCAATTTATAAAGAGCGAGCCGGGCTTTTTCGCCGCCGGATAAAATCGCAGCCGATTTATAAATCTCGTCGCCAGAAAATAAAAACGCGCCCAATAAATTTCTTCGTTCGACGTCATTTAATTTAGAAGAAACAGAGCGAGCTTCTTCCCAAACGGTGTTGGAGTAATTTATATTCATCGCGCTTTCTTGTGAGTAATACGCGAACTTGACATTATGACCGAGTTTTATATTTCCGGCCGTGGGAGCTTCGTTCATACTTAGAAGTCTTAATAATGTAGACTTTCCCGCGCCATTGACTCCGACGAGCGCAACTCGTTCGCCGCGATTTATAATGAAGCTGACGTTTTCAAAAACTCTCAAATCTCCATAGACTTTCGCAAGCTCAGAAACTTTCAAAACTTCCCAACCGCTTGGCGGTGCTTCAGGGATTTTTATTTTCACGGTCTTGGAGCCGGCAGCAAGTTCTATGCGTTCAATTTTTTCAAGTTGTTTTACGCGGCTTTGAACTTGCGCGGCCTTCGTAGCCTTGTATCTAAATCGCGTAATAAAAGATTCGATTTTGTGAATTTCAGTTTGTTGACGAGCGTAAGCTTTTTCGAGCAATTCTTGATTTTGCGCTTTGACTTCGACATACTCATCATAGCCGAACGGATAAAAATTTATAATTCCGTGTTCAAGTTCTGCGATGCTATTGACAGTATTTTCCAAAAATCTTTGGTCATGCGACACAGTCACAACCGCGCCGAGATGAGTTCGGAGCCAACCTTCGAGCCATTCCATACTTTCTGTGTCAAGATGATTCGTCGGTTCATCTAATAATAAGACGTCTGGCGATGATAACAACAATGCGGCCATAGCGATTCTCATTTTCCAACCGCCAGAGAAGTCGCGACAATTTTTAATTTCGTCGTTTCGTTTGAATCCAAGACCGTGAAGAATTTTCATAGCCATCGATTCAAAAGCAAAGCCGCCAGAATTTTCAAAGCGTCGTTCTAAACGCGAATGCTCGTTTAATAATTCGTCATGATTTTCTTGAGTTGCGGATAATTTTTCTTCAACGTCGCGCAATTTTTTCTCTATAGCAGCGATTCCGGCTTTGTCCTTAAGATACTGCATAAGCGGCACTGGCTCAAGTTCAATCAAATCCTGCGGAAGATAACCGAGAGATAAATTTTTTGAACGCTCTATGCTGCCGCCGTCGTGTTCTGTTTCATTCATCAGGACGCGAAGCAAAGTAGTTTTGCCAGCGCCATTAGGGCCGACTATGCCGAGGCGTGCACTGTCAGTAATTCTAAGATTCAAATTTTTAAATATGACTTTTTCGCCGAATGATAAATTCAAATTTTTAATGTCAATCATAATGACTTATAGTATCATGTCGGTTATTAGAGTGCCCAAGCCAGCTTATAGAAAAATTTTAATTTGGGGGGTTAACGGAATTCGCTCTCATGTTCTTTAATTGCCAGAGCCTATATTATTCGACATAAATTCGTTGTCAAATTTTTCGAGCTGTCTGCGTATTGCTTAACTATTGAGTATTCTTCTTTTTGCATATTCGTTTTGAATTTATTTTCCGTAATGCCTTTTATAAGTTCCTTCCGGATTAACACTGAAAGCTCGTTTGAAAGGGCTGTTGACTTTCACTCTTACAGTATCTTCATCAAGAAATTTTAACGTTGCTTTCAAATCTCCGTCGCTGGCTTCTAAGATTTTGTTATCATAGTCATAAACGCCGGTGAGTTCTATTTTATCGCCTTGACCGCTGAAAGATACCTCAAAAGCCATTCCCGAATAATCATATAAAGATAAATACAAGTATGAATCTTTTCCGTTGTCAAAATAAGCGTCGTCAATGTCCCGCACGTCGATTAGTCCCAACATAATCACCGAAAGTCTTGCGCGAATACCTTCAGCTCTCTCAAGCGTCGCCATAGTATATGCTTCAACTCTTGAATAACCGTCTTCCATGAAAGCTTGCGCACGAACATCACGATCTCTTGCGATCCATTCGCGTTGATCATCTTTAAATTCGGCGAACTCTTCTTTGCTCATAGATTTCTTTGCTTGGTTGTAAGCGTTTGTCAATTCTTTGTCGGCCGCTGCGAAGTCAGGATTTTTCTTCATTCTTAAATATTCTGCATCGCTCAAAGCAAACGCAGGAACAGCAAACACAAAAATTATTGCCACGACTGAAATTAAACGTTTCATAAAAATTCTAACCTATCCTTTCAAAATCATTTCCGTGTATAAGGCTTTGACCGCGCTGTCATAATCTTCATCGTAAACTCCAAGAATTATATTCAGGGCGTCAGAGCCTTGATCTATCATTCGCACTTTTACGCCAGCATTTGAAAGAGCTGCGAAAACTTTTTCAAACATTCCTTTTAGCGTACCCATTCCATGACCAACTATAGCAATTAGTGATAAATTTTTCTCGACCATAATTGAATCAGGGTCAATAACGCGCTCTATGTCTCTAAGAATTTCATTACGTCTTAAGTCAAACATTGGAGTTTTTACGACAATAGACATTTTGTATATTCCTGAAAGGCAATGTTCGCAAGCTACATGATACTTTGCAAAAAGTCCAAACAATTTTTCACCGAAGCCATAGAATTTATTTAGTCCATACTTCTCTATGTGAATAACGTTGAAGTTTCTGCGTCCTGCGATACAAGCAGCTACGCTACGAGAAATTTTTTCAGGCAGTTTTGCACTTATTAACATTCCGTTATTATCTGTCAAGCTGCAAATTTTCATCGGGATTTTTTCTTCTCGCAACATGAAAATCACGCTGTCTCTTACAATGTGAATACCAATGTAATTTAACTCAACTGCTTCATCGTATGTAATATTTTTAATTAGTTCGGGATTAAGGACTACAGCAGGGTCAGCGCTGAAAATTTTTGTTGTCTCGCTCCACTTCTCGAACATGTCCGCTTTGAGAGCACGCGCAACTATCGCTCCTGATGAATCACCATCGCCTCGTGAAAACGTTTTGACGCTACCGTCAGGCATTGAACCATAAAATCCGGGTATCACCGCATGTTCAAGCGTTCTGAGTTTAGAGAAAACAGCGACAAACGTTTTGGCTTCGTTCAAAGTTCCGTCGTTGTTAAAGAAAATTATTTCGGAGGCGTCAACAAAGTCCCACTCTAAAGATGCGGCAAGAATTTTTCCCATTATATATTCACCGCGACTGCCGATATAGTCCGGGCTTTGACCTAGAAATAAATCTTTTTTTAAGTTTGTGATTTCTGCTTCTAAATCGAAATTTATTTCAAGAATGTCAATGATTTTTTTGAAACGCTTCGAGATTTTCTCTAGCATTTCGTCATAATCTTCGCGGCTGTTGAAACTTGCATGGCTCATAAAGAGTAAGTCTGTTATCCCGGTGTTGTTATAAGTCTGACCCGGCGCAGAAGCAATGACGTAGCGACGCTCGGGATCAGATTTCACGATTTCGATCGCCCTTTTTACTCCTTGTGCGTCGGCCATGATACTTCCGCCAAACTTTGAAACAATCAAGCTAACTCCTCCTTAGAAAAATTTTTTATCATTATTTCAAGCACGAAGATAAAAGCCAATATCTTTACAAAAACATTCGCGAATGAAAAATGACGTTTGCGAAAAAATTTTTGTTTGTAATTTATGATTTTTTGCTGTAAGATTTTCATATCTCATTTATTTTTCAACAAAATTTTATACGGGCTAATTGTCCCGAACGGAGGGAATTTTTTATGAAAAAAGTATTGTTCCTCATGGTCGCTCTTGTTATGGTTGTTTGCGTTTCCGCGGCAAGCGCAAAAGACGTTGTAATCGCGTTCTCACAGATTGGTCAGGAGTCAGACTGGCGCACAGCTAACACCGATGATCTTCGCTCAGCAATCGAAAATCACGCGGGTTGGAAACTCGTTTACGACGACGGACAGCAGAAGCAGGAAAATCAGATTAAGGCACTCCGCAACTTCATCACACAGGACGTTGATTATATCCTCTTCACCGGCGTAGTCTCAACAGGTTGGGACGAAGTTCTTAAAGAAGTCAACGAAGCTGAAATTCCGTTGTTATTGATTGACCGTCTTCCCGACTGCGCTGACAAAATCGACTATGTTGCAGCATTCGGCGGCGATTTCGTTGAAGAAGGTCGCAGACAAGTCGCTTGGGCAGGCGAATATCTCAAAGCTGCGGGCCGCGGCGATGAAGACGTCAACATCGTAATCATGGAAGGCACGACCGGAGCAAGCGCACAGACCGGACGCACCGAAGGCAACTTGGCAGCGCTGAAAGAATATCCTCATCTTAAATTAGTAGGACAGCAGTCAGGAAACTTCACGCGTGCTGAAGGTCAGGCAGTCATGGAGAGCTGGCTGAAGTCAATCGACAAAATCGACGTGTTAATCGCCCAGAATGACGACATGGCGCTCGGTGCTATCGACGCAATCAAAGCAGCGGGCAAAGTCCCCGGCAAAGATATTATCATCGTAGGTTGCGACTCTGTTAAAGCAGCTTTTGACGCAATCGTAGCCGGCGAAATGAACGCTACAATCGAATGCACACCGCTTTATGGCGCGTTTGTTGTTCCTACAATCGAAGCTCTTGAACGCGGCGAAAAATTTGACAAAACAGTCGTTCACCCTGAAGAAGGCGTGTTCGACATGGACGGCGGAATTGATTTAGGCACAGTGAAATCAATCAAAGCCGCTGATGTAATCTCACAGAGAAGATACTAAAAACAATTAGGAAGTATGAGGTAGGAAGTAGGAAGTAAAAGCCTCGTTCCTACTTAAAAAACAGGAGCAGAGGAGAAATCTTCGGCTCTTGTTTTTTGTAGCCGCTCCCTTGTTCTCCCACCCACCCGAACTGCGGTCGCGGCTTTTTTAAGAGAAAGGAGAGAAAACGATTTTGGATAAAAATATCCTAGAAATGAAGGGTATCACGATTCAATTTCCAGGCGTTAAAGCCCTGGACGGCGTGGACTTTTCATTAAGAGCTGGTGAAATTCATTCGCTGCTTGGCGAGAACGGCGCGGGAAAATCCACTTTAATAAAATGCCTCACTGGCGTTAATAAAATGGACGCGGGGAAAATTTTGCTTGACGGCAAAGAAATTGCACCGACTGACCCCGGCAACGCTATCGAGCTTGGAATCTCGGCTGTGTTTCAAGAAATTAATTTGTGTCCTAATCTTAGTGTCGCTGAAAATATTTTTGTTGGGCGTCAGCCTATGAAGCACGGACAAATTAATTGGAACGAAATTAATAAACGTGCTTCGGAGCTGATGTCGCGTTTTCATCTTGACATTGATGTTACAAGGCCGTTATCTTACTATTCAACCGCTATTCAACAAATGACTTCAATCGCGCGAGCCGTTGATATTCAAGCAAAAATCTTGATTTTGGACGAGCCGACAAGCTCACTTGATGAGAACGAAGTACAACTTTTATTTAGTGTAATGCACGAACTAAAAGCCGCAGGCATGGGAATAATCTTCATCACTCACTTCCTTGATCAAATCTACGCAGTGTCGGACCGAATGACAATACTACGAAACGGCCATTTAGTTGGAACATACAACATCGATGAGCTTACAAAATTTGAACTTGTTACCAAAATGGTAGGCAAAGACATGGACGTCATCTTCAGTCTTAAGCGTGCTGAAGTCGCTCCTGACGCTGATTATATGCTCAAAGCTGAACACATAGGCGACGCTTCAAAAATTAATGACATCTCCATTAATGTTAAAAAAGGCGAGTTAGTTGGATTTGCGGGACTGCTTGGAAGCGGGAGGACAGAGACGGCAGAAATGCTTTTCGGAGCCACACGGACGGTAAAAGGAGATATTTATATCGACGGTGAAAAAATAATTTTGCGTCAACCGTTTGATGCAATTAAAGCCGACATTGCATTTTGTCCCGAAGACCGAAAACGCGACGGAATCATAGGCGATCTCTCGATTCGTGAAAACATAATGCTTGCTGTACAATCACGCAAAGGCTTTATGAAACCAATGACGCGCCAAGAACAAACAGAACTTGCAAACAAGTATATAAAAATGTTGGGTATAGCTACGCCAGATTGTGAAAAAAAAGCTGGTGAACTCTCAGGCGGCAATCAACAGAAAGTTATTTTAGCGCGTTGGATGGCGGCGAGCCCCAAAGTTTTGATTTTAGATGAACCGACTCGCGGCATAGATATTGGCGCAAAAGCTGAAATTCAGCGGCTTATGCTCGAAATGTGCGGCGAAGGAGTCTCTGTAATCTTCATAAGCTCTGAATTTGATGAAATCATAAGATGTTCAAACAGAATCGTGATTATGAGAGACCGCGCAAAGGTTACAGAAGTCAAAGGCGAGATTTGTACACAACAAGACATTTTGAAAATAATTGCGGAAGGAGCTGCGTAGTATGTCAGAAAGAAGATATGACTTTTCGAGCCTTATGCAGTCTAAAGTTACGTGGGCAGTTATCGCAGAACTTTTAATTTTGTTAGTGTGTTTTGTAATCCGCCCGGACTTTTTTAGTATTAGTTATCAGCCGTCAACTGGAATGCTATACGGGAGCTTGATTGACATCGTTAATCGCTCCGCCGAAATTACAATAATCTCAATGGGAATGACTTTAGTAATTGCGTTAGGCGGCACGGATCTTTCTGTCGGTGCGCTTGTTGCAGTGGCCGGAGCCATTGCGTTGAAATTTCTCCGCTGGGACGTCCTCACTTATACAACACCTGGAGATTATACAGTTTATCCTTATATTTTGGTGTTAGGAGTTCCACTTGTTGTATGTGCTTTAATGGGCTTATTCAATGGTTTTCTTGTCGCTAAGGGCGGTATTCAGCCGATAATAGCAACTTTAATTTTAATGGTATGCGGGCGCGGAGTGGCTCAAATTTTAACGGACGGTAAACAATTTACAACTGGTTATTCGCCATTTAGGATAATTGGACAGGGGAGTTTCTTATATTTGCCGATGCCGATTATTATTACGATCGTTGTAGTTTTAGCGGTTGCAATTTTCACACGAAAAACTGCTTTCGGCGCATTCGTTGAATCTGTTGGCGTCAATCCTAGTGCTAGCAAACTCTCTGGTATAAAGGCCGCTAATGTCATATTAATTGTATTTATGATTACAGGCTTGTTATCTGGAATTGCGGGGCTAATTTACTCAAGCCGCATAATGTCCAACGACTCGAATAATGCTGGATTAAATTTTGAAATGGACGCAATCCTAGCTGTAGTCATAGGCGGCACGAACATGTCCGGCGGAAAATTCAGCCTCGCGGGCACCGTCGTTGGGTCTTTAATCATTCGCACGATTGTAACTTTTGTATATTATTTTGGTATCGTTGCAGAAGCTACGATGGCATTCAAAGCGCTGATTATAGCTGTTGTTATAGTGTTGCAATCCGAACCGGTGCGAAAATATTTTGCCAAACGTGCGGCGCTGCGTCAGGGAGGTGCAAGAGCATGAGCAACAAGCAAAATTTATTTACACGCCTCACAAATCCAAAATACATAATGGTATATGCGACCATTGGAATATTTTTTATAATCTATGCTCTTGGCGGCATTCTTTATGGCGACAAGGGTTTTCTCACAGTCAGAACGTTTGTAAATTTATTTATTGATAATGCTTACTTTGGAATTTCGGCCGTAGGCATGACAATGGTATTAATAACCGGCGGCATAGATCTTTCCGTAGGTGCTGTTGCCTCCTTAACCGGCATGTTTATAGCTTACGGAACTTCGGTTCTTAATCTTCACCCTCTAACTTGTATCGCTGCAGCGTTAGTTATGGGCGTCGGACTCGGTCTTCTCATGGGTTGGGTGATTCATTATCTAAATGTTCCTGCGTTCATTACAACTTTGACGGGAATGTTTTTAGCGCGTGGTGTGTGTTCATTGATAAGCCGCGAATCGATTGACATTCATCACCCGATGATAGATGCGCTCGCCGGCTGGAAAATTTATTTAATGAAATACGCTGACGGACGTTGGATAAAAATTAAACCAATAGCATTTATAAATTTCAATGTAATTTTGTTTTTAGTAATGATAATCATAGGCGCGTTTATCCTGCAACGAACCCGCTTCGGACGAAACATCTACGCTATAGGCGGCAATGAACAATCCGCGGCCTTAATGGGACTTCCGGTCGGACGCACAAAAATTTTAGTATATGGCTTCAATGGCTTATGCTCCGTTCTCGCTGGAATCTCTTACGCTCTCTACGTTAAGAGCGGTTGGAATCTCTCGCTTCAGGGCGGTGAACTCGAAGTTATAACATGCGCTGTAATTGGTGGTACGTTGTTGACAGGCGGCGTTGGCTATATGGCGGGAACCTTGTTCGGTGTTCTTTTGAAGTCCGTTATACCTGCACTAATTACTTTCAACGGCAATTTGCTATCATGGTGGGGCAAAATTGCGACCGGACTTTTACTTTTGCTCTTCATATGCATACAAAGATTTGTCGTAACTACATCGGACAGAAAACAAAAGTAAATCTCAAACCTAACTCCTCACTCTTAAATAAAGGAGAATTGTATTTTGATTTACCCTGTAAACATAAAAAATTATTCTGATCTTCTCGACATCTGTAACAAGATTCAAACAGACCCGCGAGCTTTCGCTTATCTTTCTCAAAAATCCAATGTCTTACATTTTTATGGCGAACATGTTGACTACAGGGCGGCTGCGTTTTTGAAGCAGGAATTATTAGCGCGAGGCGGCGACACCGTTGTTACTAAGCACGTTATCGACGGCAAAACGGATTTCAGCAATGTCCTCCTCATGGGTACACCTTCGCAATTAAAAAGCCTCATTGAAAAATTAAAATCTATGGACTGTTGGGGCTTAAAGCAGTTGCGTGAAGAACTTTCGCGAGCATTCGCAAATTTTTTTGTTACAAGTTGGAGCGTCGGTGAAAAATTAAAATTGGATAATGATACAAAATTAATGGCAATCATAAATCTAACGCCCGATTCTTTTCATGAGGCAAGCCGCGTAAAAGAGAATGACGTTTTATCAACTGCCCAAAAATTTTTAGAGCAAGGCGCAGAAATTTTGGATATTGGCGCAGAATCCACCCGCCCGGGCTTCGAGCCTGTTGAGTTAAATGAAGAACTCTCGCGACTAGTTCCAGCTTTAAAAATTTTGCGTCGTGAATTTCCAAAAGTTGTAATTTCTGTCGATACTTATAAATCTGAAACAGCGCGCGCGGCCGTTGAGGAAGGAGCCGACATCATAAACGACATCAGCGGCTTTGAGCTCGATACAAAAATGCTTGAGTTAATTTCAAAAATTAGTGTGCCGTATGTGTTGTCTCATTTCCAAAAAGAGCCTTGCGAAA
>JAFSUP010000002.1 GCA_017445205.1 Synergistaceae bacterium
AACGGCCTTCTAAGCCGTAGGCCGCGGGTTCGAATCCTGCAGGGCGCGCCAAGTGTGTAAAATGGTGAGTGTAGCGCAATTGGTTAGAGCTTCGGATTGTGGTTCCGGCGGTTGAGGGTTCAAGTCCCTTCACTCACCCCAAATGCAGAATTAGCGCTCTTAGCTCAGTTGGATAGAGCGACAGACTTCGGATCTGTAGGCCGCGGGTTCGAATCCTGCAGGGCGCGCCAAGTATGCAAAATTAAAAAACGGATTGTTAGCTCAGTTGGTAGAGCAGCTGACTCTTAATCAGCGGGTCGTGGGTTCGAGTCCCTCACATTCCACCAGAATATAATTTTTGGATTAGTCCATTTCAATATAAATAACTGCTTTCGGGCAGTTTTTTGTTATTCTTATCAAAAACTATCTTGCTATAATATCCACGAAAAAAATAAAAAATTCAAAAGGAGCGTTTATAAACTTGAAACTTACAAGCGAAGAAGTAAACAGTATCGCTTTAGAGTCTCGCTTGGTCTTAAACGAACAAGAACTTGCCGGGGCCGTGCGATATATAAATAACTTTCTCGACATGCTCGACAGATTCAAAGAACTTGACTTAAAAGATGTCGAGCCTTTCAGCTTCGCCGAAGCACTTGAATGCCCTCTGCGTGATGATACTGTAGTAGCTTTCAAAGACACCGAAGCAATTTTGCACGAAAGCGCACACGTAGATGGCTCATACTTCAAAGTGCCGCGAATCATGGAGGATTAAATTGAAATGGAACTCTACGAATTAAATTTACATGACGCTATCGAGGGCCTTAAAGCTAAAAAATTTTCTCCCGAAGAGCTCTTCGAGTCTTGCAAAAAAAGAATTGATTCATGCGAAGATAAAATTCACGCGTTCATAACTCGCACCGAAGATTTTGCTAAATCGCAGCTTGCTTCAAATCCGACGGGAATTTTTGCGGGCGTGCCTACGGTCTTGAAAGACAATCTCTGCACAAAAGGAATCAGAACTACAGCGGCAAGCAAAATTCTTGGCGACTGGCGACCGCCTTATGACGCTACAGCTTGGAAATATTTGCGCGAAGCCGGAGCGATTTTAATGGGTAAAGTCAACATGGACGAATTCGCGATGGGCAACACTTGCGGAAATTCCGCCTTCGGGCCGACAGCTAACCCTAATGATATTTCAAGAGTCCCCGGCGGAAGTTCAGGCGGAAGCGCGGCAGCGGTCAGTGCGGGCTACGTTCCATTCTCACTTGGAAGCGACACAGGAGGCTCGATTCGTCAACCGGCATCATATTGTGGCGTTTATGGATTAAAGCCTACTTACGGCATGGTCAGTCGCTACGGATTAATTTCTTACGGCTCGTCGCTCGACCAAATTGGCCCGTTTGCAAGAACGATTCAAGATTTACAATTAGTGATGTCAGTCATCGGCAATTATGACCCGATGGACTCAAGCTGCTTCAGAGAGAAAGCTCACGACTTCACTCACAACGAAAACCCGAGCATTAAAGGCAAGAAAATTGCTCTCGTGAAAGAATTTCAAGATTTTACTCTTGACGCTCCGATCGCCGACGCAATGAACAAAATTAAAAAAATTCTCGAAGACGAAGGCGCGATTATTACAGAAGTGTCGCTGCCGGTTGTGGCGCGTTACGCTGTAGCTTGTTATTACGCTTTGGCAATGAGCGAAGCTCACACGAATCTTGAACGTTACGACGGCGTCAGATTTGGTTACACTGTCAAAGACGCAGCCGGGATTAAAGAAATGTTTGAGCGAGTTCGTTCTGACGGTTTCGGCGCGGAAGTGAAATCGAGAATTATCGCCGGAACGTGTTTAACGGAGCCTACGCGCTGTGAAGAATATTACGTCGCCGCTACGAAAGTCAGAACGTTAATCGCACAAGAATTTTCGCGCGCGTTCGGTGAAACAGATTTCATTTTGCAACCGGCGACGCCTTCAATGCAGCCGAAAATCGGCGAAGTCGATGATGACGAAATGAAAGGCTACGAAGCTGATCTTTATACGCTGCCTGTGAACTTGGCGGGACTTCCGGGACTTTCATTCTTCACGGGGTACGCGGATAAATTGCCCGTCGGACTTCAGTTAATCGGCCCGCGTTGGAGCGACGCAGAATTATTAAACGCCGGTGTCATAATCGAACGTCATACAGGCTCGCCCAAAATCGCCAATGGAGGTGCTGAATAATCATGGCTGAATTAACTTTTACGCCCGTCATCGGAATCGAAATTCACATTAGATTAAAATCTGATTCAAAATTATTCTGCTCATGTTCAACAGACACGGACGCGCCCGCGAATACGAATATTTGCCCCGTGTGTATGGGCTTGCCTGGCTCATTGCCGCGCTTAAATCACAAAGTCGTTGAACAAGGAATGCTTGCAGGGTTCGCACTTAACTGCGGCATTCGTCCTAAGTCGTTATTTTTCAGAAAGTCGTATTTTTATCCAGACTTGCCGAAAGGTCATCAGGTTAGCCAGTGCGACTTGCCGATAACGACATCGGGCTATATCGAAGTTCATGACGCAAACGGAAATTTGAAAAAAATTCGCGTTCATCATCTTCATTTAGAAGAAGACGTCGGCAGCCTTCATCATAGTGCTTCAGACGGAAGACTTGAAGGCGCGGACACTTCTTACGTAGATTACAACCGTTGCGGAACTCCTTTGGCCGAAATAGTTTCAGAGCCTGATGTAGCGTCAGCAAGTGAGGCCGTCGAATATGTCATGAATTTAAGAAGACGCGTGATTTATTCGGGAGCTTCAGACGTCGAACTTGAAAAAGGCATGATGAGATTTGATGCTAACGTTTCAATGAAGTGTTCGGATGGCCGCTGGGGTCATAAAGTCGAGGTCAAGAACATGAACTCATTCAAAGCCCTTGAGCGCGCAATCGAATTTGAAATCAAGCGTCAGAAAAAATTAATGCTCAATGGCGAAGACGTGATCCAAGAGACTCGCCACTGGAACGACGCAAAAGGAATTACTTCACCGTCAAGAGTCAAAGAGAATTACAGAAAGTTCATCGTTGAGCCGGACTTGCCGCCACTTTACATAACGCAGGAATGGATCGACAAAATGCGCGCCAAAATGCCAGAGATGCCGGACGTTAAAGCAAATCGTTATGTCAGCGAATGGGCAATCCCGCGTGAAGTCGCCGATGTCATCACGGACGATAAAAATTTAGCAGCTTACTTTGAGGCTTGTGTCGCCGCCGGCGCTAATCCTGTTCGAGCGTCGCACTGGGTCAGAACGGAAGTTTTGCGCGTCCTCAATGAGAATCAGCTTAAAATTAAAGACTTCAAAATTAAGCCGGAAGTTTTAGCGGCGTTAGTGTCGCGTGTCGATGAAGGAAAAATTTCAACGACGCAAGGCAAAGAAGTTTTTGATTACATGTTCGCTAATGCCTGCGGAATTGATGAAGCTGTCGCAAAACTTGGTATAACCGAAGGCGGAGTCGCTGGCAATGCTTTGAATGACATTATCGCAGCTGTGATTAAAGCAAACCCGGACGTTCTCGAAGAAATTAAATCCGGCAAAGACAAGAAGGGCAAAAAATTAAAATTCCTTCAGGGGCTCGTCATGAAAGAAACTAAAGGACAAGCAAAGCCGCAGGAAGTCGCCGAAGCAATCGCCGAAGCTGTGAAATAAAATTTTTTAAGCCGTGCTCAATCAGGTGCGGCTTTTTAAGTCTTTTATAAAATCCTCCGATAATATAAAAAATTATTTTCAGGAGGATTTTTTCATGGACGAACGACAATTTGGGGGGGGTATCACTCCGACGTAACGGTTGTACTTATTTGATGCTACGGGGTGAACAATCATGAGGGTAACAACTAATTTCCCGGCACTTACAGCTTATAAATCCCTCGACCAAACCAACAATCAGTTACAAAAAACTATCAACGCTCTTTCGACGGGCTTGCGAATTAATTCGGCTTCTGATGACGCCGCGGGCTTCGCGATAAGTGAGAAAATACGTGCGCAAATTTCCGGCCTCGATACCGCACTACGAAATTCTCAAGACGGAATCTCTTTTTTACAAACAGCTGAAGGCGCTCTCGGTGAAGCTAATTCGATGTTACAGCGAATGCGCGAGCTTGCTGTGCAGGCCTCAAACGACACTTTGACTTCAAACGACCGCCAATATATCCAACTTGAAATCGACGAACTCAAAGACCAAATTAATCGAATTGCAAACACGACGCAATTTAACAAGAAGAGAATTTTAGACGGAAGCTCCGGGGCAATTTGGACGAGCAGCGATAAAAATCTCAAAGCTACGATTAACGGCGGATTGACGTACACCGACCAGTTCGGGCAAAAAATCAGCGCGGAAGGCAACTACAGAATTAAAGTCGAGGCTGACGGAGGCCAAGCGCAAGTTCAAAAATCTTCGCCGATGTTCATAAAACACAAAAACGTAATCATGGACAGAGCGATTAATACGGCTTCAGGAGTCAATAATGTTACTGTCGATGACTTGCCGCCCGGCTATTACAACGTTGACGGCGAACCACCAAACGAAGCTCACGCCTTCGTTACAGGTTCATACGGAATAAAACTCAATGAACTTGACGAATCCTTGAAATCAAAAGTACGAAACAGTTATTTATTAAGCAACGCTAGCATTTTGTTTGAAGTAACCGAAGCTGACGATGACAAAAACGGAATCACCGTCCGGGCCACGGCTCAACTACTTCACACTGACGGCACAAACGAAGTCGTAACTGTCGATAATATTTCCCTTAAAGAAGGACAACAGACCGACCTAAGCGAGCTTTTAAAAGTCGGCACGGCCGGCACTGACCCCAATGAAGCTGATGGAGCTTTTGAACTTCAACTTCAGAACGGCGCGACAGAAAATTTCAACGTGGGCGACAAGTTTGTTTATAATCTCACAGTCGCTGAGGGAGTCGAAGATGCAAACAGGACCGTGAATATAAAAAACGATAACACCGTTCACGAATCGCAAGAAGTCTACAAGACGAACGATTTCAAACCTAAAGAACATCTTACAGTCCCGGCGCGAGTTTTATTTTTGATTGACGACTCCGGCTCTATGCAAACGATGATTGATACAGTGCGAGATAATGTCATTGATTTCGTAGATACCATAGTTAAAAATGGTGCTGACGATGTAAAAGTCGGTGTCGCGTCGTATTCTGCATGGTACGACTCTTCATATAATGTTAATCCTCACGAAGTAAGAAAGCATACAATGAACGGCGCGGACTGGTCAAAAGATCTCGACGAAATTAAAAACGCCTTAAACGATATAACACCGAGCAGCGGTTCGGAAGATCACTACAAAGCCATTCAAGACGCCATAAGCGCTTACGGAATTTCAGCAGGTGGCGACCCCACGTTTATAGTACTCGTTACAGATACTTATCAGGAAATGAATAATGGCGTAACAAAGCAAGATGCTATTAATGCTCTTAATAATGCTGATGTATCTTGTTCCATCATCAGACCTTCATCGGGTTACTCTGCCGCGCGATCAATGAGTGATCTTGATGAACTCTCAGACAATACGGACGGTTTAAAATTTGATCAGACTAGCGCTACTTGGGGCAGTGATCTTAGCAGCGAGTTAGGTCAGAAAATCGGACAAGAAGCGCTTGAAAACGCTTTGATGTCGGGTTTGCCTCTCTATCAGTTTGAACAATTTGAAAATATTTTCCCGGACTCGTCCGCCGCTGAACAGACGATCACAATAACTCAAGACGGAGTAGACAAAGAAATCACTATCGGCCCGAACGACACGCTGAAGACATTGCAAGAAAAAATTTCAGCAGCCACTGGCGGTTCTACTAGCGTTTCGTTTCATGATGATAACGACGACGGCGAAAAAATGGTTACGTTCACGACGCAGCTTGACGAAGATTCACACATTCAAATTTCAGGCGACCGCGAGTTATTAAACGCTATCGGCTTCAGAAATAATTTTGAAACAAAATTCAGCCTTGACTCTACGGCCATCATGAATAAAAACGTTCATATGCGACAGTTCTATATCGATGCTAAAGATGGACACGTTTATAACAGCGACATAATCTTGACGACCGATGACGATCACGAGATTGAAGAATGGGGCAGTTATGCAAGCTTCGAGGCAGCTTATATTGGTCAGATCCCTAAGCAAGATGTTCATCTTCGGGATCTTAATAAGTTTTGGAACTCGCAGGGCGTTTTCATGCTCGACTCGCCGCAAAAAATCACGATTAATCAAGGCAACGGCAAATCGACAAGCATAACTTTATACGCGACTGATACTGTCGAAGACCTTCGCTTGAAACTAAACAATGCGATCGCCAACGATTTAGGCCAAATTAATTATGTAAATCAAAATAATTTTGTCAGCTATGTCCGCGAAGGTGAGAATACGAACGCCGGCGACGAAGCTGTCGAAGGGACTTTCATAATTCGTTCGGCAATTCCCGGCAAAGCGGGCGAAATTTCTTTTTCGGGCGACGAAGATTTATTGAACGCTCTTGGACTAAACGCTATCCAAAAATCTCAAGAAACTCGTTATACGGCATCGGTGTTTGACGCTCATTCAGGTATCCCGGTTACGAACGTGAAATCAACTTCGCCGAATTTTAAAAATTTAATCGCGCCTAATGTCGATATCGAAGTCGATCCTATGGCCGGCCTTAAAGCCTCATGGGACGAAGCGACGCGCCGCTATATAATCTCGCACGATGAGACTTACTCGGCCGTCGTTCATCTTAAAGACGCAAGCACCGTTTTTCAAGTTGGCGCAAACGAGGGCGAAGATTTTATCGTTCAGCTTGGCGATTCTTCATGCGACGCTCTTGGCGTTAGTTCCGTCAATGTCCTGACGCGCGAAAACGCTTTACGAGCGATAAGCACGTTAGACAGCGCTATAACAAAACTTGCTTCGCAGCGCGCAAAAATCGGAGCTTATCAAAACGCCCTTGAACACACTATGGAAAATCTCACGACCACGAGCACGAACTTGACCGCCGCCGAAAGCCGAATCCGTGAC
This sequence comes from Synergistaceae bacterium, assembly GCA_017445205.1. Classification (GTDB taxonomy): domain Bacteria; phylum Synergistota; class Synergistia; order Synergistales; family Aminobacteriaceae; genus JAFUXM01. The sequence goes on from JAFSUP010000002.1 coordinate 7,028, forward strand.
GCGGATATGTCGCAAATGATGATGGAGCTTGTGAAACTTCAAATTCTGAATCAGTCCGGAACTTCAATGTTAGCGCAGGCTAATCAGCTTCCGCAGTCAGTTTTAAGTTTGCTTCAATGAAAATGAAAATTTTGCCCGGACACGACTATACTTCTTCTCTGAAAGTGTCTGGGCGGTTGCTGTCAAAAATTTCATTTGCCCACATCACGGTTACAAGATTTTCTGTATCAGACAAATTTATAATGTTGTGAGTGTATCCCGGCAACATCTGAACAGCTTGGATATTATCGCCGCTGACCTCAAAATCTAAAATTTCTTCAGTTCCTATCTTGCGTTGCTGAATTAGACCGTGCCCGGCGACTACCCAGAAAATTTCCCATTTTGAATTATGCCAGTGTTGTCCTTTAGTTGCACCAGGCTTCGAGATGTTTATAGAAACTTGGCCGTGGTCAAGAGTTTTAATTAATTCCGTGAAACTTCCGCGCGAATCAAAACTAGTTTTAAGATTAAATACAGCTTTGTCTTTTGGTAAGTAAGAAAGATACATGCTGTAAAGTTTTTTTTCAAAACTCCCTTCGGGTATTGTAGGCATAATCAAAGTTTGCGGCTGGTCGTGAAAGACTTTTAACAAATTTACAATTTCCGAAAGCGTGGCTTTGTGAGTAACAGGCGAGTAACAGTATCGTCCGTCAATTTTGGGAATTGGTGTAACGCCGTCATATTCACAACGATGCGGGCGGTCTTCAATGCAGTCGTAGAGCTCTTCGAGTAAATCACCAATAAAGAGCATTTCCAATTCCACATTAGGGTCATTAATTACAACTGGTAAATCATTTGCAATGTTGTTGCAAAAAGTTCCGACAGCAGAATTATAATTAGGCCGAACCCATTTGCCAACGAGATTAGGGAAACGATAAACGTAAACTTGCGCGCCTGTTTCAACGCCGTAATTAAACATTAATTCTTCGCCTGCAAGTTTGCTTCGTCCGTATTCTGAATCACCAAAACGCCCCGATAACGTTGCTTGCACTGAAGAAGAAATCATGACGGGAGCTTTATTTTGATGACGTTTTAGAGTCTCAAGAAGCGTAGATGTAAAACCAAAATTACCTTTTTGAAATTCCGCTGGGTCTTTAGGTCTGTTTACACCTGCGAGATGAAAAACGAAATCAGCATGAGCACAATAATTTTCAAGTTCTTCAGACGTTGAAGCTATATCATATTCAAAAATTTTATCAATTTGTATTTTGGGTCTTGTCCTATTTTTGCCATCTCGCAAACATTTTAGATTTTCAACAAGATTTTTGCCGACAAAACCTTTTGCACCAGTTACAAGGACATTCATTTAATTAATCTCCTAACTATCTTTTCGCCATACTAGTTTATTTACAATTCCAACGTAAGATTGGATAATTTTTACGACTTTGTCAGAAACATTTTCATCAATGTAATCAGGCACAGGCACGCCGTTATCACCGTTCTTGAGCATTGCTACAGCTACATCAACGGCTTGAAGCAAACCGCTTTCATCGATACCAGATAATACAAAACACCCCTTATCCAATGCTTCAGGGCGTTCTGTGCTTGTACGAATACAAACAGCAGGGAAGGGGCAGCCAATCGAAGTAAAAAACGAGCTTTCTTCAGGCAATGTCCCGGAGTCGCTTACAACTGCGAACGCGTTAATTTGCAAACAGTTATAATCATGAAAGCCAAGCGGCTCATGTTGTATAACTCGGCTATCCAATTTGAAATTTGAACTTCCTAAACGCTTACGGCTTCGAGGGTGGCAGGAATATAAAACAGGCATATCATATTTTGTCGCCATTTTATTAATTGCATTAAAGAGACTCAAAAAATTTTTTTCTGTGTCGATATTTTCCTCACGGTGAGCCGAAAGAAGAATATATTTTTGTTTTTCAAGTCCTAATTTTTTATGAATATCGCTTGATTGTATTTTTGTGAGATTAGCATGTAAGACTTCGGCCATAGGGCTCCCTGTTACATAAGTTCGTTCCTTAGGTAGTCCGCATTCAGCTAAATATCTTCGCGCATGTTCGCTGTAAGCTAAATTTACATCTGAAATTATATCTACTATGCGTCGGTTAGTTTCTTCTGGTAAACATTCATCTTTACATCTGTTGCCAGCTTCCATATGGAAAATCGGTATATGAAGGCGTTTAGCACTTATAGCAGACAGACAGCTATTAGTATCACCAAGTACCAAAATTGCATCAGGCTTTATTTGTGTCATTAGTTCATAGCTCTTTGCAATTATATTCCCCATCGTTTGGCCGAGATTGTCGCCTACAACGTTCATGTAAACATCAGGCGCATCAAGCTCCAAGTCTTTGAAAAAAACGCCGTTGAGATTGTAATCATAATTTTGTCCAGTGTGAGCTAAAATTGTATCAAAATATTTTCGACACTTTTTTATCACAGCAGAAAGCCGGATTATTTCTGGGCGCGTTCCAACAACGATTAATAATTTTATTTTACCGTTATTTTTCCAATTATTCATTTTTGACGCTCCAATTTTTTAACGCTTCTTTAACATAATCAGTTGTGAGTATTTTCTCTGCGACTTCATCAACATCAAGTAGCTTTGTGTTATGACTGGTATAACTTTCCTCAGCTTCGGTTTCCACTTTGCCTTCGACAAAAAATTTGTCGTAATTTAAGTCGCGATTATCTGCGGCAACTCTGAAATAATCGCCCATGTCTTCACTGCGCAAACGCTCTTCTCGGGTCATGAGAGTTTCATACAACTTTTCACCGTGCCGCGTTCCAATAATTTTTATACCTGTATCACCAAAAAGTTTTTGGATACCTTTTGCAAGATTGCCGATTGTGCTTGCTACTGACTTTTGAATAAATAAATCGCCAGGATTAGCGTGAACAAACGCAAATTTTACTAAGTCAACAGCTTCATCTAAATTCATTAGAAACCGTGTCATATTGGGATTAGTAATTGTAATCGGTTGTCCGGTTTTAATTTGGTCGATAAATAAAGGTACCACCGAGCCTCGGCTACACATTACATTGCCGTAACGCGTACAACAAATTACAGTTTCGCCACGTTCCGCCGCTATTCGGGCATTAGCAAAAATTACATGTTCCATCATAGCTTTTGAAATTCCCATTGCATTAATTGGATACGCCGCTTTATCCGTGCTAAGACAGACAACGCGCTTGACACCTGCGTCTATGGCCGCATGAAGTACGTTATCTGTACCCTCAATATTAGTTTTTACAGCTTGCATTGGGAAAAATTCACATGATGGAACTTGTTTCAGTGCCGCAGCGTGCCAAACGCAGTCAACACCTGGCATAGCGTCAGTAACTGAACGAAAATCGCGAACATCACCAATATGAAATTTTACTTTGCGCGCGTAAGCTGGAAATTTTGCTTGCAACTCGTGCCGCATGTCATCTTGCTTCTTTTCGTCTCGCGAAAAAATTCTGATTTCGCCTATATCCGTAGGCAAAAAATGTTTAAGGACGGTTGAACCAAATGATCCAGTTCCACCTGTAATTAACAAAACTGCATTATTAAATTCTGACAAAATACCACGCTCCTATAGTAGGTTAGGGATATTAAATTTTTATTCATCTAAAATAAATCTCATAGTTATTGGATTTACATAAAAAACATTTCTCAATATCTTGGGACGCACTAATCGCATAAAGCATATAAATAATTTTGAGAATAAATATGGAAATATTGCCATGAATGAAAATGCTAATTTATAAGCTATTGAAAATTTTCCATGCCACACATAAGGCAAATATTTTTTCGCCTTCTTAATAGCATAAACAAAGAACCTAGTATCTGTTTTGTGATAAATAACGGATTCTTCATATACAGACACAATAGCGTCTAAAATTCCCTTCTTGGCAGGTTCAATAGATGGTGTTAGTCCGTGCTTAACAAATTCTTTAACAATTCGTTCGTTTGCCATTATGCGCGTTGCACGCTTACTTGTTATTATTCCATGTATTCCTGAATTCACATATGCAACATATCCGTAAAGTACCACATTAACATAAGCAATTTTTGAAATTTTTATCGCTAATTTGGCCAAAAATAATTTGTCTTCATTTATGTAAACATCTTCATCAAAGCGACACTCGCCAATAATATCTCGTCTAAAAAGTTTATCCCAAACTGAATTTCCTAGTAATGAAAAAAAATCTACAGTATCTTTATTCCAATATACTTCTTTCACAAAGACATCAGTATCACTGATTTTATCATGAATTATACTCCAATGATTCATTTCATTTTGTTTAATTGTTTGATACTCACATTGAACTATATCGGCATTTGATGTTTTCATTGCATAATAAAGTATTTTTATAGAATCTTTGCTTACTACGTCGTCATGATCTACGAATGTTACATACTTTCCTTGCGAAGCAGAGATACCGGCATTTCTTGCACTAACTTGACCACGATTTTCTTGTTCAATAACCTTTATTCTTGTGTCATTTTCCGCAAGCTCTTTCAATATTTTCCCTGTGCTATCAGTAGAGCCGTCATTAACAAGAATAATCTCGAGATTATTATAGCTTTGTGCAGTGATAAAATTAACAGTTCGCCTTATAAATTTTTCTGCATTGTACACTGGTACGATCACAGAAATCAAATCGTCATTATCGGAAAAGCTTTTGAGCATTTTCAATCAGACCTCCCAATTTTAACTTTTCTGCTAATACCAATATTACGTCTTGAACGTATGAGCGAAAATGAGGATAACAATCTAAATATCCTGCAAGTTTTACCGCACTTATAAATTTTTTATCCATATACCAATTTTGTCGTACGATTGAAAATTCTTTTGCACGCGATATATTTTCAAGCATGGTACTTTTCTCATTTATTGTTAATCTGTACAGCATATCTAATAATTTTTTTTCATCATTTAAAGTGGAAAATTGATAAGCAAAATTGTGAGAATCACCCCCTCTGGCAGTTGTATTACTACTATGAACTCTTTGATATACTAATTCATCGTCATATATCCATAATCCTCCCAAAATCGCAGAAGCCGCACAATAAAATAAATCATATGCGCAACTTTCAAACCAGTAATTAAAAACTTTTTCGGCAAAATTTCTTCTCACAGCAAGCACACAGCCAGGATAGCCATATGTTCTAAATGAACATCCATGCAATTTATATTTCATGAGTTTTTTATCATTAAATTGTATTGGGGGAATATTTACGACTTTAGACAAATCTAATTCTCTATCTTTGAAATTCTTTCTTCCATGTGCCAGTACACTTATTTCAGGGTGATTTGTCATAATTTCTTCTACAATTTCCAACTTAGAATGATGCCATATGTCATCTTGGTCTGCAAACAATATTACATCAGAATCATTTACTGAGTGTGCTGCGTCAATAAAATTTTTAATCCAGCCTTTGTTTTTTTCGTTTCTATACATCAACCAATTATGTAAATCATAACGAGCTATATACTTTTCTATAGTTTTCACAGTATCATCAGTTGAACAGTCATCGAAAATTCGCACTTCATCAGGCCGACGTGTCTGCAATCTCAAACTATCAAGCATTTCTTCTATATATGTTATAGCGTTATATGTCGGAAGTATCACCGTCAATGACAACATTTTATTTAATTTCACTCCTGAAGTTTTCTTAGAAATTTTATCATAAGTTACATAATTTTTTCTACAAATTTTGAAAAGTTTTTTATTAAATTGCCGACGAACACTCGCGACTTTTATCATGAGTTAGTCGGCTTTATTAACTTGCACAAGATTCAAATTTTTGTTCAGCAAAATTAAATTCGCTTTTTTGCCGGGGGAAATGCTTCCGACGGATTTATCAACGCCGATAGCTCTTGCAGGATTTAACGACGCGCACTTAATTGCGACTTCGAGCGGTATTCTCATTTCTTTCACAGCGACGCGGACGCAGTCAAAAAGATTCGTGACGCTACCGGCGATTGTTTTTTCGTCTCCGAGTGTAGCACGATTGCCGTGCTTTATGACTTTCAAACCGCCTAATTCGTATTCGCCGTCTTTCATTCCTGTAGCTTCCATTGAATCACTTATGAAGATGACGCGATCGGCACCAAAAATTTTCAACGTGTTCCGAACGACAGCGGGGTGAACGTGGACGCCGTCGCAAATTATTTCGACGTTGACACTTTCATTTTCAGCAGCTGCGATTATTGGCCCGGGTTCACGATGATGAAGGCCGGGCATTGCGTTAAAAGTGTGAGTAAGTTGCGCAACGCCGGATTCAAAAGCGCGCTTAGCCGTTTCGTAGTTGCAAGTCGTGTGCGCGATTGTCAAACGAGAATTTTTTTTTGCGGCGTCGATAAATTCAAAAGCTCCTTCGACTTCGGGAGCGATTGCGGCAATTTTAATTAAATTTCCTGAAGCGCGTTGAAGACGTTTGAAAATTTCTATGTCGGGTGCGGCAACGTAATCAGGATTTTGAGCGCCGAGTTTGTTTTTTGAGATAAACGGCCCTTCGAGATAAATTCCAGCGAGACCGGGAAAATTTTTTGCGGCGTTCATGACCGAAATTAATTTTTCTTCCGGTAATGTCATAGTAGCCGGGCAAATTGTCGTAACTCCGACGGAATTCTCATAATCGCGAATTGCTTTGAAAGCCTCGTGAGTGCCTTCGCAAAAATCATGACCCGCGCAGCCATGAAAATGAATATCGACGAGGCCGGGGACTGCAAAAAAATTCTCAGCGTCGATAATTTCTGCGTCGTCAGGAGTTTCGTTTACAAAAATTCCGTTTGAAATTTTCAAATCGCCGCGCTGAAATTCAAAATTTCGATTTAAGATTGTCGCATTTTTAATCAGGTAATTTCCCATGATTTTCTTCCCAAAATTTTTTAATTCGTCCGAAGAAAGCGGCCGTTATTAACAGAGCGACACCAATTAACGTGAAGCCCCAAGCCTTAGGCATGTAGCCGAAGAGATGATCAAAGAAATATCTTGAGGCCAATAGCGTACAAAAAATTATTCCCGGCGCGACATTCCCGCGATAAATATTCAAGAGCATCGTTAGCGCAACTAATATCGCCGTCAAGACTGCCCAAAAATCTTTTTCATCTGAAAAAAATGCGCCATGCCAAAATTCCGGCCACGTTAATAAAAGTCCGAAAAGTCCCGTCATTAATAATCCGAAAATTTGCGAGTCATGCCACGGAGACATTAAAGACAACGCTCCGCCCGTGATGACTAAAATTATTAATGTCCATGTTCCGCCGAAGCATAAACTCATTCGCGAAGCCATTAATAACAACGTCAACAACATGTTCACGCTAAAAATCACACGATCATTGACAAGCTGCCACGCGCACCATAATGCAATTATTAAAACGAAGGCGTTCCACGGCGCAAAAAATTCAAGAATTGAAATTCGCGACAAATTTGTGAACTCAAGCGCAAAAATATTTATCGCTTCGATAGCATTCAAATAAACGAATGACAAAACTTGTGCTAAATAAATTTGCCATGTGTCGCGAGCAGCAAAGCCCGAAATTAAAATTTGAACTATCCACCAGCCTGTTATAGTCGTCCATTCTAGTTTTATGTTGTACATTCGCGTTATTAAAAAAATCCCTGAACCAAAAATCACGCTTGCCAACAAATAAAACGCGCGGCCCGCCTTCGTCTTAGACATTCCGAAAAAAGAATAAGCCGCCAATGACGCGAGCCACGATGCCGCGATTACACAGACACGGAAAATTTTGGGGAGCTCGTGCCAATGAGCTGCGATGAAACTCACTGCACCAAGCCCCAATAAAATTCCTCCGGCGATGAATAAAATCATTCGCAAATTTCGAGTTCGGACTTCGTAGAGCGACAAAATTTTTTCAGATTGTTCTTGCGTAATTATGTCTTGCTCTACCCAGTCGGCAATCTCTGAATTAAGGAAATCAATTTCCTTTCTTGAGGATAGTTTTTTCATTTAGCTTACTCTGCTTCCGAGCGGAATATCTTTTTCGGGCGTAAGGAGTGTTAATTGTTCGGAAACGCCGTCTTTCTTGACACTTGCACACAAAATCATTCCGTTGCTTTCAACGCCGCATAATTTCACGGGCTTTAAATTCGTAACGAGAATAATATTTTTTTCGGTTAACTCTTCGGGCGTGAAGAACGCCTTTATCCCTGAACACACAGTTCGCTTCTCGTAGCCTAAATCGACTTCGAGTTTGTAAAGTTTTTTTGAGCGCGGGATTTCTTCGACGTTGATAATTTTTGCAACTCTCATTTCTACGGTTTTAAAGTCGTCGATTGAAATTTCGGCTTCGTGTTCGATTGCGGGTGCTTCGGGTTTAATTTCTTCCATTTTCTTTTTCTCCTCCTGTAATTTTTTCCATTCGTTAATATCAATTCGCGGGAACAAAACTTCGGCCTTCTGAATAGCAGTGCCTGCGCCTTCGCCCCACTTGAAATTTTCGTAAGAAAGTTTTTCGTTTTCATCGAGGCCAAGCTGAGCACGAATTTTTTTTGCGGTGTCTGGCATCGTCGGCGCAATTAAAAGAGCCGAAAATCTCAACGCTTCATACAAATTCAACAAGACGAAATTTAATCTTTCTGCTTGAGCTTCGTCCTTCGCGAGTTTCCAAGGCGCGGTCTCGTCGATGAACTTATTAGCGCGGCTGATGAACTCCCAAATTATTTTTAAAGCTTCATCGAACGCAAAATTATTCATAGCCTCGTCAACGCGTTCAAGGACGTTCGCAGCCATTGAGCTTAATTCGGAGTCGGCATCGACGCATTCAGGCACAACTCCGCCGCGGTAGCTCTTAATCATTTGAAGCGTGCGGTTTAATAAATTTCCTAAATCGTTAGCTAAGTCGCTGTTAATTCGTCCGACTAGAGCGAGTTCAGAAAAATCTCCGTCATTTCCGAACGGGACTTCACGAAGCAAAAAGTATCTGAAAGGATCGAGGCCATAATCTTTGACCATTTTGAAAGGGTCAACAACATTGCCACGAGTTTTGCTCATTTTTTCGCCGTTGTAAGTCCACCAACCGTGAGCGACGACTTCTACGGGCAAATTAATTCCAAGCGCGATTAACATCAAAGGCCAAATGACGCAGTGAAATCTTATAATGTCTTTGCCGACCATGTGGCGAACGTGTGGCCAGTAGTGCGCGAACTGTTCAGGGTCATCAAGATAGCCGACCGCTGCAGCGTAATTAATCAGCGCGTCGAACCAAACATATATAACGTGTTTCTCATCACCCGGGACAGGTATCCCCCATTTAAGACTTGTGCGCGAGACGGATTGGTCTTTGACGCCGCCTTTTAAGAAGCTCATGATTTCGTTGTAACGGATTTTTGGCATGACGGCTTTCACATGTTCTTCATAAAATTTTATTAACTCTGGAACATACTTTGAAGCTTTTAAAAAATAACTTTCTTCTTCCATTATCGTTAAAGGCCGTCCGCAGTCTGGGCAAGTTTTGTTCGGGCCCATGGCGTTTTCAGGGACGTAAGTCTCGCAAGGCACGCAGTAGTAGCCGGAGTAAGTGCCTTTATAAATGTCGCCTTGGTCAATTAATTTTTTGAACATAGCTTGAACGACTTTAATATGTCGCGGCTCTGTTGTGCGAATGAAATCATCGTTGCTGATGTTCAAGACTTCCCATAAATTTTTGAAGTTCAAATGAATTTTATCGACAAGTTGCTGCGGCGTTATGCCTTTACCTTCGGCGGCGGTCTGAATTTTTTGTCCGTGCTCGTCCGTGCCTGTTAAAAAATGAACGTCGTAACCCTTCATTCTTTTATATCGTGCTGCAACGTCGCAGGCAATCGTAGTGTAAGCATGTCCGATGTGTGGAATGTCATTGACGTAATATATAGGCGTGGTTATATAAAAAATTTTATCGTCAGCCATAAAAAAACTCTCCTCCTTAAAAAATTTTTTACATGATAGCACTTGCCATATAATCATGAACTTTTCGGAGGAGAGATTTAGAAATAAAAAATTAAAATTTAGATTTTCGTTTCTCCAATAAGAAAAAGACTGCTCCCAATATGACCCAGAAGACCAGAAGCACATATGATTGAGTGGCGAGCGAACTATTAAGCCCTTTTATAGGAACGAGTAGCAAAATCGCAAACATTATCGAAAATATAAATCCCAGGAAACCAAATATAGTTATGTCAGTCCGATCTTCCTGACGAGAATATTTATACGCGGCCAGCGAAGTATAACCGAAGCCGACAGCCCCGCCTAATGATGACATATCGACCGTCCAGCCGAGAGCGTTTCGGCCGACAAATGGAGCAAGCGACGAGAGCAGAAGACAAAATAAAACTGCGTTAGCCGGGACGTTATTTTTATTTAAGACTCCGAACCACGACGGAAGCAACTTTTCTCGCGCCATCGAATATAACAAACGGCTCGTAGCGACATAAAAACATAAAATCCCGGTCGTCATTGCGCAAAGAGCTGACAGACTTATTAATAATAGTCCGCGCTCGCCCATCGTCTTGTAAGCCGTCGAGAATGTCAAAATCGAATGAACGCCTTCAAAATTTTCAATGTCGCCGACATAGCCGACCCAGTTTTGATAAACATTAGGGATAGCAGATATGGCGATGAAATTCAAAGCGATATAAACAAAACCGCCGATTATAATCGACGTGTCCATTATAATTTTTACGTTATTATGTGAAAAATTTGATTCTTCTGCAAGTTGCGGGACCGTGTCGAAGCCAACATAAGCCCACGGCGCTACGACAGCCACGGAGATTATTTGAAACAATATTCCTCTATCGTCAGGGAAAAATATCGGCTGAAAATCTAAAGTTCTCGTGGCCGGAGAGATTAGCGATCCTGCTGATACCCATATAACTCCTACAAGCAAAATCATAGCCATTACGGTCTGAATGGTCCCCGCAAATTTAATATCGCATGAAGCAATTAGCGCAAAGATTATCAAAGCTCCAAGCGCAAGAAGCGTTTCGCCAAGATAAACATCATAGCCAAATATCGTGTACATAAATCCGAACTTGAACAAGTCGCCGGCCACGGCCCTGAAGACAAGGCTCAAAGCAGTAGCGTTCATAGGGATTATGTTTATGTAACACAGCCCCAAAAACCACGCACATATAAAGCCATGTCGTTTCCCGAAAGTGTGTTCGGCGTATATAAATTCTCCTCCCGAAACTGGAAATTTTTTTATCATATATCCATAAGCATACGAGATTACGAGCATCACGAACGCCCCTATCTCCATAGCTACCAGAGTTCCGAAAGGCCCGGCCTTCTTTAGAAACGTCGTGCCCGGCATAACAAAAGCTCCCCAGCCTATAACACCTCCAAACGCTAATGCCCAAGCGTTGACTAAAGATAATTTTTTATTTAAGTGTTTGGAGTTATCACTGCTACTCGCTTCAAGCATAAAAATCACCTTCTAAAACAAGATTGCAAAGAAAAATCAAAAAATTTTTGCACGCGATTATTATATTAAAAATTAATTACTTATTCATAATTTTCCGATATGTTATTCAGGATTATATAAAAGAACAGGAGGTTGAATTTTTTATGGCATCAATGAGTGTATCGGGCGTCGTGTCCGGCATGGATTGGGAGAGCATGATCGATAGTGTTATTGAATCTGCGATGAAGCCCGCGCAAGTTCAGGTCAACAAACGCACGAACCTTGTTAATAAAAAAAGTCTGTTCGAGGAAATGAAAGTTACTATGAACAGCATTCAGTCATCGTTATCGCCGCTGAAACTTCCTTCTACTTATAAAGCTAAAGAAGTTGAAATCGAGCGCGTTGACACCACAGGCTCTTATAAAGGAGTCTTAACCGCGACGGTGAACGCTGACGCCGAAGTAAACGTTTATGATTTAGAGGTCAAGCAGCTCGCACGGGCGCAAACCAATCGCTCCAAACAAATTACGGCTTCGACCCTTAAAAGCACGCTCGGTGGTCTTGAAAGTTCGACACTTTATATTAACGCAGGTAATCAAAAAATCGGTATTGATGTTTCTAGCTCTGACTCACTAGAATCTTTGAAGTCGCGAATTAATACTACATTAAAAACTTTAAGTGTTCCTGTTGGCGTAACTGCTTCGGTTGTCGATAACAGATTAATTCTAAAGAGCGACAGCACCGGACTTGGCACAACAAGCGTTACGGGCACGGCAAGTCAGCGATATAATTCAAGCGGCTACACTGACCTAAGCACGATTATAACTAATGCAGACGCGGGGCAATCGGTTAATATTTTCGTTGACGATGCAAACGCTGAAAACGTGAAAGTTACAAGTGGCTCGTCAAGCTATACGATTCATAAAGATTATGAAATTGTAAATAATCAAATTCGTTGGAAACAATATGAGGACACTGATAACGTCAAGCTTGGTGATTCTGTTACGGCGTCTTACACGATGGGTGCGGGCGACGTTTTCGCAAAGACAGTTACTAGAGGCTCAAACGATTCTGATACCGTCGATTTTGGCTTTGATGTTATTGACAACGGTACTTTATCCCAGCGACTGACGCTCAAAGGCAACAAAACGACCACGACAACAACGACGGCCACGAAAACGGCACTGGGTGAAGGCGAAGAAGTCGGTACAACTACAAACACCACGACGACTCAGGACTCTAACGGCGATGATATTGTTACAAAGACAACGATAATAATTTCCGAATCAACGGCTGATGACGGCAGCACTGTTTATAATGTCGAAACTACAACGGCCGTTACTCAAATGACGGATTTTGTTTACGGTAAAGATTTCACGTACTCGGA
>JAFSUP010000093.1 GCA_017445205.1 Synergistaceae bacterium
ATAAAAATATCACACTCATAGCGGGCGAGGGAGTTTTGCCCGTCGAGATTGCAAAAAAATTAAAAAATTTTCAGCCTTCAACGTTAATACTTGCCATTCGCGACGACCCCGAAGTCTTGAGGCCATACGCCGGGAAATTAATTCATTTACGAACGCCGAATTTCACGCGCGGACTAAAAGAAATTAAATCTCATGGCTCAAACGAGTTAATCATGGCCGGACGGATTCCAAAAAAAATTATTTATCGAGTTCCGTTTGTGTTTGACAGATTGGCACTAAAAATTTTGAAAACGTCTTTGCGCGATGACCATTCGCTCTTGGGAGCCGTCGTGAAAGTTTTTGAAGACGAAAATATAAAAGTGATTCCGTATTGGCAAATTTTACCTGAATTTATAGCGCCGTCCGGTCGGCTTTCAAAACGCGAAGCGACTGAGCGCGAATTAAAAGACATCGAGTACGCTAAAAAAATTTTGCGAGTAACGTTGCCGCTATCGTTCGGACAGTCTATCTGCGTAGCTGATGAAGCTGTCGTAGCTCTCGAAGCCATGGAAGGCACTGACCAAATGATTAAGCGCGCCGGGGAATTAATCAAGCGCGGTGTTCTCGTCAAGATGATGCGTGAAGATCAGGATATGCGGTACGACTTGCCGACCGTCGGGACTCGGACGCTTGAAAACATGCACGAAGCCGGGCTGACGTGTTTAGCGATTGAGGCCGGGAAAACGCTAATAATGGAGCCGGAAGAATTTTTCAAACTGGCTGATAAATTTAATATAGCAATTAAGGGAATTTAACATGCAAAAGAAATTTGAAATTAATCCTAACGAATTTGAAAATAAAAATTTTCCAGAAATTTTAGAGTTCATACGAGACTCTCTAGCTGAACTAAAAGTCGAAAAAAGGAAAATCACTCACACAGAATTAATGTGCGAAGAGACTCTCGTGAATTTGTTTCAACACTCTGACTTCTCGAAAAAAAATTTCATACTTGTGAATGTCAAAAAATTTTTAGGCGATGTCAGCGTAGAGTTAAAAGTTCCCGGCAATGAATTTGATTTTATTTTTAACAACGGCGTTTCTCTTATCGATGAAGATGAAGACGATGACACCACAGAGATAATAAGAAATCTTTTGCTTCGTTCGTTCGCCGCGAATCTAAGATACAAACACAAGGGAATTTTCAACACCGTAAGAATAAACGTACTTCGCTCGCAAGCTTCGAGCATTTACAGAGTTTTAACGGCCTTAACTCTTGCGATCGTAACGGGGCTCTTAATGAGAAATTTTCTAAGTGAAGATTTAATTGCTACGCTTAATGAAGATTTCTTTGTCTTAGTTCGGACGTTATTTTTGAATGGACTCAAGATGTGTGCTGTGCCTGTTGTATTTCTTTCGATCGTGTCATGCTTCTCGCAGTCGGGAAATTTATCAGGCATGAAACGCGTCGGAATAAAACTCGTAAGCTATTCTTTATTTCATTTAATAATCGCTACAGCTGTAGGGATCGGGATCGTTTATTTTTTCGGCATAGGCAAGGGTGCAAATTTAATCGCGGCTTCAGCAGCTGACACAGCGTCCCAAACTGTTTCAATTTCATTCAAAGACACCGCACTCGGCTTCATGCCTGACAATTTCATAAGGCCGTTTTACGAAGGCAACATGATTCAGTTGATGGTGCTTGCGATATTAACGGGCGTTGCTATAAATCTCAGCGGAGTGAAAATAATTGCTTCCGTTCTTGACGAGCTTAACAGAATTTTTATGAAAATCACGGAGATAATTCTGCACCTTATGCCCTTGCTTGTATATTGTTCAATGGCTTCGATTTTCTTGACTACCGGGACAAAAACTTTGATGCTTCTGCTTGAAATTTTGTTTGGAATAATGGGCGCTAACGTTCTTATTCATATGACTTATTGCCTGATGATTTTATTTATTGCGCGCCTGAATCCTGTTCACATGTTTAAGAAGGCCGCGTCGGCAATGATAACTGCGTTTACAACAACCTCAAGCATTTCTACAATCCCGGAGTCAATGAAAGCCTCGAACAACATGGGAATTTCTTCAAGCGTATATTCATTCACAATTCCTTTAGGGACTATTTTGTGCAAAAATTCTTTCTGCATGTATCTGGCTTTGAATACGCTCGCTATTACCAACATGTACGGCGTTGAAGTGAACGCGGCAAAACTTTTTTCGATAGCTTTCTCCACCGTCGTGTTTGCTGTCGCTATGCCGCCTCTGCCGGGCATGGGGATTATAGCTCTTTCGTTGTTTCTTGCGTCTGTCGATTGCCCTCTTGATGGCATTGCTATTTCGTTGGGAATTGATCCTATTGCAGACATGCTAGACACTATTTTACTCGTCATGGCAGTAATCACATCGACGCTAATCATAGCTAAGACTGAAAAACAGTTGGACATTGAAAAATATCAGGAGAGTTAATCAATCATCATGAAAAAAATTTTTGTCTCATGCGGCGAAGTCAGCGGCGATATTTACGCAGGCGATTTTATCCGCGAAGTTTTAAAAATAAATCCTGAAATCAAAATTTCGGGAATGCTTGGCCCGAATGGTGAACGCGCCGGGGGAGTCGCTAAATGGAGTTACGAAGAATTAAAACTCATGGGGATTCTTGAAATCATTCCGGCGCTGCCAAAAATTTTTAAGTTAAAACGCGACATCACGAACGAGATTATAAAATCGAATCCTGACGCTGTAGTTTTGATTGACAGTCCGGACTTTCATTTAATGCTTGCGAAGTCGCTAAGAAAAAATAATTACGCCGGGAAAATAATTTGCTTAATCACTCCGACCGTGTGGGCATGGCGCGCCGGACGTGTCGAAAATCTCAAACGCGATTTTGATTTATGCTTGCCGTTATTTTATTTTGAACATAAATTTCTAAAAGAGCGCGGAGTAAATTCAAAGTGGCGAGCGCACCCGCTTGTTCATGATTTAGAGAACGTGAAAATCTCTGAAGAATTTTTAAAACGATTTGGCGATTCAAAAATTATTGCTTTAATGCCCGGTTCAAGACGTTATGATATTGATTTTCATCTTGAAATTTTGATTTCAGCTGCGAAATTATTAAAAGAAAAAAAATTTTTGCCTGTCTTCTCGATTGCGCCGGGTTTGAGCGAAAATTTAGCTGACGAATTAAGGAATCGTGTTCAAGAAGCCGGCTTTGAATTTTGGGAAGGCGAAGGCCGTGAGTTAATGTTAGCGTCGCAAGCCGTTGCAGGCGTTTCAGGGACTGTAGCTGTCGAAGCCATGCTCTTAAATCGTTTCATGGTCGTGATTTATAACATGAAAAAATTAAATTACATGATTTTAAAACGTCTTGTCCGCGTAAAAAAAATTTCTATGCCAAATCTCTTAACCGGTCGCGAAGTTTACCCGGAACTTATTTGCGAGAACGCTACGGGCGAAAAAATTTTTGATGAAATCGAAAATTATCTTAAAAATCCTGAACGAAAAAATTTAATTGATTCTACGTTGACCGAAGGACGAAGATTAATGGGCGATTGTAACGCCGCAGAATTTTGGGCTCTTTGCGTCGTGAGTTTGCTATAATTTGCAAAAAATTTTATTTTTGAATTCAGGAGGCTTAATAAAAAAATGCCAAGCGGGATTTATACTTGCCTTTCCAAAATTGCAGACTTAATAACAGCGAACAAAGATTTTTTAACCGAACTTGACCGCGAAATCGGCGACAGCGATCACGGCATAAACATGGCGCGCGGATTTTCAGCAGTCATGGAAAAATTATCGCCCGACGATGCCGACATCGGAGCAGTTCTCAAGAAAACAGGCATGACTCTTTTATCTAAAGTTGGCGGAGCGTCAGGGCCTCTCTATGGCACAGCTTACATGGAAGCCGGCAAAGTTACGGCAGGAAAAACAGAACTCACGAGCGAAGATTTTAATTTGATTTTCGAGGCGGCTATCGCAGGGATTCAGAAACGCGGCCACGCCGTTAAAGGCGAAAAAACAATGCTCGACGCGATTATACCGGCCAGCGAGGCTTACGCAAAAAAAATTTCTGAAGGCTCCGGAATTATCGAAGCTCTTGAAGCCGCCGTTTCGTCCGCTCGTGAAGGCATTGAATACACAAAAACTATAATCGCAACGAAGGGCCGCGCCAGTTATCTCGGCGAACGCAGCATAGGCCATCAAGACCCAGGCGCAACGTCTGCAACTTTAACTCTTGAAGCAATCTTGGATTATTTCAAAAATAAATAAATGCTCGAAGTCATTTGGTCGTATCTGCCATATGTGATTGTAACGACGTTCACGCCCGGCCCGAATAACATAATGACGCTATACGCCGTAAGCACTTTAGGCTGGAGAAAAGGCTCTCGCGTGATTTTGGGAATTGTCTGCGGTTTTCTTGTCGTTATGTTGACGACGATTTTGTTTTGTCACGAACTTGCTCAATATGCGCCGGGCGTTATTGAATATCTGAAATATTTTGGCGCAGCTTATATTTTGTGGCTCGCTGTTCACATTGCCCTAAGCACGCCTGCGAACACAAATGAACATTCGATAAATTTCAAGAGCGGATTTCTTTTAGCTTTGTCGAACATGAAAGTAATTTTATATTTAATAACGCTCTTCACTGCGTTCGTGATTCCAAGTGGCGCAAATTTTTTCGAGATGCTTTTACACGGAGCTTTTGTGATTTCGTTGAGTGCTGTAAGTTGGGGACTTTGGGGTACGGCCGGAGGACTTTTGCAAAAATTTCTTGTTCGTTACTACAGACCTTTTAATATCTTAATGGGCTTGATACTTGCGCTTTGTGCAGTGAAAATTTTAATGTAATTTTAAATATTGAAGGAATAAAAAATCATGGTAGGAATTGTAATTGTTTCTCATAGTTGGAAAATTGCCGAGGGAGTTTGTGATTTAGCGCGCGAAATGGCGCAGGAACATGAAAAAATTATTCCCGCCGGTGGCCTTGATGATGGCTCAATCGGAACTGACGCGCAAAGAATTGCTGATGCCATTGTCGAAGCTGAAGCCGGTGAAGGCGTAGTGATAATCGCAGACATCGGAAGCAGCATAATGAGCGCTGAAGCCGCTATAGAATTACTTGAAGACGAAGGCCGCGAGGTCAACGCCGTTATTGCTGACGCTCCTATAGTTGAAGGCGCAGTGTGTGCAGCAGTCGAAGCAGTAGGCGGCGGGAACATGGATTCAGTTTTAACAGCAGCAGAAGAAGCAAAGGAGACATCGAAGTTATGAACGCAATTTTTAAGCGCGTCAGCGTCCGTCAGTTTGAAGAAAAAGAAGTCCCGAACGGTTTAATCGTAAAAATTTTGCGTGCTGCTATGGCCGCGCCTAGTGCAGTTAATCAACAGCCGTGGGAGTTTTTTGTTACGACCGACAAAGAAATTATCTCAAAACTAGCTCGCGTTACGCCTTATGCCACGCCCGCGAAAAATGCGCCTGTCGTTATCGTGCCATGTTATCGAACGAATGATTTAAGCGTTCCGGCGATGGCTCAAATCGACATGGCAATCGCAACTGAAAATATTTTGCTTGAAGTCGAAGAACTCGGGCTCGGTGCCGTAATGCTTGGAATAGCTCCGATTGAAGACAGAATGAAAGCCGTCGAAGAAATTTTAAATTTGCCTGAAAATTTTAGAGCGTTCACGATAATTCCCGTCGGTTATCCAAAAAATAAACACGAGCAAGAAGATCGTTATGAGCCTTCAAAGGTCCATTTTATATAAATATGCTGAGCTTTTAGCAAATTGCACTCGTGCGCGGCTAGTCGGGACTCGCGGCGCGGAAGAAATTTTTAATTTACAAGTTTTAGATTGCGAAGCGTCGCTGGAATTTTTGCCATCTTCAGGGAAAATTATTGACGTCGGAAGCGGAGGCGGCTTGCCCGGCGTCGTGTGGGCGGTTTATAGGCCAGAGTTGAAAATTTTTTTACTCGACAGCATCAATAAAAAGTGCGAGGCCGTGCGCGAGATTGTTCAAGAACTTGAAATTAAAAATATTGAAATCGTGTGTTCGCGCTGCGAAGATTTTGTAAAATTAAATCGAGAAGAATTTGATTTAGCTGGAGCGCGTGCAGTTGCGTCGGCAAAAATCACGGCGGAGCTTTTGGCTCCTTTGGTGAAAGTTGGCGGCCAAGTGCTGACATTCAAAGGCAAGAAAGTTCACGAAGAAATTTCAGAAGTTAATAATAAGCGGCGAAAATTGGGACTTTCAAAGCCATCAATAAAATTTTACGGGGGTGAAGAGTCTTCAAAATGTATCGTAACATGGGAAAAAATCTGCGCGACTTCATGAAATTTGGGAAAATTTTATCGGCGGGCCTTGTCGTTGCAGGCTATGCTTTCTTGAGCGTCTGGTGTGCAAATTGGCTGAACGAAAACGGCTGGCCGCTTTTGATTTCGTTGCTCGCTATCCCGTTTATAACTGGCTTCGGAATGTGGCAAGCTTGGAAGTTAATTAGGAGTTAGGAATTAAAATTTTTAAACGTTGAAGCGAATTTCGATCATGTCGCCATCTTTGACGATGTACTCTTTGCCTTCGAGCCGCAAAACTCCTTTGTCGCGACATTGAGCTATCGAAGCGTTATTTGCGATAAAGTCATCATACGCAACAACTTGCGCCCTTATAAAGCCTCGTGCTAAATCTGAATGAATCGTTCCGGCCGCGTCTACTGCATTAGAACCGGCTCGCAATGTCCACGCACGAACTTCATCAGTGCCGCTCGTGAAAAATGAAATTAATCCAAGCAATTTATAAGCCTCGTGAATTAATCTTTCTCGGCCCGGCTCCGTAATTGACAAGTCTTTCATGAACTCGGCACGGTCTTCGGGGTCAAGCTGTTCAAGCTCCATTTCCGTAGCTCCATAGACTTTCACAGAACTAAGATTTTTTTGCGTCATTTCGGCTTCGAGGGCTTTCAATTCCGGAATGTCGCCGGTTTGCGAGTCATCAAGATTCAAAACTATAAGCTCTGGTTTCAAAGTCAAAAACGCAAAGCCCGATAAAATTCTTTTTTGTTCGTCCGTGAGATTTAATTCACGCAAAGGACGTTCATTTAATAATTGCGCTTCAAGCTCTTTGATTAACTCTAATTCTGCGCTTTCTTGCGGCGTTAATTTCTTTTTTGCGTGCTTTTCTTCGAGTTTCGCAAGTCTGTTTGTGATTACGCCTAAATCGCGATAAATTAACTCGGCTTCAACGATTCGCCAATCCCGCAACGGGTCTATAGAATTTTCAGGGTGAGGCACAGCAGAATTTTTGAAAACTCTGATGACGTGCAACAAAGCTTCGGATTCAGACACGAAAGACAAAAAAGAATTTCCCAAGCCCGCTCCTTTGCCTGCGTCGCGAGAAAGTCCGGCTAAGTCAACAAATTCAACATCAGCAGGCTTTTCGCTTTTAGGCTTAAAAATTTCTACGAGTTTATCAAATCTTGCGTCCGGAACGCTCACAAGTGCGCGATTAGGTTCAGTTTTGCCGCCTGCGTAAGGCTTCACTTCGGCTCCCGCACGCGTGATTACATTAAAAATCGTTGACTTTCCTGACAATGGCAAGCCCACTATTCCACATTTAAGCATTATAATTTTTTCTCCTGTTTTAATTTTCGCGAATTTCTACGGGCATGTTTCGATACGCGTAGCTCTTGAGTTCTTTAATATCTTCGTTGCTAAGCCTGATACAGCCTTCGGTGGCGTTCGTGCCGCGTGAATCGGGGTCGTGAGTTCCATGAATGCCAATCCCGCGCCAGCCTTTTGCGTCGAGCCTCAAAAACCACGGGCCATATGCTCCGGCGATTTTGCCTTTGCCGTCCCTGAAATCATGCGACCATGACGAAGCATTTTCGATTGATACGATTTTGAATTTTCCTACCGGCGTTCTGTGGTCGCCGACGCGCTCTTTGTCGCCGGTGTTTTTGCCGACTGCGATTGAATAATTTTTCACAAGCTCGTCGCCTTTTAATAATGACAGCGTGAAATTAGATTTGTTCACGACTATTCTATATTTTTCATTATTATTAATTTTTGGCAACGGACTTGGCGCTATAATTCTGTCCGTGTTCGGGTCGGATTCCGAAGGCAAAATTATTGGCAGCGGGCCTCCCGTTTCGCGCTTGCTTGCTGTTTTACTTTTCAACGGAATTATAACGGGCTTCGGTGCAGACTCTGTGGCAACGGGCGATAATTTTACTTCCGGCAATGGCTCCGGCTCTATTATTTTCGCAACCGGGGTAAAAATTTCAGGCTCTTGCCGTGTTATCGCCTCCGCGTCATGATGAACAGCTCCCGCCTTCAGATAAATCACGCCGCCAATCGACAAAATTATTATCGAAAGCAAAAAACGCATAAACGGGTGAAGACGCTTCTTGACCGCCCAACGCCCAGCGCCACGGTCTATATACACAGTACGTAACTTGAAAATATCTTTTAGAAATTCGCGCATTCTTTTTTATTTTCTCCCTGATTTTTTTATTAATTATAATGCAATTAATATAATCGGGGGCGGAGTTTCATTGTCGATTTTCTACTTTTATATCTCCGAGGCTATATTGATTTTTTTGACCGTTACGAATGTTTAGATTTATTTGCGAAGAACTGTTGAAAATTTGCTTGACGACGTTCCAGAACTGAAGCCGATTTTCTTCCGTGTCTGGCACGCTTATTTCGTGTTCGCCGTCTTTTAAGAATAAGACATCAGCATTTTGTTTAGTCGAATTTTGAGTTTGAATTTCATTTGCGCTATCTTGCGAAAGTGCAGTGTCGTCTGAAAGTAAAACAACCGTCGAAGTATTCAATGCGTCCGCTATTTTTTTCAACATGCTAGAAATAGGCACGTTTTTATCATTTTCCCAGCGCGAGACGGTAGACACATCGACACCGAGAATGTCAGCAAGATCTGCCTGTTTCATATTCCCTCTCGCTTTTTTGATATTGCTTCCCACAGTCATTTAATTTAATGATTCTCCTTTTAAAAAATATTACAAAATCGCAGACTCAATCACAATGAGATTTATGCATTGTTGAATTAGCGTTTTCGCAAATTAAATTTTCTTGACTTTGCGGAAATGCGATCTATAATTTTTAATGTCCTGAAGAATCTACGTAATTAAAAATTCTAACCATTTGAAAAAAGGAGTTGAAAGCCAGAAGAATATAATTCGGCCTTAACATGGCAATTTTGCTAAGTGTAAAAAAATTTTAAGGAGGAAAATATTTTGAACAAAAAATTATTTTTAATGTTTTTCGTGTGCGTGTTCACATTTGTCGCTTCGTCAGCGATGGCCGCGACGGCCTATAAACTCGATCGCGGAGATGGAGACGTTGATGATCACGTCGAAGACGACAGAACTTTTTTCATGGGCGGTAATTTCTATAAGGAATATTCATTGCCGATATTGCAGTTAGTTTCATACGATCAAGATTTGGGTGATGAGGCAGAAAATTATCCTATTGAGACCGATTTCAAAGTTTCATGGAAAGTTTCGCCTGACAACGACGGACTTGCAATATTACTTGTCAGCAGCGACGTTTCCGGAGATTTTTTGATTTTAAGCGGCCTACTTCCAAGCTCGACTGACCAAACCGACGCTTACGAAGAACCAGAAAGCGATGGAGATCCATACAAGTATAATTTTTCGTTGATTGCTTCTATAACCGAAATCGAAGGCTCTGAATATCAATCGCTTGTCGGAACTGAGATTAGCTTTGATTTATATGAAGATGTTGAGATTTATGGATACAACAATGCAGATGAAGAGTTTGTACAATATGAAGTCGCTTCAGAAACGAGAGCTAAGAATGTGATTTCTGAAGATTTCACTTCACTTTCTGATTTCAAAGTTGTAAAATCAGATTATTCGGTAAATGTCAAAGGTTATGTCGATACTGTAACATTTTCACAGTATTATATTGATTACATTGATACCGAAGACGCAACAGAACCGATTGATATTCCTGAATGGCTCAGCTACGATATAAAGACACGAAATGAAAATTTTGGTGAGGAAGACGACGCAAAGCCGATCACATTAATTACACTAAAATACAATGATGACTACGCTGGAATTTTCCAAGATGGTTCAAAAGGTGTTGTGCGTGTTCCCTTTATTGACGGTGAAGGAGAGGCTGCTTTCCTTTTAGAATGGCCTGTTGAGCTTGTTGTGCCGTTTGCAATTACAGGAACTAAAACAATGGAATTTGACCTTACAGCAGAAGGCGATCCAGTTGTAAAAACTGCTAATTTCACCGGTGCAACTCCTACTAGTCATAAATTTTCAACAACGATTAGCGGAGTTACTTTCACTGTTAATTATGCAAATGGAGAAATAACTGTAACGGCTCAAGCTGGTAGCAGTGCGGTTTCTGGGACAAAAAATTTGAATTTGACATTTACGGACGCGAGGGGTAACTCGGACGCGTTGACGTTGACGGTCAAGGTAACTGTTCCGGTGAAACCTGCTATTACGACCTCTGGCACGAAGGCGATGACGTTGACGGCGGGTGGTACGAGTGTGAAGACTAAGCTCACAACAATCGGTGTAGGCGGTGTAACGGTCGGCGTCGTTTCGTGGGATATTGTGAGTGTGCCGGCGGGGCTTCATGTTGTAATTACGGATTCAGATGATAAATCGGCTGAGTTCACTGTAAGTGCAGACAGCACGGCCACGGCGGGCTCTAAGACGATCACAATTAAGACGACAGATACAACGAATAATCTTTCAGTTGATTCAAATATCGCTGTAACTGTACAAGCGCAGCAATCGCAAAATCAACAGAATCAACAACAAGAGAATCAGGAAAATAATCAAACGACGCAACAACCTGAAAATATTACAAATAGTATAAAAATCACAAATGGTTCTGGTGGTTCAAGCTCAAGCGCGCCCTTTTCATCAGTGAAGCCGGGACAAACAGCGAAATTTACAATTTCACTTGTGGACGCAAATATAACTGCAAAAATCTGGCGCCTCTTAATTGGAAATGTCGAAGCTCATCGCGTTGAAGTCAGCGGAGTCAGGACAACGGCTGATGATTGGGCAAAGATAACAAATTACAGCGGCACCGAAGCAACAATCGAAGCTAATGTACCGTCAAGCCTTGAAACAGCTACAAAA
>JAFSUP010000094.1 GCA_017445205.1 Synergistaceae bacterium
AAACACGTACCGATTAAACAACTTCAGGAGAAAGCTTACTCGCTCGTCGGCAAACCTGATGACCTTCAGTTTAAGGACAAAGTCGTAGCAATTCTTGAAGCTCGCGACGGAACGATTCTTGACGTTGTCAAAGAAATTAAGCCGTTTGAGTTTTAGTTTTAATTAGGAATTAGGAGTGAGGAGTTAGAAATTTTTTCTAATTTCTCGTTCCTAATTTTTTTAGAAAGAACATTTGAATTATGTCAGACTATATCGAATATAACGGACAGAAAATAAAACCGCGAATTTTTGATTATGATACGCCGGAAGGTTGGAATAAATTTATTGATGCTACATATGGTTCAATTACAGATGAAAGTTTTGTAAGACCGCAGGATTTTGATTATGATACGCCGGAAGGTTGGAATAAATTTATTGATGCTACATATGGTTCAATTACAGATGAAACTTTCATGGCACCGAGTGATTGGCATACAACAAAATGAAATTGGTTTATTACATTGATACAAATATATTCGTGTCATATCTGCGAGGTAAAGATAAACGCTTAAGAGATAAATTAAATTCATTCACTTACGCAGAAATAAAAATTCCAAGCATAGTAAAAGGAGAACTTTTAGCTGGAGCAATAAAAAGTAATAAGCCGTATCTAAACATCATTGAGGTTGAAAAGTTATGTCGTCCATTTGAAATCGTGCCTTTTGATAATTCTATGCTGATGACTTACGGTAAAATCAGAGCCGCCCTCGAACTTAAAGGACAAAAAATTGGTGCTAATGACACAATAATCGCCACGACGGTTTTATATCGCAAGGGAATTTTAGTAACAAATAACGTAAAAGAATTTAGCAGAGTTGAAGGTCTCATGATTGAAGATTGGACTTCTAGTAATAGCAGTAAAGGAGAGTTGTATTCATTGAGAAAAAATCGCGTTCTTGTAACTGGCGGAGCTGTTTCTTTATGTAAAATCCCTACCTCGATAATCTTGAGGTGGGTATCAAAATACTTCAAAATACAAATACAATAAGGTACGTACGCTATGCGGGAAGAGAAAATTCGCGTTGTGTACGCTACAAACGCAGCAATTCATCACACAAAAATTTTATGTGAAGCGTTTCTTAACAATAACGAAGTAGAAGACTTTCATTTAATCATCACAGAATCTTTAAACGAAGAATATATTAATCTGGGTCTCAACGAAGACGCTGATAATAGTTACATCATTGACGCAAGAAAAGATAAACAAGCCGCAATAAATGTCATTAATGCTTGCGATTTAATGCTCGGAACATATTATGCAAGCGATCTAATGCAAGAGCGCATTGCGTCCGGCAAGCTGACTTTTATAACGTCAGAACGAATTTTCAAACCTTACAATTCTCTTTTCGTAAATATCGCTAAAAACATAGCTCGCTGGTTCAAATTCAAATTACTTCTTACAAAATATCATTATTACAACGAAAATATTTATTTTTTGTTAATCGGCCACTATGCCCCGCGCGATTACATCAAATTGGGCATCAAGAAAGAACATATATTGAAATTCGGATATTTTCCAGCTCTGAACGTAACGAACAGAGAGAATTATTTTCTTGATGACGTTGTTCATTTACTTTGGGTAGGCAGGCTCGTCGCATGGAAACATCCTGAATATGCTGTGCGAGTTTGTAAATATCTGACGCAAAAGGGCTATCATGTTGACTTAAAAATTGTTGGCAACGGTGCAGAAGAAGCTAATCTAAGACAAGAAGCTCAGGGTTACGAAAACATTTACTTGCTTGGTGGCTTGCCTACGGAGCAAGTTAGAAAAATAATGTCCGAGTCTGATATATTTTTGTTCACAAGCAATCAGGCCGAAGGCTGGGGCGTTGTTTTGAATGAGGCAATGTCCGAAGGAATGTGTGTAATAGCAAGTGAGTCCGCCGGGTCAACAAACGAATTAATCAAAGACGGAACGAACGGCAAAATTTATAGTCTCGACAGTCTGACAGATTTGAAAGCCGTAACAGAGCAGATTATTAATCACAAAGAAGAAATTCCCAAATTAGGACAACAAGCCCAACTTACAATAAAAGAAAATTGGAGCGCGACCGCCGCTATTGAAAATTTAATTAAAAAATATCGCGACTTAAAAATGAGGAGTTAAGAAAAAATTCATTCCTAATTCCTCACTTCTAATTTCTCATTGTTGACAAGTCCCGGTTTGGCTTCGTTCTCTTTTGAAATTTTTTCCGGCGTTTCGTCCGCAACAAGTTTTCCGTCTCTAAATCTTAAAACACGATCGCTCCATGTTGCTATATCCGGCTCGTGAGTTACTAATATAATAGTAGTGCCCTCCTTGTGAAGTTCCGTGAAGATTTGCATAATCTCAACTGAAGTTTTCGTGTCTAACGCTCCCGTCGGTTCATCGGCCATTAAAATTGGAGCTTTACCCACAATCGCGCGGGCTATTGCTACTCGTTGCTGTTGTCCTCCGCTCATCTGGACAGGCCGCTTGTGAATTTGAGTTTCAAGTCCGACACTCTCAAGAGCTTCTTTCGCAAGTTTGCGACGCTTTGACGACGGCACGCCGCGATACATCAAAGGCATTTCGACATTTTCCAGCGCGTCAGCTTTCTGTAACAAGTTATAACCTTGAAACACGAAGCCAATTTTGTGATTCCTAATGTCAGCAAGCGCAGCGCGATTTTGATTTCTGACGCTTACTCCGTCAAGAATATATTCGCCGGAAGTCAGAACATCAAGACAGCCTAGAATATTCATCATCGTGGACTTGCCGGAACCTGACGGCCCCATTATGCAAACAAATTCGCCGTGTTCGATTGAACAAGTTATGCCGTCAAGCGCACGCAATTCTATATCGCCGGTTTTGTAAATTTTCACGAGGTCTTTAACTTCAATAATTGGCATTCTAAATCCTCCCTTCAAATTCCGGCGGCAAATGTCCCATCGCTGAATCTAAATCGGCACGTGCTGTCTGTGCATCGTAGAGAGCTTGATATAAAGTGTAGCGTGAAGTCGCAAGAGTTGACACAGCGTCGCTGACTTCGAGAGCATCTCCGACTCCGACTTCATAGCGGCCTTGCGCAAGTTCTAAATTCTCTTCGGCATACTGAACGCTTTTCTCTGAAGATTTTGCGCGTTCGATAGCGTTTGAAAGTGAGAATGCCGCGCTCCGTAAATCATGAGCGATATTTTGACGCAAGCTTTCTTCTTCGGCTTTGTCCTGTTCAAGCTGGGCACGAGCCGATTCAATTTTTGCCGCTGTCAATCCGCCGTCCTCAATCGGAATATTGACGCTTACAGCCGCGTTATAATCGCGTGTAGCTGAAGAGCCGTCTCGCTTCGATAAATCACTGCCTACCGAGCCTGTGATCGTTGGTGAATTTCCGCGCGCTGCTACTTTAATTTCAAGTTCACGCTGCCTCAAAGTGCTTTGAATTTTGCGATAATCAGCGCGGTCTTCCATTGCGATTTTTAAAATGTCATCAATATTGCCGGCCGCTTTAGGCACAAATAAATTTGTTGACAAAACTAAATCGAAATTTTCTAAATCGCTCACGCCCATTGCAATTTTCAAAGCCTCTTGAGCAAGCAGAATATCATTTTCGGCCTTTAACATTGATACTCGCGAGGTCGCCACGTCGGCTTCAGCTTTCGTAACGTCAATGTAGGAACTGTTTCCGACTTCATAAATAGCGCGGGCGGTTGTTAAATGGCTTTCAAGATTTTTTAATTTCTCGCGCTCAACATCGCGGTTAAGAATTTTCAAGACTAAATCGTAATATGCTTTCTTTGCATTCGAGGCAACGTCAATTTGAGTCTGTCTTTCACTTTCAAGAACTCCCTGCAAATTTTCT
>JAFSUP010000095.1 GCA_017445205.1 Synergistaceae bacterium
AAACATTAAAATATTGCAGGCACATAACGCAAGAAGAATTTGATTCCAAATATCCGGGTGCTGACCAATGAATAACGGCCCGACCTGAATACCCTGAAGCAAGAACGCTCCGATTAATACGGCCGTTGTAGCGTCGCCGGGGATTCCGAGCGATAACAGAGGCACTAAAGCTCCGCCCGTGAGTCCGTTATTAGATGATTCAGAAGCGATAAGACCTTCCGGCGCTCCTTTGCCCATCATATCGGGATTCTTTGAGAAACTCTTAGCCTGACTGTAAGCTATCAATGATGCTGCACTGCCTCCGACGCCGGGCAAAATTCCCATGAATGTTCCTAATAATGACGAGCGAATTACGTTCACAGTCTGGCCTTTGAAGTCGCTAAATGAAAATTTCTTTGCGCCCTCGACCGTAACGCCTTCGTCAAGGTTGTTGCTTTGCATTCCCTTTTCGGCCTCTTGGAACATTTGACAAATTGCAAAAAGTCCGATTAAAAGCGGCAATAACTGAAAACCGCTGCGAAGTTCATCACTAAGAAAACTCGGAACCATTCGCATTTTGTTATTCATTGCAAGCTCACCGACAAGACTTAAAAGAACTCCCAAAAATCCCGCGAAAACTCCTTTAGTCATTGAGCCTTTTGAAAGAGCCGCGATAACGGTCATAGCGAACAGAATTATCAAAAATTTCTCAATCGCTGAAAACTTTATCGCCATTTTCGCGAGCGGAGGAGTCAATAACGCAAGAACTATTAACGAAATCATACCGCCTAAGAATGAAGCCGTGATTCCGATCTTCAAAGCTCGTTCGGATTCTCCGCGGCGTGCCATTGGGTAACCGTCAAAACCTGTGCAGACGCTTGAAGGAGTGCCTGGGACGTTAATTAAAATCGCGGGAATTAATCCGCCTGAAATTCCTCCGACGTAAAGACCGAGCAGCAAATATAACGCCGGAACAAGTTGAAACGCGTAAGTCATCGGAAGAAAGACCGCGACCGCCATTGTAGCAGTCATTCCGGGAATTGCGCCGAAAATAATTCCGACTGCCGTTCCCAAAAGTGCAAGACCAAGATTTAATATCATGATTTATTTTCACCTGACCTTATTATTATGGAAGAGTTATGTTGAAGACCTGATAGAACAAATACCAGACTCCCCACGAACCGACAAAAGCTATCACCGCTGAAATTAAAATGCTTTTAATGTCAAACAGTTTTCCCGGCTTCATGTCGAACAGAACATTAAACAAGAATATAAAAATCACGCTCGCCCAAGCAAAATGAAGTTCCGGTAGTGCGATAATGTACAGAATGAACAAAACCAGAGAACCCCAAAGCTTAACTTTGTCATAGCCGGGCTTGAAGAAATGATAATTTTTGAAGTTTATGAAGGGCGTGCCGTCTTTTTTGCACTTTATAGCACGCTGAATCAAAATTATCACGAACAACAACGCGCAAATTGACGCGATTAAATACGGGAAGAACAAGTGCATATTCCTGATCTTCAGCCATTCTCTTAAGAATTGTTGCAATTAAAAAACCTCCTTGAAATTTAAAATTAAAAATTCAAAAATTAAAAATAGGAATAGAAAACAGGAAGTAGGAATCAAGTTTTTTACTTCCTACCTCCTAATTCATAATTACTAGTTGCTTGGTTTACTCTAAATCTTCGATGTTGGGAGCTTCGGCAAGAACGTTTTTGATTGCGTCGCGTTTTGCGTAGATGAATTCTTTTGCTTCTTTGCTTTGAAGGGTGTTGCCTGCGTAGGTCATCTTGGCCATATCTTCCTGGAACTGAGGATCAGCCTGCATCTTTGCGACTGCTTCATCAAGTTCGGCTACGACGTTGTCGGGAGTGCCTTTCGGAAGATAAATCAAGAAGTCTTTTGAGAAATAAAGCGGCTTGCCCTCCATTGTAATTCCCATGTCGCCATAAACAGGAACGTCATCGCGGCCGGGGATTCTATCCATGATTCCGACGTATTTAAGAGCGAGCTGTTCGTCAACGCCTTCTTTAGTGTATTGAAGGAATGAGCTATAGTCGCCGAAGATTACGTCCGCGTTGTTGTCCCAGAGCTGCTGAAGTTTTGTGTCTGTTGAGCCGCCGAGAACGAATCTAAGCTGGTTCGCAACTTCTTCGCCGTAAGTGTTCTTGAGCCATACGTAATAAATCACGAAGGCAAGATTGCTGACGCTTCCAAGCTCGACTGAAAGACGAACGGTACGGCTAGGATCGGCTTTGAGCCATTCGGCCATTTCTTTCATATCTTTGTAGGGGGCGTTGACTTTGCCTGCGAAGCATGAGCCGGGGTTCTGTCCGACGCGTGGGCCGATGACCATGTTTTCAAGGTCGTAATCTTTGCTGTAGCTTCCGAAAAGAACTCCGAGATATGTCATGTCGTGGAAGATCATGAATGTCATTCCGTCCGGAGCGGCAGTTTTGATTGTTGCGAATGCTTCATTAGCTCCTACGGGGTCAACTTTGGAGTTGCAGTTGAGATATTTCTGAAGGTAACGGTTTACGATGTCGGCTACCATGTAGCTGTCGCCTGAAACAGCCGTTGAGCCGATTACGATACGTACACGCTGACCTTCATACACTGCTGCACTTGCGACAGGCGCAAAGCAAAGTACGAAAACAAGAACGCTAGCGATAAACTTTTTCAAAGTAAATCTCTCCTTGCTATATTAAAATTAAAATTGTATGGAAAATTTATTACTGCGATTATAACACGCGACTTTCATAATGAGATATAATAATTTTTAATTCCACTCTAAGAAAAAATTTTTTAATAAGCTCATGGGGAATTGTGTATTTTGGTCACTACTTTGGTCACTACGGTAATCTCAAAATTTTCTTGCCACAATCTAAATTCATAAAGTCGATTTCAAAATTAAAAATTGTATTTTCAATCTTTGAATTTATTTTTTAACTTCCTACTTCCTACTTCCTAACTCCTAATTTTCAATAACGTGTATAATTTCACGAAAAATATTTTTTTTAATGGAGGTCCGAAATTTTTTATGCCATATAATTTTGCGGAGATTGAAAAAAAATGGCAGGAGCGTTGGAATGAATCTCACTGCTTTGAATCTCACACTGATACTTCAAAAGAAAAATTTTTCTGTCTCGAAATGTTCCCGTATCCAAGTGGCGCGCTTCACATGGGACATATTAGAAATTATTCGATCGGCGACGTCCTCGCACGATTTTTAAGAAAGAAAGGCAAAAACGTTTTATATACAATCGGCTTCGACTCCTTCGGAATGCCCGCCGAGAACGCCGCAATTAAATTCAAAACCCGCCCTCACGATTGGACGCTTTCAAATATTGCCTACATGACCGAACAATTAAAGCGCATGGGTTATAGTTATGATTGGCGGCGCGAAGCTATCACTTGTCTTCCTGAATACTATAAATGGAATCAATGGATTTTCCTTCAAATGTATAAGCGCGGAATCGTCTTCCAGAAAGAAGCTCCCGTTAATTGGTGCGAGACTTGCGGAACTGTCTTAGCTAACGAACAAGTTGAAGACGGCTGCTGCTGGCGCTGCAAACACCCCGTTACGAAAAAAAATCTCAAGCAATGGTTCATTAAAATAACGGACTACGCGCAGGAATTATTAGACGACATTGAAAAAGATTTAGGCGGCTGGCCCAACAGAGTCCGAATAATGCAGACGAACTGGATCGGACGAAGCGAAGGTGCCCGGCTCTCGTTTAAAATTCCGGAACTTGATTACGAGCTTGAAGCATTCACGACTCGATTCGATACGATTTACGGTGTTACTTTCATTGCGCTTGCTCCCGAACACGAACTCGTTAAAAAAATTCGCGGTTCTCTCAACGAAAACGACGCGGCAAAGTTAGACGAGTTTATTAAGAAAGTCAGCGCGCAAAGTTCAATCGAACGTTCGGACGCTAAAGCAGAAAAATTAGGATTCAAAACTCCGTTCTATGGCATCAATCCCGTAAACGGCAAAAAGATTCCTATCTG
The DNA here is from genome assembly GCA_017445205.1 of Synergistaceae bacterium. Taxonomy (GTDB): domain Bacteria; phylum Synergistota; class Synergistia; order Synergistales; family Aminobacteriaceae; genus JAFUXM01. The sequence continues at coordinate 3,995 of JAFSUP010000095.1, forward strand.
GATAGCGAATTACATTTTAATCGACTACGGAACGGGAGCGATTATGGGCGTGCCTGCTCACGACACCCGCGACTTCGATTTCGCAAAGAAAAATGACATTCCGATTATCCCGGTTATTAATCCTGCTGACGGAACTGTTCTTGACGGTGCGACAATGACCGAAGCTTTCACCGAAGACGGCATCGCTTGCAACTCCGGCGAGTTTAACGGCCTCAAAACTTCCGAAGCGATTTCAAAAATGATCGACTGGGGCGAGAAACAAGGATTTTGCAAACGCGAAGTTAATTTCAAGTTGCGCGACTGGTTAATCTCTCGTCAGCGATATTGGGGGACTCCGATCCCGTTTGTATATTGCGACAAGTGCGGAGTCGTGCCCGTCCCTGAAGAAGATTTGCCCGTGAGATTGCCTGAAGACGTTGAAGTTAAAGAAGTCGGACATTCGCCACTGCTTGACCGCCCGGACTTTTTGAACACGACTTGCCCTCATTGCGGAGGCCCTGCAAGACGCGAAGCCGACACGATGGATACGTTCTTCTGTTCGTCATGGTATTTTGATAGATACTGTTCGCCCGGCGACGACAAGAATCCTTTTGAAAAATCCGACGTAGATTACTGGATGCCCGTTGACCAATATATAGGCGGAATCGAACACGCTTGCTTACATTTAATATATGCGAGATTCTTCGCGAAGTTCTTAACTGACATCGGCCTGACTGATTACCGCGAACCGTTCACAAGATTATTAACTCAAGGAATGGTCATCAAGGACGGCGCGAAAATGTCAAAATCTCTCGGCAACACCGTTGACCCTACGGAAATTGTTAAGAAATTCGGCGCTGACACCGTGAGGCTCTTTATACTTTTTGCCGCTCCGCCGAACAACGATTTAGAGTGGTCAGACAGAAACGTCGAAGGCGCGCACAGATTTTTGAATCGCGTGTGGCGTTACGTCGAAGAAAATTGCGAATCTCTCAAGAAGTACGGCAGCAAAATTATTTCAATGAAAGAAATTAAATCGCCGGCGTTAAGAGAGTTTAAGCGCAGAATTCACACGACGATCGACAACGTAACGCACGATATTTTTGACGAGAAGCAATTTAACACGGCGATAGCGCGATTAATGGAACTCACGAACGCGATTTATTCACAGAGCGACACGAGCGAAGAGGCTTGGGAGTTAAAGCGCGAGGCCGTCGATACGTTATTAAATTGTCTGTCGCCGTTTTGTCCGCACATCACCGAAGAGCTTTGGGAAATGCTCGGGCATGAAAAAATGCTTTGTCTCGAAGCGTGGCCAAGTGCTGACGAAGCTTCAATGATTCAGGATTCAGTTACGATCGTCGGACAGGTTAACGGAAAAGTCCGCGGCAAGTTCGAGCGACCTGCGGGAATGTCGAAGGAAGAACTTGAGAAGAGCGTTCTCGCCGAGCCGTTTATGATTGAGAAAATCGGCGGCAAAGAAATTGTGAAAGTCATCGTGGTGCCGGATAAGCTCGTAAACATCGTAGTTAAAGGCTAAAGAAAAATTAATCTCCTGCTGAATTAAGTGGGAGATTTTTTTTATAAAGTGCTATAATTGCCGCAGCTTTTCAGAAAATAATTTACAGAAGCAAACATTTAAGGAGGAATTTTCTTTGAAACGTAGTAAAAGAGGCTTCACGCTCGTTGAGTTATTAATCGTTATTGTTGTCATTGGCGTATTGTCGGCTATGATGATGTTGTCAAGCACGGAAGCGGTGAGCTCGGCGAAAGCGGCGGATATTATTAACAATCTTCGCAACTGGAAGACTGCGACGTTAGAGTGGTACACAGATAATCTTGATAAAGTTGATGGTAGTGGTAGAATCAAAAAAGATTCAGATACTACTAGTTATACTGGCTATTTTGCTTATAACAAAGATGTTAAAGCAAGTGAGATTGCAAAATATCTTAGTACCGAGTTTACGGCTCAAAGTAATGGCTCTGTTAAAGATCCATCTGGCGGAGAATATTATACGGATTTTGATAAGGAAGGTAAAAAGTGGGTCATTATCTACATGATGCCTACTAATGATGAACGCTTAAAAGCAAAGTTAGAAGCAAGAGCAGCTACTGCTGGTTTAGAGGCCAAAGCTAAAACAAATAGTAATAAGGGACAATATACAGTTGAAAAAGCACAAGGCGGAGACTTTGCTAGGTCTGTTGCTATCGAAGTTATGGATTTTTCAAAATAATTAATTCGTTCCACCACGAAAAAACATGACATTGTTACAAACGGCATATGAAAGAATAAACAATCTACCGGAAGAAAAAATAAAACAGGTTATCATCTTTATAGACTTACTTGAAAGTAATCAGAATGTAGCAACGTATTCAAAGTCTGAAAAGATTGATAAATTTCTTTCTA
>JAFSUP010000096.1 GCA_017445205.1 Synergistaceae bacterium
ACCCTCTTGCACTATGTCATTACGAACTGAAAGAAGGTTATTTGCAATCAAAATTTCTTGTCCCTCTTTTGAAAGAATGAAGTCATAGAGCAGTTTCCCGTTCTCTTGATTGGCGCTTCCCTTTACAAGTCCTATCGGTGAGAAAATCGAAATTAAATCTTCAGGGAGATAAGTAAATCCTATCGGCGATCCTTGTGCCATCAAGTTATGTGAAACATAGTCGAGCATTACTCCAACTTGATACGCACTTGCGGCTACTTGGTTGTGTGTGGCTGTTGTGCCTGATTCAAGTTCGCAACCGTTAGCGCGCAGCTTTTTGAAGTATTCTTCGCCGTACTTCGGACTTGCAGGCAACGCAGCTACAAAATATTTCGTTGTACCGGCCGAAGCAGGGTCCGTCATTACAATTTGACCTTCCCATTTTGAATCCAATAAGTCGTTCCATGATTTCGGCGCTTCTTCGGGCGTTACAAGTGCAGAGTTGTATCCAATGCCCATGTTCATCATTCTAGCTCCGGTGTAGTATCCGTCGGGGTCTATGAATTTTGAATCAATCGCTGCTGCTTCGGGTGAAGAATACTTTTCAAGGATTCCTTCTTTTTTGAAAGATAGATAGTCAGAAGGATCGCCGACCCAAATTATATCTGCTGCAACTTGTCCCGCCTGATGTTCGGTTGCAATTTTTGTAATTACTCTACCCGTACCCGCGAAATAGTAATCCATGACGATGCCGGGATATTTGGCCTCAAAGCCCTTTTTAATTGCAAGTAACTGATCTTCCTGCATTGATGAATACATCATGACTTTGCCCGCAGGGGCCGCCGTCGCTGACGATACTACAAGGACGCAGAAAGCAAAAAGAATTGCCGCAAAAGATATTCGTTTCATAAACGAAAACCCGCCTTTCAATTTAGATTTATGAATTTTTTATTGTGATTTTTTAATTTTATCCGGAAAGTTTGATTTTTCAATTTTTAGTATAATATCGCGAAATTGTATTTGAAGGAGACTTTTACATGGACGATCTGCAAATTGCAACGTCGCGAACGTGGGCAGAAATCAATCTTGCCAACCTCGAACATAATTTTAAAATCTTAAAATCACTTCTTAACCCCGGTGCAAAATTTTTGGCGGTCTGCAAGGCAGATGCTTACGGGCATGGTGTCATAGCCTGCGCGAAAAAATTACAGGCTTGTGGCGCAGACTGGATAGCCGTTGCCAGCGTCGTTGAGGGCGTTGAGCTTCGCGAAAACGGAATTACGCTCCCGATTTTGTGCTTAGGTCAAGCAAATCCCGAACTCGCTTCTTTAATGTGCGAACACGAAATCACTCAGGCCGTAGGAGATTTTGAAAACGGCAAAGCACTTTCAGATTATGCGCGCTTGGTCGGTAAAAAAATAAAAATTCATGTGAAAATCGACACTGGCATGAGCCGCACAGGATTTTATTGGCCGGAGTCTGATTCTGACAAAGCAAGCACCGCAGCCGAAATTAAAAATTTGTGTGAGCTACCGGGTCTTGAAGCCGAAGGGCTATTCACGCACTTCGCAGCAGCTGATGAAGATGAAAATTTTACGCGCCTTCAATTAAAAAAATTTCTTGATGCTAAGAACACGTTAGCCGCGCTTGGCCTCGCCTTTAAAATTTCTCATGCCGCCGCAAGCGTTGGAGTTTTGAATTATCCTGAAGCTCATTTAGACATTGGAAGATTCGGGCTTGTGCTTTACGGTTACGCCTCGACGGACACGGGCAACGAAGGCAGCACGTTAGGTTTGAAGCCGGTTATGAAAGTCAAGAGCAAAATTACAGCAGTTCGAAAGCTCCCGACAGGAACGACAATAAGCTACGGGCGAACATTCACATTAAAGCGCGATTCTGTGATTGCAGTTTTGCCGATCGGATATGCTGACGGATTGCCGCGAGTTCTCTCGAACGAGTTTAGCGTAAAAATTCATAATTCGCTTTGCCCTATCTTGGGAAGAATTTGTATGGATATGTGTATGGCGGATGTTACAGACTTAGAAGGCGTGAAGCCGGGCGACGTTGCTACGATTTTTGACGAAGATTTAATTCCATTGGCCGCGAAAAATTCCGGAACGATAATTCACGAGATTGTTTGCAGTCCTTCGCCGCGAGTTCCGCGAGTTTTCATTGAGTGAAGAAGGGCCGCGCCCGCAGTCCGGGTGGGCGGGTGGGAGGACAAGGGCGCGGGAAAAAAATTTATTCTTTCGACATTGCTAAGGCTTTATCAAAAAGTTCTTCGACTTCCTTTGATGGCTTAGGCGAGAACAACGACACAAGCACCGCCACTATAAGTCCTGCCACAAAGCCAGGAATGATTTCATAAATTCCAGTTTCCGACATATGAGTTAGCCACGCTATATCGACAACTGCGCCTACAAAAATTCCGCAAGCTGCTCCAGAAAATGTAAATCTCTTCCAGAATAAACTCAACATTATCGCTGGCCCGAATGCCGCGCCAAAAACTCCCCACGCGTTCGACACAAGCGACATTATCGACCCCGCATCAGGTCTTGAAGCTATGAAAAGCGCTACACCCGATATAACAAGAACGACTATACGCCCGGCCCACAGCATTTCGCGATTCCCAGCCTGATTTTGTCTTATAACAGGTCTGTAAACGTCTGAGGCAAACGCCGACGCCGCTGAAAGCAGCTGACTGTCCGCCGTGCTCATTGCCGCCGCTAAAACCGCCGAGAGAAGTATTCCTGAAATTACTGCGGGGAAAATTCTTCTCGTCATTACGACAAACACAAGCGAATTATTATTAACCGATTCCTCGAAGCCGATAAACATTCTTCCGACAACTCCGACAAATACCGCGAACGTTAAGATTATGAGCGTCCATGATATTCCGATTTTGGCCGATTTTCTTAATTCTTTCTGCGAGTTTATCGACATGAATCTAATTATTATGTGCGGCATTCCGAAATATCCAAGTCCCCAGCCGAAGCCCGAAACTATATCTTGCCAGTTCGCAACCGGATTCCAATAATTCGGCGTGTCAATCGCTGCTGCCGCGTTCGGTTCAAGCATACTCGCTGCCACGATCGGAACGATTAACATAGCGCATAAAACTAACATTCCCTGGAAGAAGTCCGTCCATGAAACAGCAGAGAAGCCTCCCAAGAATGTGTAGCCAATGACGATGACCGCCGCCAAGTACATTGCTACGGTTGTGTCAAGTCCTGTTACTGTGTTAAAGAGAGTTCCGCAGGCTTTGATACTCGACGCTGCGTAAATCGTATAAGCAACAAGAAACACAGCCGCCGAAATTAATTGCAGAGTCTTTGACTTTGATAAAAATCTGTTCGTCAAGTATTGCGGGATCGTAATTGAGTCATCAGCCGCGATTGAGAATGTGCGGAGGCGAGGAGCTTCATAAATCCAGCTTAACGAATAGCCGAGCGCAAGTCCGATAGCGATCCAGATTTGTCCAAGGCCAAGCGCATAAATCGACGTAGGCAGGCCCATTAAGACCCACGCGCTCATGTCCGAAGCACCCGCAGAGAGAGCAGCTACCCAAGGCCCCATCTTTCTATCGCCGAGGAAGTAGCCGCGTTCAGTCTGATTCTTTTCGCGGAGGAAGAACCACACTCCGATTCCCAACATAAAAAGCAGATAAATTATAAAGACGCTTACTTCTGTTATATTCAAGTTATAAAACATCTCCTTAAAAATTCAAAAAATTCGTTGCATTTTAACAAAATTATTCTGTCCATTCAACGCTAAGCGACAAAATCGCCCACGTATCCTTGTTGTTCCATCTATAAGGCTTTGCCTTCGCTACGAAATTTGCCGGTCGGTGTTTAGGATTGTCGAGTTCGTAAAGTTCTCCCGACATTGTTATAAAACTTTCGCCCTTGTCAGCTTCTTGAACGTCAGCATAATAAATTACGTCGCTGTCCCAATTGCGTTTGTCAAAGTGATAAAGTTTTCCATCGAAATCAATTTCAGGAGAGTCGCCCATGACTTTTTGATGTTTAACGGGTAAGTCAAAATATTTTCGCACGGACGCGGCCACGGATTCTTTAGCGATTGTTGACGAGCCGAATTCGCAATTTTTTCGTGTGCATTTCTGAATTAATTTTTTGTTGTTGATTATGTTGTGCCCGATCCCGAAGCGAATTAACTCGCTCATGGCGTACGGGTCGCCCAAATGTAAAATTTCGTCCGGGCCGTCTTCTTCTAAATCGAACTCATACATATTTAACTCTGTGAAGTTGCTGATGAAGATTCCCATGCGTTTTTTCTCGTCGGATTTTTTCGCGGCGCCCATTGAGAAAATTACAATGAGAATTAATGATAAGGCTAAAAATTTTCTTTTCATAAAAATCCCTCCTGTTAAAAAATCTCGAAAAATTATAGCAGGCAGGGAATCTTAAACTTAAAATAGAAGGTCAATAATAAGTCCGTTAATCAGCGAATATAAAATCACGAACGCAAGATAAGCAACGAATTTCCCCGCGCCTAAAACGATTTTCAAAGCTCCGAGATTAGTAATTTTTGTGGCCGGGCCTGTTATCATAAACGCGCTTGCACTCGCGAGGCTCATTCCGTCGGCTAGCCATTGTATTAATAATGGAATCGTTCCGCCTCCGCAAGCGTATAACGGCACTCCGATTGTAGCGGCCATTAAAACCCCAAAGCCGTTCTTGCGGCCGAATAAACGCGCAAATGATTCCGCCGGGACATAACGCTGAAACAAAGCCGTTAAAAAAATTCCAAGTAAAAAATAAAACCCAGTTGCTTTAAGATTGCGGCCGAAATTTTTTATGTAGCGTAAAAAAATATTTGGGTCGGTATCGTGATTAGAAATTTCGTAGAAGCCGCTGAAATTAAAAAATTTTTTCTTTGTGAGTTTGTTGTAAAGATTAACCGCTAAGCCTGCGAAAATTCCACACGCGAAGCACGAAGCGATTCTGATTATTAAAGCAGTTCGGCCAAGAGCGGTGCTGTAAATTATTAATTGCGGATTCAACAAAATCGAAGCCATCATGAACGACGCTAACCAATCTTCGCGCATTCCCTTTTCATTAAAAGAAGCGGCTATAGGGATCGTCCCGTACATACACAAGGGCGAAGCTATTCCCAAAATGCACGCCGGAACAATCCCGAAGAGGCTCAATCGTTTCTCATTCATTGCGGCAAAAAGCGAATGAATTTTATTTTTACCGAACACAGAAACGAAAGAGCCGATCGCCATTCCCATCAGCCAATATAAATAAATCTGCTCAAACTGAAGGGAAAAATAATACCAGAGATATATAAACTCTCTTTGAAAAATTTTAATCAATGTTCACAAAGTTATATTCGCGGCTTCCGAGTCCGATTTCGGCGGCGTGTTCAAGAGTGTGAATGCCGTGTCGCGATTCCATTCTCTTAATTAAAGACTCGCCGTCGGGAGCTTTGTAAACTAAATCGACACAAGCCTGATCGAGTGCTACAGGGTCAAGCGAACCTAAAATTCCAATGTCGTGCATGTCGGGAGCGGCCGGGTTTCCGTCGCAGTCGCAGTCAACGCTTAAATGATTCATGACGCTGATGTAAAGCATTTTTTCACCGTTGCCGAACTTGTCTGAAACAGATTTTGCGGCTTCAGCCATTGACTCTAAGAAAGCGTCTTGGTCATCGTACCAGATGCTCCCTGAGTCTTTTGTTCCCGCTGTGTGAATTACGACTTTACCATGCGAGGAGCCAATGCCGATTGAAATATTTTTGATTGCTCCGCCGAAGCCTCCCATAGCGTGGCCTTTAAAGTGTGACAGGACTAAAACAAAATCGTAATTATTCAAGTGTGAGCCGACGTAATTTTGTTTCAAGTGCTTGCCACCTGTAACTGTCAAAGGCGTGTCGCCGTCTTCGTCCATGATGTCAACTTTTGCAATTTTTGTGAAGCCGTGGTCTTCAGCTACTTGCTTGTGCATAGCCGTTGAAGCTCTTGAACCGCCGTAAGCTGTGTTGCACTCGACTATAGTTCCGTTGACCTTCTGAACGAGTTCTTTAATTAAATCCGGTGAAAGATAATGAGTGTTTCCTGCCTCGCCTGTGCTAAGCTTCACAGCGACTTTGCCGTCAGCTTCGCGCCCGAGCTTGTTGTAAATCGCCATTAAGCCGGCCGGTGAAATATCTTTTGTGAAGAAGACCGCCGGAGCTTCAGCGAACGACGCGCCCGCAAAAATCGAAACGAGCAGCAACGAAGTTAAAAAAGTTTTCATGAAAATTTCTCCTTTGCATTAATTTTTTTAATTTTAGACTTTGAAGCGCGCTTTATTGCAAGTGTTATATAATACAAATGAAAAAATTTTTAAGGAGATGTGTTTCAAAATGGAATTTGGAAAAATTGAAGCTCTACTCGGAAAAGAAGCCGAGAGCCTTTTAACTCACAAGTGCGAAACAATTTCAAAAGATTTGCTCTCGCTCCCCGGCCCTGATTTTGTTGACCGCGTCGTCAGCATGACCGATCGCCCTATCCCCGTTATGCGTGCAATGCAAACTCTTTTCAATCATGGAAGACTTGCAGGCACCGGCTATATTTCGATTTTACCTGTCGATCAGGGTATCGAACACTCTGCGGGCGCTTCATTCGGTCCGAATCCGATTTATTTTGACCCCGAGAACATTATCAAATTAGCAATGGAAGCTGGCTGTAACGCAGTTGCTACTACGCTCGGAGTTTTAGGCGCAACCGCAAGAAAGTATGCTCACAAAATTCCTTTCGTTCTTAAGCTCAACCACAACGAACTTTTGACTTACCCGAATCAGTTTGACCAGGTTTTATTTGCGTCCGTGAAACAGGCTTATGAACTTGGCGCCGTCGCAGTCGGAGCTACGATTTATTTCGGCAGCCCTGAATCAACACGACAGATTCAAGAAATCTCAAAAGCTTTCCATGAGGCTCATAAGATGGGAATGGCTACGATTTTGTGGTGCTATCTTCGTAACTCGGCATTCAAAGTTAAGAAAGACGACGTCGTTACGGATTATCACGCGTCAGCAGACTTGACCGGCCAGGCCAACCATCTTGGCGTTACGATCGAAGCCGACATCATCAAGCAGAAGCTCCCGACGAATAACGGCGGCTATCTTGCAATGGGCAAAGGCTACGGAAAAATTTCAAAGGAAATGTACGAGAAACTCACGACCGAACACCCGATCGACTTAGCGCGCTATCAGGTTGCTAACTGCTACATGGGCAGAGCGGGCTTGATTAACTCGGGCGGAGCTTCCGGCGGTGCCAGTGATTTAAGCGAAGCCGTTCGCACAGCAGTCGTGAACAAGAGAGCCGGCGGAATGGGCTTAATCCTTGGGCGCAAAGCTTTCCAGCGTCCCATGAACGAAGGCGTAGAAATCATTAACGCTGTTCAAGATGTCTATCTCTGCAAAGAAATCACAGTAGCGTAAAATTAATTAGGAATTAGGAGTTAGGAGTGAGGAATTATTTTTTATTCTTTGCTCCTAATTTTTTTATGTCAAAACATAAATTCTGCGTCTGAAATTCATCTTTTCTTCTTAACTTCCTACTTTCTAACTCCTAATCTCTAACTGTAATATAATACCGGCAAAAGATGAATGGAGATGAAATTTTAATTGCCCAAAATAAAATTTGAAACTGACTATCAAGAGGGCGCTCACCCAAAAATTCTTGAGCGTCTCACAGCTACAAATCTTGAACAAACTTCGGGCTATGGCGTTGACGCTCATTGCGAACGCGCTAAAGATTTGATTCGTAAGACAATCAACAAACCTAACGCAGAAATTTTCTTCGCGGTCGGCGGCACTCAAACTAACACAATCGCTATAAAATTCTTATTGAACCCTTGCGAAGGCGTTGTTTGTATTGACACAGGACATATTAACGTTCACGAGTCCGGCGCAATAGAAGCTACAGGACATAAAATCATAACATTGCCGGGACATAACGGCCTTCTTGACGCTGGCGACTTGAAAAAATATCTTGAAGCTTTCTACTCTGATCCCACTTGGGAACATATGACACCGCCGGGCATGGTTTACGTTTCTTATTCTTCGGAGTATGGAACACTTTACACTAAAGACATGCTCACGAAAATTAAATCCGTCTGTGATGAATACAATTTGAAATTTTTTATTGACGGTGCACGACTTGGCACGGGCCTGATGTCCGAAGCTACTGACGTTAATATAAAAGAACTCGCAGACTTGTGCGACGTTTTTTATATCGGTGGAACTAAGAACGGCGCGTTATTCGGCGAAGCTCTCGTGTTCACGAAGCCAGAAAAATTTAATTTGCGATTGTTCCGAACTCTTATAAAGCAACAAGGCGGACTTTTAGCTAAAGGTCGCTTGCTCGGGATTCAATTTGAAGTTTTGTTTGAAGACGGTTTATATTTTGAAAACGCTCGCCACGCTGACAAACAGGCAATGAAGATTAAAAACGCTTTCACAGAAGCAAAAATTCCATTTTTATTTGAGTCATTCACGAACCAGCAATTCCCGATTTTGACAAAAGAACAAAATGAAAAATTAAGCAAAGAATTTGATTATGAAGAATGGGAGCCGCTTGACGATAATAGAATCGCCGTGAGATTTTGCACAAGCTGGGCAACAACTGACGAAGCCGTAGAAAAATTGATAAACGCAATCAAAAATTTATAGAACAGAGATGAAATTATGACAAAAAAAATTCGCAACAGAAATCTTGAGAAAAATTATTCTCCTGATTCAATCGAACAGAAATGGTACGCAAAGTGGCTAGAGAATGGACTCTTTAATGCCGAAATCAATCCCGAAGCAAAAGCTTTTTCAATCGTAATTCCGCCGCCGAATGTTACAGGATCTCTTCACGTTGGCCACGCCTTCGACCACACGTTTCAAGATATTATGTGCCGCACTAAACGAATGGAAGGCTATAGCGTCTTATGGCTGCCGGGCACTGACCACGCCGGAATAGCGACTCAAAACGTCGTCGAGAAAGATTTAGCCAAGAAAGGAATTTCACGTTACGACTTAGGCCGCGAAGAATTTGTAAAACGCGTTTGGGAATGGAAAAAAATTTACGGCTCTCGAATTATCGAGCAAATGAAACGCCTCGGCAACTCCTGCGACTGGCGACGAGAAAGATTCACTCTTGATGAAGGACTTTCAAAGGCCGTTCGCGCTGTCTTCGTGAGATTATATAAGAAAGGATTAATCTATCGCGGAAAGTATATCGTGAACTGGTGCCCGCGTTGCGCCACTGCGATTTCAGATTTAGAAGTCGAGTACGAAGAGAGTCAGGGGAATTTTTATTACGTCAAGTATCCTATCGTAGAGAAGGACGCAGGCGAAGAATTTTTGTTAGTCGCTACGACGCGCCCGGAAACAATAATCGGCGACGTCGCTATAGCAGTTCACCCACGAAGCGAGAAATATAAAAATCTCATCGGCAAGCATGTTCGTGTCCCATTAACAGAGCGCGAAATCCCTATAATCGAAGATAACATGGTCGATCCTGAGTTCGGAACGGGCTGCGTGAAAATCACTCCCGCTCATGACCCTAACGACTTCTTAGTCGGACTTAATCATAATCTTGAACAAATTCAAGTTATCGACTCTCAAGGCATCATGAACGAGAACGCAGGCAAATATAAAGGCATGACCATAGAGCAAGCTCGCGAAGAGTCCGTGAAAGATTTAGAAGCTCTTGGCCTGTTGTTGAAAGTCGAAAAAATCACTCACTCAGTCGGACATTGCCAACGCTGCGGTACGACCGTAGAGCCGTATCTATCTGAACAGTGGTTCGTTAAGACAAAACCTTTAGCCGAGCGCGGCGTTCAAGCTGTCAAAGACGGGCGCATTAAGTGGGTGCCGGAGCAGTGGGAGAAGACTTATTTTAATTGGATGGAAAATATCCGCGACTGGTGTATCTCGCGTCAGTTATGGTGGGGACATAGAATCCCGGCGTGGATTTGCTCTGACTGCGGACACATAACCGTAGCCGAAAACGATCCGACTGAGTGCGAACACTGCCACAGCAAAAACATCAAACAAGAGAGCGACGTTCTTGATACTTGGTTTAGCTCTGCTTTGTGGCCGTTCTCGACGATGGGCTGGCCTGACGATAAGCCGGAATTAAAATATTTTTATCCGACTTCATTAATGGTAACTGGCTTCGATATTATTTTCTTCTGGGTCGCCAGAATGATAATGATGGGTCTGGAATTTATGGACGATGTGCCGTTCCGTGATGTTTATATTCATTCGTTGATTCGCGACGAACACGGCAAGAAGATGAGCAAGACTAAAGGCAATGTCATTGACCCGTTAGTCATGATTGACAAGTACGGAGCTGACGCTCTTAGAATGACTCTCGCCGCGCTTTCTGTACAGGGACGCGACATTTTATTATCGTCAACAAGAATCGAAACTTACAGATTCTTCATGAACAAGCTCTGGAACGCCGCGCGCTTTGCTCTTATGAATCTTGATGACGAAGTTCACGAGATTGATATTAATCAGCTTCACTTACACGATAAATTCATTTTGACAAGAACGCAAGAAATGGCTGCGAAAGTTCGTGAGCTAATCGACGGCTACGATATTGGAACAGCGGCGCGAAGTCTTTATGATTTTGTGTGGGGCGACGTCTGCGACTGGTATCTTGAAATGTCGAAGCCGGCATTAAAGGGCGACGAGGGCGAAGAGCGTCGAAAAACTACCGCGGGAGTTCTCGAAGAAGTTTTCAAAACTACGTTGCCATTATTGCACCCGTTTATTCCGTTCGTAACTGAAGAACTCTGGGCGGCGTTTGGTTACGGCGTGAACCACGCTGGCAGCGACGAGTTTATAATGCGTTCAAAGTGGCCGGAAGCGAAGGAAGAATTTATTTTCGACGGTGTTGTTTCAGAAATGAAAATTTTGCAGGACGCTGTAAGAACTTTAAGAAATCTCCGTGCAGAAGCTCACGTAGCTCCGCAGCAATGGCTTAATAAAGTTGTTATTCGCGTAAATCTTGATTCAGAAGCCGCGAAAATTCTCAATGCGTCATTGAATCAAATTTCAAATCTTTGTCGCGTCCATGATGTAATTCTTGAAGCTCCTTCGAGCGAATGGACTTACGGTGCGTCATTGTCATCAGTAACGGGCGAAGCTGAAATTAAATTGCCCGTCGGTGATGTTCTGGACGTCCCGAAGGAAATCACAAGACTTGAAAACGAAATCGCCTCAATCGAAAAAGAAATTGCTAAGAGTAAAGCGCGACTCGATAAGGCCGATTTTGTTGCTCGCGCTCCCGCTGAAGTCGTTGAGAAAGAGCGCGGGAAAGTTTCCGAAGGCCAAGCGCAGGTTGAAAGACTGAAAGCAAATTTGGGAAGCTTGAAAAGCAATTAGGAGTTAGGAATTAGGAAGTAGGAAGTAAAAAAATCCTGCTTCCTTTTTTATCTTTTATCTTAGGAAATCTAACAAGCTCGGCTGAATTAATCTAGCAATAACGGCCAAGTTCGCTTGATACATGTAATCCGCCATCATTAACTGCGAAATCACGTCCGCAGGGTCTGCTTTAACAAGTTTATCTTGTTCGTCAGTCATGACGTAATTTTCATTGGTTAATCGTTCGGTGTTGTAGTTGTAGCGCGCTTGCAAAGCTCCATCTTCGGCCATGACACTCAAAATATTATTTATGAAGTCGTCAACGCGCGGAAGCATTTTTTCGAGAAGGTCATCTCTGTTTCCGGACTCGATCGCCGCGATAACGTCGTTAATCGTTCCGAAGCCGTTTTGTTTCATAGTGTTTGCTCCGCTTCGTACTGTGGCATTTTGAGTGTGAGCACCAGTGTTATATAAATCGTTTCCAAATCCGCGAGGTTGTGTAACCGTTGCTGCGCCCGAGGCATCGTACTCGTACATAATATAGGCTTTATCTTCAAGATCGTAGCCGCCTCGATAGTGCGTTCTGTTCAAGACCCAATCGTGATCGCCTGAGCCAAGAAAATCATTCGTAACATTGTTGGTGCTGCCATTTTTGAAGAAGTCGATTTTGATTGAGTAGCCACGCGGCGAATACACCACAAGCTCTTCATCATCGTTGATTAAGGCTCTGACGTCTTCGTCCTGCATTCGTGCATTTATAAATTCGACGATGTCATCGGCTTTGATTTCGTCATCGTTGGTGACGTCGCGAATAGTCGTTAAGTCGAGTGTGTGTTTATAACCTGCCACTTCGATAACAAGAGTATCAGCCGGGAAATCCACAGCTCCGGAGTTATATTCTTGTGCGTTCACGTCCCAATTAAAAGACATAATCGGCACGGCAGTGTCGGCAGTACGTCCTTGAATCCCCGTCGAAAGGCCAAGAGCGTCTTCGGCAATGTGTCCCTTAATGTCGAGGACGTTCACGGCGGAGCCATCAACCGATGAAATCGAAATCAAAGGAAAATCGCCCGCGTTACGAGCGTCAAGTTGGCCCATATGAGTGTCATAATAATTAACGTAAAGCCAATCACCGGCCTGCACTCGCAATCTGTCCATAACGTCTTTCACGGTGTCATCTTCGTTTACGTCAATGTCAACACTGTGAGCAAGATTTGAAAATCTTATTGTGCCGTTTGTGAAGCGCAAATTATCCGGGTTTGATTCGATATTGAGATATTTTTCTGCCACGTCTTGTGTGTCGTAGGCTTCGGCAAAAGTCGCATTGTCAATCATTTTCACGTGAGTTTGTTTCAAATTTGAAGTAACGCCGCCGTGAATCCCCATTTGAGCAGCTAAGCCGCCGGAATAATCGTTCCATTCGGGGTCATTAAAAGGCATATCGACGACCGTAAACGCTTCGCCCGAAAGAAAATACATTGAGCAAGAGCCGTCTATGTCTTTGCCGGTGCTGTCAACGTGTTGAGCAAAGCCCATGATGTCATAGCCTTCGATTTCGTTCACTTGGTCAACGATTTCTTGCATTAATAAAGCGCGATCTACAAAGCCGGTTTCTTTGTCAACAACTTTTGATTTTTTTATGTCAACGTCGTAATACATTCCGCAGTTCATTTGAACTCGCATAGGCACGCCGACATTATCATCGACGCACGGAGCAGAAGGGAAATTCACGCACTTCATGCCCGTTCCAACCCGGTCTTTAGTGTAAGCGTCGGTTCGCAAAGCGGAAGAAAGATTCATTTTGTCGGCATAGTTATATTCGTTCATGTCTAAAAATATAACTTGCTCGCCATTAAAACCACGCATAACGATTCGTTTCGTCTCTTCTTCGTAATCGTCCGAGTGATTAGAAAGCGTTTCTTCTGTAACATCATGGCCGCCCGGCTCAACGGTAACTTCGAGCCAACCTGCTCCGGCGTTTTTAAGACGATCGGCTAATTGTTCGATTGTATATTCACCGGAATTTAATTTTATATCGACGCTGTGTCCTCCACTGATGACGCGCCAATGAAGCTGCGTATCGTCTTCGACTTTTAATTTTTCGTCGGGAGCAAACTCGCGGCTCTTTGTTGCCGTTTCCATTCCGAGATAATCAAAAATATCTATATGACTTTGATCAGTGTTGCGAACTGTGGATTTAATTATAACGGAGTCTTTTACGATTTCGTCATCATCGTTTCGGAACTCGCCGAAAAGTTTTTTTGCTCCGCCTTCGGCCTTTATGACGAGCGAAGGATAGTGCAAAGCTTCTTCGGCTTCGCTGATGTTTAATCTATCTGCGGGAATGTCGCCAATACGTTCGGCTAAAATTTCAATGCTGTTTCCGTCGGCTGAATGACGAGCGTAAATTCCCTCGATTGCGTTAATTTTTCCTGCGAGAGTTTCGGGCGTGTCGTCTTCTGTGATTTCGATAGTCGTTTCTGTAACAGAGCCGTCAAGCGTCGAAATTGTGAGCTTCGATGCTTCACCTTCAAATTCTAAATTCCAGCCTTCACCGTCAGCTCCGTCGCTCATATTGAGGCTCTTAATAGTCGCAGGCATAGGCATATAATCAGTATCGGGCCAGCCGGTTATGCCGACTTTCTCGCCGGTGTTGGATTTCAAATATAATTGTTGAGTTCCACTTTCATAATCTCGTTCTATATAAGCCGTTACGAGCATGTCCGCGCCTTGTTCTTCGAGTGAACGATTTACGATTGTCGCGAGGTCGTCAAGGCTGATTCCTGAAAGTTCGTTCGGGTCTCTGAATCCGTTTGCATCTGTGAAATTTAAGCTCTGAATATTTTCTTCGTTTGCAAATTCTTCTGTATGCTTGTTAGTTTTGTTTATGTCGGAGTCGCTCCAGTCTTCAGGAATGAAAACCGCGATTGTGCGATTGCCGACTGTAATTTGAACTTTTTCTTCGCGGCCTGTCCATTTCCAATCAAGCGGGACTTTGTGGGAGCAAATAAAATAAGTATCTTCGTTTTCTGGGATAATGTCGCTGCCAGTGAATGAGACATCGCCAAGAAGACTTTCACTCAAAACATATTTAATTCTGTCGTCAGAACCGCGATATTCGACAGTGCCGTCAGCTAATTCGACAAAAGGAGCGTCGCCAGAACTCGTGCCCCCAAATAAATATTGCCCGGCTACTTTTGTGTTTAAGTTGTCGAGCATGATTTTTTTATTTGCTTCTATTTGTGCGGTGATGTCCTTTAGCTGGCTAGAGTCTAAAGCGGCATCGCCAGCTTCGATTATTAAATTTCGGATTGTCTTAGCCGCGTCGAGGACGTTTTGAAGCGCGCTATCTGCATATTTGAGCATCGTCAAGGCATCGTCAGTGCTGCTTTGATACTGATCGTTTGCATTTATGGCAGATTGAACAGTGAGCGAGCGCGATATTGCCGCAGGATTATCCGAGAGTTTTGAATATTTATTGCCTGAAGCTATCTGCTGTTGAAGGTCTTGAATATTTCTCTGATTTTGCCGCAGCGTATCCATCAGGCTCCCATACATTGTCGCAGTTGTTAGACGGCTGTACATTTTATTTCTTCCTCCTAAAAATTCCTGACTCCTACTTGCTTTATCGGCCTACAAGCCCCATGCCGTTAATGATAGTGTTTAACATCTCGTCCATGGTCGTTATATAACGCGACATTGCACCGAACGCGCGATTTAATATCACCATGTCCATAAGTTCTTCATCTATGTTCACGCCCGAAACGGCTTGACGCTGACTGTCTATTTGTTCGCTGACGGTCGATTGTGTAGTGTACATTAATTTTGCATGACCTGCTTCAGTTCCAATTTGCGATAACATAGCGTCATAAATCCCGCTGATAGTCATTGTGCCATGCTCAAGGACTTTTGAAAAATTCAAGTCGTTCATTCGTGAAGCGTTTGTGCCGTCGCCGCTGCCACCGCTGACGCCTTTAAGGGCTTTGCCGTCCGAGTCTTTTTGTCCCATTGCAGCGCCAATTAAAGATGGATCATAGGCGACGCGGTCATTGACTTTTAATTTTTCTGACGCTCCCGACTGGAAAGCAAGATTATCAAAGAACGCTACGCCTGTTGTCGTGATGTCGCTTGCTATTCCATAACCTGAATATTGAAGAGCATTAATGTTTTTCACAAGTCCATAGGCCATTTCGTCAAGTTCGGATTTAAGATTAGGAATCATTCCGTCGCGAGATTCTTCGAGAGCCTTAATCGATCCTTCGCGGATATGATGTCGCACTGTAATTACAGCGTTGCCGGCGGCTTTAAGGTTCAGCCACATTCCCTCGCTAACTTCCGATAATTCCGTAGCGCTGTAACGATTTTCTGTTGACGTCGAAGGGATTCGCCGCGCCATGTTAAATTTATTATCTGAAGAAAGATAGCGAACGCCGTTCAAACTAAATGAAGCGTCATTAGCAACGCCGGATTCAGGAATGTAAGCGATTTCTCTGAAACTTGTTAAATATTGTGTCCTGTTATTAGGGTCTCTTACGCTAGATTTTATTTGCTGATTTCGAGTGAGGCCAAGACGTCGCAACACTTGCATATTTCCATCTTCTGAACCCATGAGCGTAATTCGTTGAGCTTCACCGGCGACGTTAGCAGAAATTTCAAGATAGCCTTTGTCAACTGAAGCATGAACCCATTGCTCCGGCTCTGTTAATCCAAATTCAGCTTGATATTTTTCGTTTATCTTGTTGCGAATTGTTACGAGGCTATCAGAATTTTCAACGTCAATCGTAATCACGGGATTTTCATTTTTAATTCCCATTCGTTCAGCTAAATCGCCTTCTACGTCAGTTATAGATAAAAGATGATTTTCGCGGCTCTCAACATAAAATTGCGTGTAAGTTCCCGAGGCTGATTTTCCAGTTGTGACGGACAAATTCACGAGAGCGGGATTATCAGAACTGGAAGCCGCATCGAAAGTTGCTGTCATGAAGTCGGATAAATCTTTCACGGTGAGAGATGAGCCTACGGTCTTTGTGGTCCCTAAATCTGAAGTCAAAACCCATCTTTCTGTAGAACTGTTCCATGAGGCCGTAAAATCCACTTGATCGCCAGAAACACCGATTCTAAAAGTATGACGCTCGCCGGTTGTGCCTTCGCCCAAAATGTCGCCTTCAGAAAGTCCCTTCGCGGGATTGTCGCGAAAAACGTTTGAAGTTACTCGCGTTCCCTGCGTGCCAACTTGGATTCTAAAAGAGCCGGAAATATTCAGCGAGTCCGTAACGCTACCAGGTTCTGTGCGCATGTTGACATCGGTTAATTCTTCTTTGACTTCGATTAAAGTTCCCAACATTCCCGAATAATCCGAGATTTCGATCGGCGACTTGTCATTAATTTTATTTCCGGAGCTGTCTTCTCTATCCGCCGTGAACGTGATACTTGTGGCCGTGTAACTCGCTTTCACATTGACATTTACATCGTAATCATCTGCGGAGATTTCAGCAGCTTCGTTAATAAAATCTGAAAGTTCAGAAACGTCGAGTTCGGTGCCTGCATTGAAGGACTCAAATAAATCTGCGCCGCTGTCATCTTTAGCTTCGCCGTTGAGTTCCGCACGCATAATCCATTCGCCGTTTATGTCCTTGTCGATTTTGATTGTAAGCACTGAAGGCTTTTCGTTGCCATCAAGAGTCCTGAACGATAATTTATAAGGTATATCCGCGGAGTCTGCCGTTAAAATTTCTCCGCCGTCAAAAGATGAAGTCTGAGCAGCACGAACTTCGAGGCAGTGAGCATTACCGCCGCCTGCTGTCCATTCGACGCCGTTCGCAATTCTGTCCACGTTTAATTGAAAAGTACCGTCAGGGCCGGTCGCAAGAGCTTCAGCTACGTCGGTGTTGTCAACAATATCAAACTCGTTTTCAGCAACTTGAACATCATAATAAACTTGATTATCCCACATGAACGCATGAGCTTTTAATTCACGAACGTGAACTCCTTGAACGAGAACGCGCCCGTTTACAGATAGAAAGAATTCTCCTTTGACGCCGTTGCGTTCTAACGGCTCATTATAGGAGATGTCCATCATTTTAGAGAGTTTATCAAGAATTAAATCGCGCTGATCATATAAGTCATTTGCATTTTGTCCGAGGGCTTCGGCTGTAGTAATTTCTTGATTTAGGGCAGCAAGGTCATATAACATCTGATTAGCTTGTGTTACAGACTGCTGAACTTCCATATTAATAGACTCGTTGTAAGTGTTGAAATTATTAATCAAATTTTCGAGCATTCCGCCGATAGAGTTTGCCGACTCCACGAGAGCAGTGCGCGCGCTTGTGTCCTCTGGAGATTTTTGCAAAGTTTGCATGTTCGCAAAAAAAGTATCCATTGAAGAACGCAAGCCTTCAGAATTAGGTTCAGGAATGTAATTTTGAATAGCGTCGTAAAGATCGTTAATTTTTTCCCAATATCCTAAAGTCGCTTGATTATCACGAAATTGAAAATCTAAAAATTCATCGCGGATTCTCTCAATCGTGCTGGCGTACATGCCCTGACCTAGTTGTCCGACGTGCGGAATGTCTTCGGGCGTTACAGTTGAAAAAATTACGCGCTGACGAGAATAACCGTCAGTGTTCATGTTCGATATATTGTGCCCGACGGTCTGCATTCCTAGTCTAAAGGCGTTTAATGCGGATTTGCCCATTTCGATGCCGCCGAAAGTGCTGCTCATAAAATTCTCCTCCTTGAAATCTTTACTTCCTACTTCCTAATTCCTAACTCCTACTTGCTTTTTTCAGCCCCTGAAATCAGCCGAACCAGACTGCGAAAGAGTATCTCCGTTTAGTCTGCGCCATTCAGAAAGCAGCATTGAAGTATATTTTTCGTTCTGGTCGATTAGGCCGTTTAATATCATAATTTCTGATTTTAATAAAAAAACGGACTGCGCTAATTTCTCAGCAGCCCTCTTAAATTCTTCACGTTCATCGTTTTCCATAAATGACGCAAGCGAACTTGATTTTGCTTCGCACGAAAACATAGCGGCCAATTTGTTTGCAATATCCGCGCGAATGTTCTCGTGTGTCTGAACTTCAAATGAAATATCCCGCGTCTCGTCCATCAGTGAATTCACTGCTTCGGTGTCGCGGGCTTGCATTGCGTCGCGCTGTTCGCGCATTGCGTCAATAAGGTCATCTATGCAGTCGGCTTCGTCAAGAACTGCGTCAATAAGTTTCTCAACTTCGGCACGCATTTTTCTTTCATTATTTTTTAATTACAGTTCCGCCGCTGCGTCAAGCATTCCGGCGAGTATCAGTCTTCCAGCCAGCTTATCAAGCGGGGGATTGTAAGTTCCCGATTCCACCTGTGCTTTGAAATTTGCCACAACGTCCTCACGGACATCGGGAATATTTTTACTTTCGGCGTTGACTTTCGCAAGCAGTGTTCCAAACGAACTAAATTTCGCGTTGTCGGACTCTTCGGTTGAAGAATTGCCATTATAGGAAACACTCCGCCTTGATTTTTTTCCGTTCAGGGCATCGAGATTATATTGCCCCGATATTCTGCCAATCATTTTTTACGCTCCTCCTTCTGATAAAGATTCAAAGTCTTTTGCTGACTTTCTCGTTTTGCATTAAATTTCGGCTTTAAGTCCGGCTGTCTTTAGCAAAAAAATTTTCTGAAAAATCGAAGGAGTGTGTTATAACTCAAAAATAAAAAATTTTTATATTAAATTTCTATTTTCACGAATTTATAATAAATTGTTATTGCTATAGCGCACAAAATCCAACCGGCAGGATAGCCAAAGCCTACGACATAAATATTATTAGAAATAAATTTTGTCATGAAAAATAAATATATCTGACGGAAAATAACATGCGTGCAAAGAGTTATAATCATCGGCGCTTTTGAATCGCCATAACCACGCAGCGCTCCTGATAAAACTTGATTAAAGCAGCAAACTATAGCAAATGGCGAACATAAATGAATAAACAGAACCCCGTATTCAATAACTTCTGAAGCGGGACTGAATAAACTGGAAAGAATTGGCGCAAAAATATTCAGCGTCAAAGCGACACACAAAGAAACGGTAAATATAATTCCAAATGCTACCCATGTTCCATTTTTTGCACGTTGTATTTTGCCGGCTCCGACATTTTGTCCTATAAAAGTAGTTACGGCTTGTCCCATGCTTTGGATCGGGAGCATCATATATTGATCCAGTTTTACATAAATTCCCCAACCCGCTATACATGCCGTGCCAAAATAATTTACATACGCCTGAACAAATACGTTTGAAAACGCTACTATAGCCATCTGAAGGCCGACGGGAAGACCAATTTTTAAAATTAGACTTGAAATTTTTTTATCAAACTTCAATTTTTTTAACGCGCCTGTTGATGAAACAAGAACATATAAAACCAGCAATGCTGAAATCATTTGAGCAATAACCGTAGCGGCCGCAACGCCTGCTATTCCCAAATGAAAATAAACAACAAAAATTAAATCAAGAATTATATTGAGTATGCTACAAAAAATTAAAAAATACAAAGGGCGGCGACTATCTCCCATTGCTCGCAAGACAGCTCCCCCCATGTTGTATATTAAAAGTCCCGAAATTCCTCCAAAATAAATTTTCAAATATAAATCTGCTTCTTCAAAAACATCTGGAGGCGTTGAGATTTTTCGTAATAACCAGCTTGAACACGCTATTCCGATTATGGTCAAAATAATACAGGCTACGAACGTTAAAATCATTGTAGTTTGTATCGAAGTGTGAAGATTTTCTTTGTTTTTTGCTCCGAAATTCCTGCTGATGACCACACCTGCGCCAACAGCAGTCCCATTGAAAAATCTCACCAACATTCCGCAAATATGCGTCGTAGCACTGACGGCGGCAAGGGCTGACATTCCAACGTATCGACCTACTACTATGCTGTCAACAGTGTTGTATAAAAGTTGAAGTAAATTTTCAAGCAATAATGGCACCGTGAAAGCCAACAATACGGGCCATATTTTTCCGTCGGTCATATCTAGCTCATGCCGTTTCATTGTGAGTTCTCCTTTTTATTTATTTCTTTTTGGGTTTAGGAGGAGCGAAATAACTCGCCGCAAAGCCTAAAAATCCCGCAAGCACCGACATCCAGATGCAATAGATTTCACATTTGCCCGCCGCTAAAACAATTTCACCGTTTCCAAGCAACGCCGCAAAAAACTGTACAGCAACAAGCGCGAAGCCCATAAGCATGAATAAAGGAAGGCTCAACGAGAAGAAAAACGCAAGCACTTTATATATAAATGATTTCATTGTCAAAATCCTCCTCTCAAAATTAGCCGCCATATACCGGCAGAATCTGGAACATTATCAACAGCACGATTATTATTTCTGGAAGTGCGTAATATATTACCAAGTCCTTGAAAATTTTGAAAGGCTCATCGACGTTCGCAATTCCGCAAGCGATATATATCGGCGCTGAATTCGGAGGTATGCAGCTCTGATTCGATACAAGATTTATGAACGCCACACACGAAGCCAACGGTGAAAGACCGATCGAACGCATTGCCATGTAACATACAGCTCCCATAGCGCTTGTAGTTCCAGTCGCGTTGAAAGGCCCGACCATCATTGTAATAATTCCGACTATCGCAAAAATTATTATCATTGAAGAAGCTCCGCCGTCGTTCAAAGACTTAAACAAGCTCGTAAACTCTTGGCTCATTCCCAAAATTGTGAGAAGTCTTGATGACAAGAACGCACAGAAAAGCATTGCGCCTAAATCGCTGAAGCGTCCTATGGATTTGTTGCAAAGTTTCCACCAACCTGAAATATTATGAGGAAGATACTTCCAGCCCTCAACGATCGCAAAGAAAGTTATTAAAATCGGGATCCAGAAAATCATTGAAATAGATTTGAACGCCCCCTTTGTTCCTGCAAGACGCGCCGAAATCCATTCGCCAGTCCCGAACATCGTGAAGAGCAACGGAATTAAAATTCCCAAGAAAATCATTAACGAGCGTCCGTTCTCTTTCAGAGCTTTCCCGATTGGCATTATGCTTTCACGCGGAACGGCCTTTAATCCTTCCTGCTTCGCAAAAATGAAAACGATTAACAATCTTACGATTAAAACGATACCGCCGACACTCATTAAGGCAAGATATAAACCGTCGCTCGAAACTTCCGCCGACACAACGTCAATCCCTAAAACTAAAAGCATGACGCTCGAAGGCGGAAAGACATTTCCTAAGCCGCCATTGCCCGCAACGATTGAGGCAGAACGTTCTGGACTCCAGCCGCTCTCTTGCATCCACGGGATCGTTACAGAACCGATTGAAGCCGCGCTAGCACTCGCAACACCCGAAATCATTCCGAACAACGCGCTGCCGATCGTTGCAACATACCCAGAGCCGCCGGGAAGCCAACCGATTAAACTGTTGAGAATGTTTACAAGGCGGCCGATAACTCCGGTTTGGTCAAGAACGTAAGCCATAAAGACAAAAGCAAGACCCGCGTAAATAACTTCCTGTTTCGCCGAGTATGCAAAAGCATCGTTGAACATGTCTACGGCATTTTTACCGCCCCAAGTCGCACCGATTATCAACATTACAAGGCACGTCCACAGCATCGACTCGCCCATCGAACGTTTCAGATAAACATTGAGGACAATTATCAGCGCGATATAAATAAATAATGTTGTAATTCCTACGCCCATGTCTTATGCCTCCGATCCATATTTTGAAAACCAATTATCGAGAGTGATAATCCCTTTGCCCTCTTTACGCTTTTCGGTGGTGCTTAAATGTTTCTTGCAATATTCGTCAAGGTCCGAGCCCATAAGCTCAAAAGTTTTGTCTTCCGAAGCGTGTTTGTTGTGAGCAATCTCTGCGACTTCTTCAGCGTCTTGACGACGAATTACTACAACTCCGTCCATGTCGCCGACTAAAATATCTCCGGGGAAAACCACTTGACCGCCGCAAGCAACAGGTGCATTAACCTCGCCGGGGCGTTAAAGCAATTATGAATTAGGAATTAGGGCCATTGACTACGATAATGTCGCCGGGCTGTGCCATGTCGAGAGCCTGATGAAAGAATAAATTATCGCCCGTCGGAACTTTGACAGTAAACGCAACACCGAGAAGCTGCTTTGCTGTGTCAGGATTTTGAAGTCTAATGTAGTCATGCATACAGTAAAGACGATTCATTTCGTCGTTGATGTTGCTTGACGGAAGCCCTCTGAACTTTTCACGAATGTTTTCAAAACGCCGGTTATATTCCTCGAAGTTCTCTCAATGCTACGTATACAACTATAATGGTTCCGTTGTGCAACGAAGCCGTCGCAGGCTGCTTTACTTCTCATATGAATTTGAGCAGCTGGAAGTCGGCAATGAAAGAAGACGTTAATATTTTTCCACTGATAAACGACGGAGCGCCGGTTAGTTTGAAGTTATATGTAATTTACAACAAGCAACGATATTTGAATCATCATTGTAGATATTTTCTAGAGCTTCTTGACGCAAGATTTTCAGCTATTGAAATTGAAAAATTAATTCATGTTAGCGAACTTACGCAAACAAATATCTCACGGCTATTATGATGCGTCCCGATTTGCTATAATGAACAAACTCAAAGACTTTTTGCGGAGGTTGTTATATTGAAAAATAGATTTCATTCGCCACTTGTCAGCGTCATAGTGCCGGTGTTCAATGTCGCGCCTTATATTCGCGAAGCGTTGGACAGCGTCGTAAGTCAGACTTACAAAAATCTCGAGTGCTTTCTCGTTGACGACGGCTCTACGGACGACTCTGGAAAAATCTGCGACGAGTACGCCGCGCGTGATGATCGCTTCATTGTAATTCATCAAGAGCATCAGGGAGTCAGTGCTGCGCGTAACGCCGGGCTTGACGCAATGCGCGGGGAGCTTGTTGCGTTTCTTGACCCCGACGACGCTTATCGCCCGGAGTTCGTTGGCTCTATGGTCGAAGCGATGGAACGTGAAGAGGCCGATATTGTTGCGTGCAAATATACTATTCACTATACAACTAAGAAAATTACAGCAACCGGCCACGAAAAAACTTATCCGACAATTCGGGGGGGGGTATACGATTGGCGAGCAACGCTCAAAGAATTAGCAGATAGTAAGATTAATGTCTCTGTTTGGAATAAGCTGTATATCAGGGAACTTTGGAAAGATATTCGCTTCCCAGTCGGACAATTACACGAGGACAACGAAGCGACATATAGGATTTTTGAATTTTGTAAGAAGTTTTATGTTGTAAATCAGCCTTTATATCTTCATAGGAAACGCCCCGGAAGTATTACAACTACTATATCACAGATAAGTATCAACGATCAAATTTTAGCAAACTCTTTCGTTTGTTCTTTTATCGAAGCACGAGTCCCAGAATTTTTCACAAAAGCACACTTACAAAAACATCGTCAAGGATTTCTTAACTCGATGATTATTAATTTTGCCCGTTGCTCTTATGAATCAGGCGACGAATGGAAAACACTTCGCGCGGAACTAAAAAACAAAATCATTGAGTTAGAAAAAGAAGTTGGAATTAAAAATTGCGCGCCTCGTACTCGCGTGGCCTTCTTTATGTTCAAAAATTGCCCGTGGCTTTTGAGTCCCGCGTATAAATTCGTGTGGCCGCTGCTTCGATCGTTAAGAGATTTTCTGAAGGGTAGACGTGGATAAAAGGCGAGGCGTTCTGAACGTCAGCGTTTCGATTTCTTCAAGAATTATTTTGCTGGCGTCGGCTCTAGTCGTTAGGCGGCTATTAATTCGCTATATCGGAAATGACGTCAACGGCCTTAACTCTTTATATGCAAGCATAATCGGCATGTTGACAGTGGCGGAGCTTGGAGTCGGAAGCGCGATTGTGTTCTCAATGTACCGTCCGATAGTCGCAGGCGAGAAAGAAAAAGTCGCGGCGCTGTACCTTCTTTATAAAAAATTGTATCGAATTATCGGCGCGGTGATTTTTTGGGCGGGCTTGTGCGTGATTCCGTTCTTGCCGTTGCTCGTCAACGATTACGAAAAAATTAACGTCAACGTCTATACAACATTTTTTTTAACGCTTGTGTCCGTGGTTTTGACTTACGGTTACAGCGCGAAGACGTCTTTAATCGTGGCACACAAAAATAATTACATCACTACGGCTATTATGACGGTCTCAAGGCTAGCGAGCGACGCTTTACAAATTGCAGCAATTTTAATTTATAAATCTTACGTTGCATTTTTAATTTGTAGTATCATTGAGACGCTTTTAATTTGGGGATTGACCGAGATAACCGCGCGGCGACTTCACGGGGACATAATAGCCATGAACGAATTCATAGACCCTGCAACGAAATCACAAATTGTTCGCAACATCAAGGCCATGTTCATGCACAAAATCGGTTCGATTCTCGTGAACTCTATCGACAGCATGATTATTTCAAGTTTTATCGGCGTGGTTGTGCTTGGAAGATATTCTAATTATGCGCTAATCGCTCGCACGTTGTCAGGAACGCTTGGATTATTTTTTTCACCGTTGACATCGATAATCGGGCATCTTTGTGTTTCAGAATCTCCCGAACGAATCGAAAAATATTTTAAACGTTTCTATATTCTTAATTACGTCCTCGGCGCGGCGGCGTTCTTGGGATATTATATTTTTGTCGATTACGCTGTAATTTTGTGTTTCAGCGAAGGACTTGGCGTGTCGCGTTCAGTGGTTTATGTCATCACGCTGAATCAATTTATTCAATTTATGCGAATGACGACGCTTTTATTTCGGGACGCGTCAGGAAGTTTTTATTACGACCGTTGGAAGCCCTTGGCCGAGGGCGTGGCGAATTTAATTTTATCGTTAATTTTTGTGAAAATTTTTCCTGAAAATTATCGTGTTGTCGGAGTCATCGTTGCAACGATCATAACGAATTTATTAATTTGTCATATTGTGGAGCCGTATGTAGTTTTTCGGCATGTGCTTTATAAAACACCGTGGGGATTTTATATTAAAAATTTTTTTTTCATAGCGTTGTTCGCGAGTTTGTTGTTAGGATTGAGGAGTTAGGGATTAAAAATTTATTCGACTGCTACCGCTTCAGGAATAAAAATCTCTTCCTGCTCATCGGCGGGGACTTTCTCATCTTTCCAGATTATCCCTAGGCCAAGAGCCGTTAAAGCGAGTGCTACGATCGGATTCAAATAATTCATGAAACAATACGGAAGATAATCGAGCGTTGCGACGCCTAAAACGGAACTGACGTAAACGCCGCATGTGTTCCATGGGACTAAAACCGAAGTCATTGTGCCGCTGTCCTCAAGCGAACGCGACAACATCACGGGAGCTAATTTCTTTCTTTGTCCCGTTTTGCCTGCCGGCCAAGAGCGTTCGTCGAAGGCACGTTTGAACATTCGACCCGGAACGATGATTGAAAGATACTGTTCGCTCAAAAATACATTCGCCATGAATGCCGACGCTAAAACCGAAGCGATTATTCCCGTTACGGATTTAACATGACGCATAAGAGCTTCAAGAATTACATCAAGAAATCCGCAAACTTCCATGATGCCGCCGAGCGATAATGCAACAACGATTAAGCAAATTGTCTCTAACATTGAGGTCATTCCGCCGCGCGTGAAAAGCCGCGTTAGAAGTTCTCCGACTTGTGCAAAGACTTCGGCACTGACGCCAAGCGCAGGAGACCCGGCCGTGAAAAATTGCGATAATGCCCCCGTAACACTCGACATAGCTTCAGGAGTCGCCGCCTGTGCAAATTCGCCTAAATGTTCAGGGACGTAACCGGAAAATAAAACTTCGAGAGTCTCAAATGGAGTCGAACCACGAACGAGCGATAACACGATGCTGCCCATGATACCCGCAACGATTCCGGGGATAGCAGGAATTTTTGCTGAAGCCATAACCAAAATTATCATAGGCGGAATGAAAGCCCACAACGAAATATTAAACTCTGCTCTCATCATGCTCTGAATTAATGCGATTCTTCCGCCGTCAGAGCCCTGCGCCGAGTCGCCCATCATGAACGCTATTACAGCAGTGATTAAAAGAGTCGGAATTGTCGTGTACATCATTGCTCGAACGTGATCGAAGAGTTCGCTTCCTGATACCGCCGGAGCTAAATTAGTCGTGTCTGACAACGGAGAAATTTTATCGCCGAAGTACGCGCCTGAAATTACGAAGCCCGCAGTTATTGGCAACGGAAGACCAAGGCCCGCGCTTATGCCGATTAAAGCGACTCCGACAGTCGAACTTGTTGTCCAGCAGCAGCCAGTAGCAAGAGCGACGACGACGCTAATTATTAATGAAGCGAGATAAAAATATCGAGGTGTCATGACTTCAAGGCCGTAATAAATCATCGTAGCAACAACGCCGCTTTGAATCCATGAGCCTACAAGACAGCCAACGAGAACTAAAATTATAATTGCTTGAATGGAAACTTGAATAGCTCCGGCCATTCCCTTTTCTAAATCTCCCCAGCTCTGCTTGAGATAAAAAACTCCAACGAGAGCCGCGAAGATTGTCGCGAACAACAAAGGAACTTGAGCCGGAAGTCCTAAGCCGAAGTGTGAGCCGCTTTCTAATTCAACGTCAACAACTCCAAACGTAACTATAAGAGCGCTAATACAAAGCACAAAAATCGAAAGTAAAAGACCGGGTCGCTTGCACAATGAAACATTCTTCCTTTCAAAATTCAAATTAAAAATTACGAAATTAAAAACGGCGCAAATTTTAGAACATTTTCATTAAATTGCAAGAATTTTTTTTGTGATTATAATTCGCTGACTTTGACTTTTATTTCTTGGGTTTGTCTTCCGCCGCCATAAAAGACGCCCTGATTAATCGAACAGTCTTTAGCGTCCCGGCCGGAAGAAATTTTTATGTAAGTGTCATCGCATTCTCTGTTGTGGGTAGGGTCAAGTATTCGCCATTCGCCTTCATTATAAATTTCTGTCCACGCGTGAGTAGCGCCCTCACCGGGAATCATTCCGGCAATATAACGACAAGGAATTCTTTCAAGCCGACACATTGCTAAAAGAATATGCGCGTAATCCTGACAAACTCCGCGTCTTAAATCAAAAGCTTCTTCGGCGGTCGTTGAAATTCCTGTTACGCCTTGAACGTAAGAAAAATCATCGTAAATCATGTTCATAATATAGAACGCTCGCTCAAAATTATTTGCGAACAAACTCGGGGGCTCAAGTTCTAAATGAAATTTTCTGATTGTAGTTCCGGCTTTCGTTAAAGGAGTTTCGTATTTAAAAATCCCGGTCTTATACTCTTCTTCAGTTAATTTTTTATTGATGTCTATATCGGCTTCGCCTTCGACGTCAACAGAAAAATGGTCGTGCGTCTGATTGGCTGTACCATAAACGCACGTGTTCCCGAATGAATCTTTTTCAGTGCTTCTGAAATGCACGGGATAAATTTCGACATGCTCATTAAAAATTTTTTGTCTAGCGTCCGTCGAAGGGAAACACCGCAGCTTAAAATGATGTTCGTGAACAGGCAGCTCGAATTTTAATGACATGTGATACAAATATTGAAGTCTGCGAATCATGAATTTAATTCTATCAAATTTTCGACCGCGCTTATAACTTCAGAGTGATTTATTTTATCTTTGCTCGCGAGAGCTTTTAATTTTTCGAGATTGTCGGCGTTATATCGTAATCCTGTTTTTGTGATTCTGTAAGTCAGACGAGAAATTTCTCGCCTTATATCCTCGTCGCTTGCGTTCATTCGTGCATATAAATCCACACGTTCAATTCTCTTGCCGAGTTTTATAAGTCCGCGGGCGTGTTCGTCCTGTATCCTGTCGTCGGCCATTCCCCAAAAAGCTACGATGTTGTCGATAACTTTTTGAAGATTCAGCATCGGAGCTTTAGATTTTTCGGCTTTGTTGATTTCATATAGAGCCAACTGAACATAACTAAAAGTTTCGGAGCCAATTTCATCGCGCAAGACTATGGCATTGTCGTAAGCGCGCAAGAGGCTCGAACGAATTGACGAAGGATTTTTTTCATCGAAGCAAAAATTTTTCACGAAGTCATTTTTTGATTCATAATCCGCCGAGTCTGTTATCGAGTCGAATTCTTTTGCGAACGAACGAAGCCCCGTGTAAACTCTCTCGCTATAGCGTCCGAGCCATAATAACCTGTCGCTGTTTTCAAATGATAAAAACATAATTTTCGTTCCTACTTTCTAATTTTTTAAGACCCAAGTATCTTTGAAGCCGCCGCCCTGCGACGAGTTGACGATAAAAGAATCAGGATTGCGTGAAAATCTCGTTAAGCCGCTCTTCCATACGACAGGCTCATCGGCCATAAGCACAAAGGCTCGCAAGTCTGCTTTACGCGGAACTGGCTGACCGTCTTCATAAATATCAAGGTCGAGAAAGTCAATCACTTCTTGAGCTATGAATCTCCGCGGCTCCGATTTTAAAAGCGTGATGAAATTTTCTTTTTCCTGTTTCGAGAGTTTGTTCGCGAACACGACACCATAACCGCCTGCTTCGGCTACGTCTTTCAAAACGAGCTTGTCAAAATTTTCGAGGACGTATTTCATGTCGGCTTCGTAGTACGGCAGATAAGTCGGAGCGTTCTGAAGAATAGGCTCTTCGTCGAGATAATATTTAATCATTGCCGGAACGAAATAATAAATTCCTTTGTCATCTGCGACTCCATTACCGGGCGCGTTGATTAAAGCGACGTTGCCCTTACGATAAATATCAAAAATGTGAGGGATTCCGATTAATGACTCGCGATAAAAATTCACCGGGTCAAGATACTCATCGGAAATTCTGCGATAAACCGCACCGACTTTTTCTTTTTTGCCAGAGTAGTCAATGAAATATAAATTTTCGTTCTCGACGGTCAAGTCGTCGCACGTAACTAAATGCGCGCCGGTCTGTTCAGCGAGATACGAATGCTCAAAATAAGCCGCGTTAAATCTTCCCGGCGTTAGAACCACAGAAAGGCCGCCCGTGTTCACATACTCCATAGTTCTGCGCAAGAGTTCGGCATAGTTTCTGTTGTCCTCAATGCGATTTTCTTCAAACGCTTCCGGGACTCCTTTGCGGCACAAGTCGCGTGCAATCATTGGATACGAAGCTCCCGAAGGGATTCTTAAATTGTCTTCGAGAATGTACCAGTTTTTATTTTTGCCTTGGACTAAATCGATCCCGGAGATATGCGCGTAAATATTTTTTTGCGGTGTTACGCCGTCACACTGAACGAGATAGCCGCTGCCCGAATAAATAAATTCTTCGGCGATGACTTTGTCTTTAATAATTTGTCGCTTTGAATAAATGTCGCGAATAAATTCGTTCAGAGCTTTTACGCGCTGCTTAAGTCCGCGCTCAAGAAAATCAAAATCTTCCGCGCTGATTACCCTTGGGATTATGTCGAACGGGAATAACTGCTCCTTAAATTCGCCGTTCTTATAAATTCCGAACTTCACGCCATAACGCGCAAGAAGTTCATTGACGCTGTCGGCATATTTATATAAACCGTCTGCTAACATAAAAAAACCTCCTTGTCTTTTCAAGCTTTAAAAGCTTAGCAAGGAGTAGAATATTAGCGCGATAATTCTTAATTGTCAAAATTGTTTAACAATTTATTCCCACTTTCTATAAATTCCGGCTTGACGTTTTGCCTCGGCTTTCTTTGAAACGTGAGTGCCAAGCACGATATTATTAAAACCCTTTCGATTTAATAAAGCTTTCATTCGATTCATGAACGGGCAAGGCTGGCGGTGAGCATTGTCTGAACACACGCAAGAGGCAAAATGAATCACGACGTCGTCTTTAGTCATGTTAGCTTTCCTTAATCTCATTCCAAGATTTTCGAGCTTAGGCGTCAATAAATTTCCGCAGCAGCCTCCGCAAGTTATAGTCATGTAACGAACTTCTTCGGGGTAATTTTCAAATTTCCCTAAGCGTTCGTAAAAATCATTCATGCACAAAAAACCCGAACATCTTTTCACGACATCTTCGCACTGAATAATAACAATAAGTTCCGGTGAATCATCAATCATAAAAAAAATCTCCCCTCAGAAAATTAAATTTCATGAGAAGAGATTATATTTTTTATTTATTATTTGTGAAGTTTTTTCCCGATGTAAATAAGTACGTTATCAGAGTAATAAGGCTCGGTAAGAGTTAAGCCGGCTGTTATGTCATAATTTTTCATTCCGGTTGTTTTTTCAAATTCAAATAAGAAAACTCCGTCGGCTCTCCCCGAAGTCAAAGTGGCGGCTCTTGCTCCTGAGTTAATGCTGACGAGTTCGACATTAATTTTAAGACGGCGTGCAATTTCCGCGAGCATTGCCGTGTTAAATCCTGCCGGTGTTCCATCTGCGGCAACGTAATCAATCGGCGGCATATCACCGGTAACGGCAATTTTCACGGTTTCAGCGTCAGGAAATTTTTCAAATTTTACGGGTTCGGGATTTTCGTCAGCGTCCATGACATATTGTGCTTTCAAAAATAAAAGCGTTTTGTCTTTTGTCATTGCTTTTATTGCTTCGTTGAAAGGCTCAAACCATTTGCTGCCTTCCTTAAATCCCATCGAAAGATAATATGTAACTCCGGTAGAAAATATGTACGGCAAATATTTTTCATTGTTGCCTTTC
Source organism: Synergistaceae bacterium (assembly GCA_017445205.1). Taxonomy (GTDB): domain Bacteria; phylum Synergistota; class Synergistia; order Synergistales; family Aminobacteriaceae; genus JAFUXM01. The sequence goes on from JAFSUP010000096.1 coordinate 30,976, forward strand.
AGACGCAAAAGATATTCGCCAACAACCCCGGCAAGCTCCATGGTGTCGATTTTTCCGGCCTCAAGAGCCATTATCAGCTGCTTCATACATAAATTTGACGTATTCTTCATTATCCATGCCTGAATACGTTAAATGACCTTCACGATAAGTAGCAGAAGCGGGTAGTCCCCCCAACGTTACCGATAGAAGCAGAAGAAGAGAAAACAAAAGTTTTTTCATGATAAACCTCCTAAAAAATGTGGATAAATTCTTTTCTTCTCCGCAAGATAGAGCGGGGAATCTTCAAATTTTTCTGTGCGAATGTAGTCCGTCAAGATATGCGCTCACCATTTTAGAAACAAGTTCAGGCTCCAAACTAAAGGCCGCGACTTCCTATTATTATATTTTGGGGAATTTTTTTCTTCGCGGGTCATTGAGTTCAAAATTTCTTCGTCCGTAAACTGCAAAGGAGCGTTAGCCCCTTCACAGTTTTCAGACAAAAAAATTACAAAAATTAAAATGCAAGCTGAAAATTTTCGCGCCTGAACATTTTTATTTTTTTATTTAATCTTCACCGGGAAATCAAAATAAGTATCCGGGTATGGCTCGTCGTTCAATGTGAAGTGCCACCACTCTGTTGAAAGCGGTCTGAAGCCGTGCGCCATCATAGCTTCGCGCAAAATCATTCGATTTTCAAACTGTTTCGGCGTGAGTCCTTTGTAATCAGGGTGAGACTTAAAACCGAAATAATCGAACGTTCCGCCCATATCGACTTCTTTTTCTGTGTTCATGTCGAACAAAGTTAAATCGATGGTGCTGCCGCGCGAATGTCCGGACTTGTAATCAATATATCCTTGCTCGAACAAAACAGATTTATCAAGTTCGGGATAAAAATATTTTTTCATTCTGGTGTCTTCGAGGTCTTCTGCCCAAGCTGCGAAATGGCTCACGGCTCTTTGAGGACGATAAGCGTCATAAATTTTCAATCTGTAGCCTTTAGTTACAAGTTCGTCACTAACAGCCTTTAACGCAGTCGCGGCTTCTTTGGTCAAAAATGCAACCGGAGCTTCGTAGCCGTTAATTCTGTCGCCGACAAAATTGTATGTCGAGTAGTAACGAATTTCCAAAATCGCGTCGGGCACGGCTTCAGACAGAAGAACAAAATCAGAATCGTCATCAGGACTGACAGCAAACGCGGCACTTGATGCAATAATTGAAAACATGAACGCAAATAAAAAAATACAAAACGCCTTTCTCATAAAAAAATCCTCCTTTAAGAATTTTTCTTCCCGGTCGTGAGTTTTAATACTATCGGCCAGAAAATCATGATGTAAAAAATTAAAATGGTCTTTGAAACCAATTTTCCCCAATGAGGCCCGAAGAAGCCAGCCGTGATTCCGCCAAGGTTATAAATCAGCCAATAGAGCGGCACTAATCCGATTACACATATAACCACGCCTTTGAAATTCCAACCTGTCGGCTCAAATTTTATAAAGCGGCTTTCAATGTACCATGCTAACGCGAGCGAAGCGAAGGCTCCTGCGTCGCCCCAAGCGTCTATAGTCATCTTTTCGGGGTCAACAAGTAATTTCCCGTCAACATAATCCATCGGATAAGACTTATTAGTTACGTAAACGAGCGTCAGGATTCCGGCAGCGGCGCACAAAATCATAACGAGCGTATCTTTCTCTGGGTGCTTGTCAATGTACTTCAAAAGAAAATCTGCGACGTAGAGAGAAAAAATTCCAAGGAACAATCCGACGACGACATCTTGAGGAGTGTGAACGCCAAGATAATTTCGTGAGAACATCGTTACTAAAATCGCAAGAATAAATAGAGCACACAGCCATTTAATTTTTTTCGCGTAAATCGCTAAGCCTCCGTATATCGGCGTTACCATCATCGTGTGGCCGCTTGGGAACGAATAACCGCCCGCAGTTTTTATTGCGTCTCCTGCGGGAATGATTCTCGCGTCACGAACCCACGGCCGATAAACGCAAGCCGATAATTTCACGATAGCGTTCAAAGTCTGGCTGATCTTCCATGACAAGAGAATAAATAATCCCGTCCTCTTATTGAGGCACCAATATACGAACGCTGGCAAAAGTAAAATTTCTCTGACGCCGAACAGTGAAATCCATTCCATAAATGGCGTCAAAGAATCGTTGATGGCGTTTCTGAAATCCTGAAGCCACAGCAAATATGTAATATCCATTTTTAATTCCTCCTTGAGAAAATTTTAATTACGGCTGGCCATATTGCAACTATATAGAGTGTCATAACGAAGCCACGCACGAAATGTCCCCAGTTTGGGCCGAACGTCCCTGTCATGAACGCGAAGAAAAAATCTGTCCTGCCGGTGAATCCAAAAATCATTACATAGTACGGCGCGAAACCAATTAATGAAAGAAGCACGCCTTTGAAAGTAAAGCCCGGCGATTGAAAATTTATAAATTTTTTTTCGAGACACCGGCCAATAACAAACCCAACGAGCATTCCGGCAGCGTGAAACGTTCCCTTCATCATGTCCACGGGGTCAACTATTAATTTTCCGTCGATATAATCCATTGGGTAAGATTTTTTCGTGGCGTACACAATCAAAAACGTGGCAAGAATCAATCCGGCGACAAGAAAAAATTTTTCACGTTCCGGGTGTTCGACGATGTATTTAATTAATTTTGCAGCAGCGAAAACGTAAAATAATCCAAACGCGGTTCCGGCGATGACATCCTGCGGAGTGTGAACACCGAGATAATTTCGTGAAAACGCCGTGAGCAAAATTAAAGCCACGCACAGCCACGAGACCCAAACCGCCGACTTTCTGCAAAGCACAGCAACGCCGGCGTAAATTGGCGAAGACCACATCGTGTGGCCGCTCGGGAATGAATAGCCGCCCGACATTTCGAAAGCTTGACTTGAGGGAACGATCCTCGCGTCACGAATCCAAGGTCGATAAGCGCAGACTGTGATTTTCATAAAGCCGTTCATGAACCAGCCAAGGCAAAGAGAAAGAAGCAAAAATATTCCTTTTCGTTTGTTTATGCACCAGTATACGAACACCGGCACGAATAATAACCACGTGAATACAAAAAGAGAAATCCCATTTAGAAATGGGGTCAAGATATCATGAGTTTCATTTCTGAAATCTTGAAGCCATAGTAAATATGTTATGTCCAAGTTATCACACTCCTAAAAAAATTTTGCGTTTCAAATTATATACTCACGAAAAAAAATTTGTGAATCGAATTTATGATTTTAAAATCGCGTTTGTGAATTTTGATGGCGAGGAAAAATTTTTGAGATTTTTGTAGTGACCAAAGTAGTGACCAAAATCATTCTCTTGTGCAAAAAATTTTTTTGAAATTCTGAATGAAAGTGTTTGTATTATATCACTCAAATTTGAAACGCGAAGAAAAATTTTCGGTGTTATAATTTTGAAAATTTTTTCAAAAATTAAGGAGATGTTTTCTATGCGTAAATTTTTGGCGGCACTTATGCTTGTCTTAATTTTTTGTGCCGTTGCGTCTGCTGACAATGACGTTATCAAAGTCGGAGTTTTCAACTGCCTCACCGGTCAAAACGCTTTCGGCGGTCAGTTAGAACTCGAAGGCACACAGCTCGCTCACACTCTCAACCCCACAATCCTTGGCAAAAAAGTCGAACTTGTAATCGTTGACAATAAGTCCGACAAAGTCGAAGCCGCTAACGCCGTTACACGTTTAATCGAAAATGACAAAGTAAACGCGATTATCGGCACTTACGGTTCATCACTCGCGATGGCCGGCGGCGAAGTTGCAGAGAAAGCCGGAGTTCCCGTAATCGGAACTTCATGCACAAACCCGCTTGTAACGCAGGATAAGAAATTTTATTTCAGAGTCTGCTTCATTGATCCGTTCCAGGGTGCAGGCGCGGCCACTTACGCTTTCAGAAATCTTGGCCTCAAACGCGCGGCGACTCTTGTCGATATGTCAAACGACTACAGCGTAGGACTTGGAAAATTTTTCCGCGACTCTTATAGAAAGATGGGCGGCGAAATTGTTGCGAGCTTGTTCTATCAGTCAGGCGACACGGACTTTACGGCACAGCTTACCGCTCTTATCGACGCGAAACCCGACATCGTATTCTTGCCGGCTTACTTCGCAGAGGGCGCAATCGTTTTGAAACAAGCTAAAGAACTCGGCGCGGCTTTCAAATTCATCGGAGCTGACGCTATGGACAATCCCGAAATCGTTACACTTGGTGGCGACGCTGTCGAAGGATTCATGCATACGACATTCGCTTATGACCCGTCGATGCCGGAGATGAACGAAACCGCGAAGGCTTTCACCGAAGAATGGAACAAGATTCACCCTGACAAAGCCCCGAACGTAAACTGCGCTCTTGGTTATGACTGCTACATCATGCTTAAGGACGCAATCGAGAGAGCCGGAAGCGCAGAACCTGCGAAAATCCGCGACGCTCTTGAGACAGTCAAAGACCTTCCGACAGTTACCGGCATGACCACGATTAACGCAACTCACGACGCTGAAAAAGACATGGGCATCGTCGAGATTAAGAACGGCAAAAAAACATTCGTCGGAATCGTTGTCCCGGAAGTCTAATTTTTAGTTAGGAATTAGGAGTGAGGAGTTAGGAGTTAAAAATTTTTTCTTGCTTCTCACTTCTCACTTTGTAAAATGGAATTAAATATTTTTGTTCAACATTTTATAAACGCGCTTAGCTTAGGTTCGCTTTACGGGCTTGTCGCTGTGGGCTACACAATGGTGTATGGAATTTTGAGATTAATAAATTTTGCTCACGGCGATATTTTTATGCTAGGCGCGTATTTTGTTTACTTCGCAACAATCGTTTATAAATTGCCGTGGGCGATTGGCGTTGTCCTTGCGATAATCGGCACGACTATTTGCGGCCTTCTTGTTGACAGGATCGCTTATAAACCGTTGCGCGAAGCTCCGCGAATTTCAGCTTTAATCAGCGCGATCGGCGTTTCGTTCTTCATTGAAAATTTTGCGGTCGTTGTCTTTACGGGAATGCCTCGCCCAGTCGTTCAGCCGCCGATTTTGATGAAGCCTATAGAATTTTCAAACGGCGTTCGCTTAATTCCGCTTGGAATTTTAGTTCCGGTCGTCGCGTTTTTGCTTGTCGGTGCGCTGCTGTGGCTCTTGTATCGAACAAAACCCGGCCTTGCGATGCGTGCAATCTCGTTCGACATAGAAACTACTCGAATGATGGGCGTTAGCGTCAACAAAATAATCGCGCTTGCTTTCGGACTTGGTTCAGCATTAGCGGCAGTCGCGGGCATAATGTGGGCATTGCGTTATCCGCGTGTCGAGCCGTTCATGGGAATGACACCTGGAATTAAAGCATTTATAGCGGCGGTGTTTGGCGGTATCGGTTCGGTGCCGGGGGCAATGATAGGCGGCTTGCTGCTCGGCTTTGTTGAGATTATGTCGGTCGCGTTCTTTCCGACGCTTTCAGGCTACAAAGATGCGTTCGCGTTTTTGCTTTTAATTTTAATTTTGCTGTTCAGGCCGACGGGCTTATTAGGCGAGAAACTGGAGGATAAAATCTAATGCGACGAGCAAGAAGTTTAACTCTCACTATCTTTTCTGTAATTTTATTCGCGGTTTTTCTTAACAAGGCCCCGGAGTTTCTAAACGGTTATTGGCAAAGGATTTTGAATTTAATCGCCATCAACGCAATTTTAGCTTTAAGTCTGAATTTGATTTACGGAATTACGGGAATGTTCTCGCTAGGTCATGCTGGCTTCATGGCTATTGGCGCTTATGTTTCGGCGTTGCTAGTTTTGAGTCCGGCGCAAAAGAATGCAATGTGGATTCTCGAAGATATTTACCCGTGGCTCTTGAACGTCAATGCACCGTTTGTAATTTCGTTGGTACTCGCGGGATTTGTCGCGGCGTTCTTCGGGCTTCTCGTTGCACTTCCGGTCTTGCGACTTGGCGGCGACTATTTAGGAATTGCTACGCTTGGCTTCGCTGAAATAATTCGAATCCTAATCACAAACACCGCGCGCTTGACTAACGGCTCGCTCGGATTAAAAGGGATTCCGGCTTATACAACGCTATTTATGAGCTGGGGCTGCTTAGGAATCGTTCTGCTTTGCACCGTCTGCATGTTGCGCAGCAATTTCGGAGGTGTCCTTCGTGCTGTTCGTGATGATGAAGTCGCGGCCAAAATGATGGGCATTAACACCTTC
>JAFSUP010000097.1 GCA_017445205.1 Synergistaceae bacterium
AAGCGCATCCTGAATTGAAAAACGAGGAGACGGAAGACATGTTCAAATACTTCGATCCAAAACGTGACTTTGACGACGAAGACGACGAAGATGAATACGAGTAAAATTAAAATTTAAAACAGAACGCTGGGGTGAACGCCCCGGCGTTTTTATTCTCTTAACTTAAAATTTTATTTAAAAAATATTTATAAAGCCTTAATATATCTTAATTTATAACTTGCTATATTTAAACTCTATGGTAATATACAAGTCATAAAACAAGAACCCATAAGGCTTTATGAGGTTTTAAAATTTTTAAACAAGTTAGGAGAGTATTAAAAATGACGGACAAGACGGCAAGACAGATTTACAACATGAAGCAGCAGACCATTGGGGTCGAGGTTGAGATGAACAGAATAACGCGCAGGGATGCCGCGAAAGTTGCCGCAGAATTTTTTGGAACGGGCCGCTTCGAGAACACGGAAAGAAGAAACGGCTACGAGACATGGAGCGCATATGACCAGGCAGGCCGCGAATGGAAATTCTCCTGCGACGACAGCATCATGGGACCGAGGGCTGAAAGATGCGAGTTGATAACACCAGTTTTAGATTACGCAGACATTGAACTTTTACAAGGCTTAATCAGAGCCTTGCGTAAGGCCGGAGCGAAGAGCGACGCCTCGAGAGGCTGCGGAGTTCATATTCATATCGGCAAGGGCGAGCACACGCCGCAGAGCATAAGAAATTTGGTGAATATCATGGCCGCTCACGAAACGCAAATCGGACGCGCGATTAAAATCGACGATGGCAGAGTTGGAAATTTTTGCCGGACGGTCGATCCTAATTTTTTAAGAGCAATTAACACGAGCAGACCGAATAATTTTGAAAAACTCGCCGACATTTGGTACACAGCCAACGGCGCAAATTTATGGCGCGATGCGCATTACAATCAAAGCCGCTACCACATGTTAAATCTTCACGCATTATTTACAAAAGGCACGATAGAGTTCAGGCTTTTTCAGTTTGACAAGCCGAGCGAGACGCGCATGGGCGGACTTCACGCCGGACAGCTTAAAGCCTACATTCAATTATGCCTGGCGATGAGCGAGCTTGCAAAAGAATTAAAGAACGCCAGCCCAAAGCCCCAGCAGACCGAAAATGAAAAGTACGCATTCAGATGCTGGATGTTAAGGCTTGGATTTATCGGCGAGGAATTTAAAACAGCCCGCGAAATTTTATTAAAGAACATGACGGGCAACGGAGCTTACAGATAGAAAATTTTAAAAGCAGGGCGGGGGATTTCAAAAATTCCCTGCCCAAGGCTAAAATATATTTTAAAAATAATTTAAAAGGAGATATTAATATTATGACAGAAAAATTAAAAGAATACGACGTTGAAGTTATCGAGAGCTATAAAAGAGTTGTGCAGGTTTTAGCGCACAGCGAGGCCGAGGCAAAAGCGCGGGCAGAGGACGGCTGGGAGAATTGCGAAATTATTTTGACTAAAAACGATTTTCACGGCACGGAGTTTAATGTAATCGGCCAAGGGCGCGAGACCGACAGAGAGCCTGGCGATTTTGTAATTGACGGCTTCGGCGACAGCGATGCTTATCAAGATGAATAAAAAATTTTATATCGCTTACGGCTCTAATCTTTCGGTCGAGCAAATGGCAATTCGCGCACCTGACGCTGAGCTTGCAGGAACGGCAACTTTAAAAGATATGCGTTTAATTTTCAAAACTCACGCAACGGTCGAGCCTTGTGAAAATTGCGAGGTCCCGTGCTTAGTCTGGCGAATTTCTGAACACGACGAAAGAAATCTTGACAATTATGAGAACTGGCCGAAGTATTATATTAAAAAATTTTTGGAAATTAATATAAAGCCATTTGAAGATAATTCGCCGAGCTTTAAGGCGAACGCAATGATTTATATAATGACTGACGGCCGGAGCATATCTCAGCCGAGCAAAGAATATTATAAAACTATCGAAGCGTGCTATGAAAAATTTAATTTTAATAAAAATATTTTGTATAAAGCTTTAAAATCGAGTATAATTTAATTTGCT
>JAFSUP010000098.1 GCA_017445205.1 Synergistaceae bacterium
GTTATAGCGACGTCGGATCAGCCCGCGTTAATCAAAATTAAATCCGCAATGACTGCGACAGCGATAGCCGAATATTTTCGCGACCAAGGCAAAGACGTTTTATTAATGATGGACACGGTAACGCGTGTAGCACTTGCGCAGCGTGAAATCGGTCTTGCCGTTGGTGAACCGCCTGCAACTCGTGGCTATACTCCTTCGGTGTTCGCACTTCTTCCGCGCTTGCTTGAACGTGCCGGCGCAGGCGAAGTCGGAAGCATAACGGGGATTTATACGGTTCTTGTAGATGGCGATGACATGAACGAGCCTGTCGCTGATACAGTTCGCGGAATTTTGGACGGGCACATCGTTTTATCACGAAAAATTGCCGCAAGAAATTTTTATCCCGCCGTCAGCGTTCTTGATAGCGTAAGTCGTGTAATGCCTGCGTTAGTGTCGCGTGAACATCTTGACGCGGCCGGGCGAGTTCGCGATCTCCTTGCGACTTATGCCGAGATTGAAGACTTAGTGAACATTGGCGCGTATAAAGCCGGTTCAAATATTCGAGTCGATTGGGCATTAGCTAACATGGAAGACGTTCGGACGTTTTTATCTCAACGAGTTCAAGACCCGACGAGCTTTGAAGAAACGGACAAGCGATTATTAAATCTCGCGCCTTATCCATCACAACCACAAGTACAGACGCAGCCACAACCGGAAGCAAAAGCTAAATAGGAGCAATCATGCAGCAACGAATAGCAAAATTTAATCGAATCTTAAAAATTCGTGAGGACAGTCGAAAAAATGAGCAGGCAATTTTAGCCGCCGAACGCAGCGAAGAGCGCGCAGTTATTAATCACATTACGCAGCTCGAAGGCGAAAAGGCTCAAGCAATTCGCGACTTCAGCACTACGGGCGAAAAAGTTGTTTCAGCGTCAGAGTTGTGGTTTCAACGTCAGTTCATCGACGCTATAGACACGGATATATTAAAAGGCAAAGACTCATTAAACGAAGTCCGCGGACGAATCACAAACACCGAAGCCCGACTTGTCGAACGTCATAAGGACGTCCGCATCATGGAAACTTATATAGACCACTTAAAAGAATTAGACTTTCAAGAACAATTAGGCATAGAACAAAATGTTCTTGATGATATGGCTACGATGCAATTTGCAAGGAAAGGAGCTTATTAAACTTGGGCCCGAACTTCACAAATATCAGCAGAGTTTTAACACGAATCGATGAAATCAATCGGCAATTTAATTTATATGGCGAACAATCGAACACGCCGGTTAAAAATCGTTTCGTTGACGTTCTGAATGAAGTTGAAAGAAATAAACGCGGCTTCACAAGCGGCAGCAAAAATATTTCAGGCAAGACTAGCTATTCAGAACTTCAGGACGTTATCGACGAATGCGCAGAAAAATATAATATCGACAACGAACTAATCCGCGCTATGATTCAGGTTGAATCAGGCTGGAACACCGACGCCGTTTCAAACAAAGGCGCGCAGGGACTTATGCAGCTTATGCCACGAACGGCCGCCATGCTTGGCGTTAATGATCCGTTCGACCCCGCGCAAAATATTGAAGGCGGCGTAAGATATATTTCAGATTTAACCGATAAATATCGCGGGGACATTGAGAAAGCTCTCGCGGCATATAACGCAGGCCCGGCCCGGGTCGATTCTGGAAATATCCCGGACGTTTCAAAACGCTACGTTAAAAATATCATGGCGATCTATCGCAAGTTGAGGGAGATGAGCTAACATGGCTGAAGAAAGACCCGCTCCCGCTCCGGCCGCAGGTGATCAGGCTCCGGCTGCTGATGCCGGCGCTGCTACAACAGTCGTACGAAAAAAGAAAAAGAAAAAAAAACTGGGAAAATTAACTTTTTTATTTTGGCTGATTTTGTTGGGGCTCGGCACGGCTACGGGAATGCACCTTAGCGGAATTTGGGACGGCCGGCCGCTATTCTGGACAATCGTTCCGAATATTCCATACGTCGGCAAACAACTCGCAGATTTCTTTCAAGTTCCGGAATATTATGCCTTAAGTGTTTCTGAACGTCGCGCAGTCGAGCTTGAGCAATGGCAACGAAGGCTTGACGCTCAAGAACGCGCTCTTGAAAGTCGCGACATCGAACAGATGACAGTTTATGAAAATCGTGAACTCGCTCTTGTCGAACTCTCAAGAGACGTCGCTAGACTTCAAAGACGACTTCGACAGCAGCAGTCCGAGCAAGCTGCCGCAGGAAACGCCGAAGGAGCTACTGCCGAAGAGCAAGAGTTAATGAATCAGGTGGCCCGGACTTATCAGGATATGTCTGCACGAAACGCCGCCGCAGTCGTCGAACAGCTTCGCGATTCTCTGGCCGTCGAACTCATGATGAAACTTCCAAACGATGCTCGCGCTTCGATAATGGGAAAATTGAAACCGACTAAGGCCGCAAGGATCACAGAATTAATGTCCCGACCTCAACAGAGATAAAATTTTTTAACAGGAGGCATTAATTATGGCGGATTTATTGACGTTCGTAGATATTCAGACACAAACACAGGCATCGCAGCAGACTTCTTCAACTTCAAATTCTAATTCTGAAAGCGCGCCGGGAGTTTTTGACGCCCTCATAACTGAATACACAGCTACGGAAAATTCTGAAATTAAAACTGAAAATCTTCAGCCGCTCTTGGAAACTGAAGACGCAAATTCGAATTTAATGACTTTCACGGGCGGAAAATTATTTTCAAATTCTGTTCTTGATATTTTGACGACGGAAGCGCCTGAAGTTTTTGAAGCCGAAGTTGCGCCGGAAAATTTTTTAGAGCAGTTGAAAATTTCGCTCGGCAAAGTTAAAGCTTCACAGCCGGAAGTCTTTTATGATGACGAAGATATTAATTTCAATGAAAAAATTTCGCAGCTTCTTGACATTCCCGAAGATGAATTTAATGAAATTTTTGCGGCTCTTCCTGATGACCTCAAAGAAGAAGTGAAAGTCCTCGTCGATGAAATTTCTCAAGCTGTCGAACATGGCGCGGACGTCGAAGAATTAAAACCCGCGATCGAAAAATTATCTTCCGTTTTTGCAAAATCAGAATTAAAAATCAAAATTTCTGAACCTGAACGCGAGCATGAAATCAAAAACGACAAAGAGGAAAATAAAATCGAAAATCAGGATTTGGAAATTAATTCCGCGAATGTCGCCGGACTTGCAGCAGTTCCGAACGTCAGCAACGATTTTGAAAATGACGACGTTGAGCAAGCTCCAGAAAAAAATTTTTCGCTCAATGATGATGTAGCGCGTCAGGATTCAAAGCCGCAACGACTTACGACACAGCCGCAGGAAGTTCAAAACGTCGAAGAGAAAACTCAAATTAAAAATCCTGACGACGTAAAGCCGACTTCAAATTTTGAAAACGTCATCGAGCAACACAACGCCGAACGCGAAAATCAAAATTTCAATGGCGGCATGAGCGAAAACGATTCTGAAAATCAAAATCCTGAACAAAATTTTTCACAGTCTCGTCATCAGTCGCGCTCACGCAATGACAATCGAAGAATTTCAAACGATAATTCGCGCGTAGATAATGAACGCCAAACTTCAACGCGTCGAACAGAATCGCGAAATGATTTTCAAAGTTTCTTCGAGGGCGTTTTGAACAGTCGAAGAGCTTCGCCGACTTCTTCATCAGAAACCGCGCAACCGTTAAGCCTTCGTGAAAATTTTGGTTTTAATCAAAGTGCGACAATTCGCGGCGGCCTCGTCAACGTCGTGAGATTTATTCGCGCTGATGGAGTTCAAAACGCTAACGTCGTAATTGACCCTCCCGCGCTCGGAAGAATTTCGGTGGAACTTACTTCAAGTTCGTCAGGAGTGGAGGCTTCAATTAAAGTAAGCAGTGAGCAAATCCGACAATTAGTGCAAGACCAATTAACCCAGCTTAGAATGAATTTATCTGAACAGGGCGTGCAAGTTGCCGAATTTACCGTTGACGTTCAACAAGATAATCAGCAGGGTAGCCACTCTCAAAACGAAAATCAGCAGGACGGGCAAAGAAATTTCATCGGCGGACTTGAAGAAGAAGACGACACAGAAGATTTTAGAATCGACTTAGAAGACGGATTATTATACTGGGTAGCATAAATGCAAGTAGGAGTTAGGAAGTAGA
>JAFSUP010000099.1 GCA_017445205.1 Synergistaceae bacterium
AAGCTGTGATATTTTCATCTCTGCCGCTCATTATGTAGGTTGACACCGAAGTAGAAGGAGTTTGAGCAACCGGAAGAAGCACAGATTTATCATTAAGCAAAGAGTTAAGGAAGCTGGATTTTCCCGCGCTAAAAGTGCCTCCTACGCCGATTACGGATTTAGCATTCAGAATTTTGTATCGCATTGGCGTTTTCAATCGTTCAGTCAGTCGCTTTAACTGCGCTGATAACTGAATTTCGTCAGTTACTCTAATATGTCCGCATGATGAAAAAATTAAGTCAACAATATCATCAATTTGTATAGCGCGTAAATCTTTATCGCCTGACACGATATTAGCAACAAGTGAAAGCCCTTTAGCTTGGTCAGCTAAGTAAGGATTTCTGTTGCCTTTACGCGTATCATCTTTTCTTCGCTCCGTAGAGAATGCCATTATCTCAACTCCTCTTTTAGCTTATTAATTCCAGCTATAAACGTTTGGTAACGTTGGATATATTTATCGCGTTCATTAAGTTGATGTTCGATCTCTTTCATGCTGCTGTCAAGACTCTTTCTAACATCATCAATGAATGTTCCAGCTTTCTCATTCATCATATTTCTAATGTTGGAATTTACTAAATCAAGTTCGGCTTCGATAGTCGTCAAGACCTCATGTAACTGCTCATCTTGTACGCGTTCCAAGCGTGCTATATCGCTGTCAGTTACATCTGTTGAAAATTTGTCGTAAATTGCTTTTTTAGCTTCACGCGATTTTGTAAAATCAATCCTACGGATCGTTAATCCACTTAGCACCGCGTTTAGTGGTCCTGTGATTTCACTGCCGGAGTTTTGTCCCATTACCTCGAAAGCTCCCTCAATGGTGCGTTTTATGCGAGCGATAATTGTATCTACGTCGATTAAGTTTACAAGCTCATTTTCAACAAGTCGTTCTGCTTCGCCTGCAAATGCATCAATATTTCCGCTTGCTTGAGCGGCACTTGCGCGCCGTGTACGAGTGGTTTCAGTGTGATAATCCTTGAATATAATTCCTTCCGATACAACTCTTGTATCAACATCAACTGTAATATTCAAATGTCTGTGTTCTGACATTAAATTATGAATGTCGATCTTCAGCCTGTTTATCGTTCGTTCCGCGTTGATTGATATTTCATCAAAAATATTTTGGACATCATAGCGGCTATTTTTCAAACAAGTTTCGCAGGCATCGTAACGCGCTTTCAAAGAATCTTCATCGTTATTTTTAATTTGCGCCAATCTATTTTCGGCGTCAATCATGGCTTCTTCTAGTTTTCTTAGGAATAAAGCACATTGTGCCGCTTCAAATTCGCGAGTTTTTTGTTCGATGATTGTATTTCTTTGTTCTCGTATCGGAGCTATTATGTTTGTATGAACAGCGTTAAATCCCGAAGCTTCGTAACAATTTTGAATATCACCAAAAATTTCTTCTGCATCGTGAGGAAATAATTTTTTGCATTGAGCGATCAAAAATTCTTCGTCAGAATTCAGCGGCCTGCCTGTTTCACGTTTACGAGCGATACTGAATAAGAACGATGATACAAATTCTGGCGTCCTTTTAATCCTAATATTTTGTGTAAGAGAGGCAAAAACATTTTCGGCTCTCTCGACGTAATTGTCCTTGCTGTCGAGATAATCATCTTGAAAATAGCCGCTTTTTCTATCATATTCACGGACTCCAATATCCATCATCGTACCAATAATGTACCCTTTGGATATTGCGGCATCTTGAAATTTTTGTGTGATTAAATCAATGTCGGACTCGTTAAGGAACTGTGTTACGCTCGATAACAACAACACAGCGTGGCATTCCTTCAAAAATTTATTGGTACGTTCGCTGCGTGATGTAATTGGATCGTTGAGGCCTGGCGTGTCTACTACTACAAAATCTTTCAAGCTTTCGTCATTAACTGAAAGCTCTATGTAACTCACGATAGGCGTGTAAAGTCCGTCCGCTCCTACATAATCCTGAAGAGCACGCATGAATTCAGCGGAATTTTGTGTTGGATCACCTGAAATTAATTTTTCTCGTCCTAAAAAATTTCGTATAGAAATGCCGTTCTTTACTTCGTTCCTTCGTGCCATCTCGAATAATTCAAGACTGGCTTTAAGTTGTTCTGATAGTTTGCTTGGATCGGATAAAACTTTCTGGCGAACTGCTTCGCGTGTGATTTCTTTTTTTTTACTAACTTCTCGGGGGGGGGTAACGGAATCTTGCGAGATTGTATTTCTTACACTGTCAAAACCGCGCCTAACGCTTGCACGAACGCTATTTTGTGCTTCTAATTCTTTTTGGTATTCTTCCTCAAATACTTTTTCACATTCGCGAGCTAAGTTCTCTATTTGCCGCCATTCACCTGGCGAATAGAAAAACACGCGAGCTTCATTTTTATAGGCGTATGTGATTTTTGTTAATGCCGCCGTCATTGGTGTAGCTGCTTTAGGCAAAACGTCGCGGCCATCGAACAAAAGAGCATTTAAGAACGAAGATTTACCTGCCTTAACGCGTCCAACAATACCTAATTTTAATTCACTGTTCTCTTTTGAGATTTTGTTGTAAGCATCGGCGACACTAGCGGCTTCGTTCACGATTCCGGCGCGTATTCCTCTGTCGATAAGCTCACTATTAGCTTCATCATTGAAAAACTTTTGTATAGCGTTGATTTTTTCAAACAAACTCATTAAAGCACCTCCGTTATTAAAAGAGCTTCGAGAGCTTCATAATCTTTTTCCAATTCTGTAATTCTGTTAGCATAATCTTTTTTTGCTTCTTCGATTTGTTTTTTAGCGTCCTGCAAGGCTTTTTCCTCAATAGAAATTGCTTCGGCGATTGACGATTTTATTTTTTCAATCATCTCGTCGCGAGTTTCGAGCATGGCCGGAGTTATGTCGCTTTCCAGCTTTCTCAAAATATCAGGTATCACACTCTCTTCTAAGTGTGTGCGAACTTGTTCACGCCTGTTTAATTGTGCTGTCTCTGCAGCGCGATTGCCTCTGAATGCTACGATTAACTCCGCTACAACAGGAGCTAATGCAACTGCAAAACCTAAATATGGATTTACCATTGCCGCAGTTACAGCTGCTACGGAAGTTCCAACGCCTGAACTCTTTTTATTATTTTGTGTATCTGGATTTTTTGCAATTATAGGCGCGGTGATTACATCGGCGGCATCAATTATCATCTGTCTTAGCCTATCGTCTTCACTCGTACTATTTTCTTTATCGCTTTTTGGTATTGACAACAAGATATTACTTGTAACAGTCCTAAGACTTGCCGAAATTTTTTCGGGAACATCAGTCAGTATTGGCCTAATTATTGCTTGAACAGCCGAAGAAAATCGCGCTTGTCCTGATAATGCCGCATCAGTAAGAGATGATATTGAACCATTCAGAGCAGAACTAACTCTTGTAACTATACCAGGAATTATTTCGCGTTGGTATTTGCGATCAAGTTCAGCGCATTCGCGTTCTAATTTTTGTAAAAGCTCCTTGCGTCTGCGTTCACATGCCGAAATTTTGTCATTAAGCTCGCTCGTATCCAACTTTGAAGCTTCAATCATTGATGATATTATTGTAAGTCCTTTACGAATTACAAGATTAATTTTTGGTGTAAACGTCAGATTAAAAAGTTCTTGTGGGTTAAAGGCGTCCACTGCGGAAGCGGCTTTGTTCCAAAATATTTCTTGTGAATCCTCTTTTGATGAAATTGTATTTACTGAAATATCTTCGCCATATATCTCCGAAATTTGCCTCTTAACATAGTTTACAACGTCTTCGGCCTGTTCAGCGGGCACTAAATCACTTTTAGATATAAAGCACGCAAGCCCTTGAGGATAGTGCGCCGCTTCGGTTACAAAACGCCGCTCAGATTCTTGCAACACACCATTTGACGCTGGGACAAACAAAATAAACGCGCTTCCACGTCCGATATAACTGGCGATTGCCTTATCATGCGTTTCGAGATTAGAATCAAGACCGGGGAAATCTACAATTACAATTTCAGGTCTATCTTTGAAAAATTTGGTGTTAAGATGTAATTTCAAAAATTCTGTGTCCTTAGGTATGCTCGTTAAGTTGTCAAGCCGTTTAACAGTGCCATCGCTTAACACAGCTTCGCAAAAATCCAGTGCTGCCCAACTTATTTCGGTTGGTATAGAAGTCTCCGGGCCTTGAGCTTCAGCAAGAAGATTCTGACCGATTAATTTGTTGAGAAAAGCACTCTTGCCAGCAGAAAAGCCACCGATTAAAACCACACGAAACGCCCACGAATTAACATCTTCTTCAATTTCCGAAGAATTTTGAATTAAATCATCGTTTTTATATTTCGTTAAAATCTTTTCGGCAGCTAGGATTTTGTCAAGATAAAAATTTTTTTGCACCAATATTTCTCACCTCACTTAAATATTTTATTGTACTTTGCTCATCAGCTCGGTTTTCTTTTGTCTAAATTCTTCAATGTCAATCGCGCCAATGTCTAGCAACTCTTTCAATTTTTTAATTTCTTCCAATGTTGCAAGATTTTCATTTTTTCGCACTTCTCTTTGAAGTTTTAGATAGTTAGCTAAATCTTCAAGCAAGTCTTTCATCTCGTCCAGCGTTCCCCACGCTATGCGAACGTCGTTGCTGTCAATGATTCTTGCGTGATGAGTTATCATGTTCTGTTGAAGCTTCCAACCGTTACACTCCGCAATATTGTTCCAAAATACAAGGCCGCCCATCGTTGGAAATGGTATGTTAGGCATGGAAACATTTCGTTCGATGATAAGCCGTAACTCATCAGCGATTTCAGAACCTGACGACAACTCCTCTAAAATTTCTGTATAATCGTACATAGCCAAGCTCCATTTGGAAATTTTATGCAAAGCATTATATAATTTATAAAAAAGAATGTCAATTAATTACTTAACAGTAAAAACAACAGAAAAAATTTTAAGGAGGTGTGCAATGAGCGACAAATACTACACCGTAGCCGACGTTGCGAAAATTTTAGGGCTGACGGAGTACACAGTTAGAAAAAAAATTCGCGAAGGACAACTTGACGCTTTGAAGGGGGCGAGCGATCGCGACGGTTACAAAATTCCAGTCGAAGCACTCACAAAATATCTTAGCGAAGAAAAACATATTGGGATTTCTGATTTAGGCTTCGCGGCGTTGCCTGTGATCGCGGGAGTTGGGCTCGGGATTGCTGGATTAATAGGTGGCATGGTCCGCAGCAACGCAAAAAGTAAAAACAAAAAAGATTTGAAAAAAATTCGTGACCTAAGCATAGAAAGCCTGCGCGACGAAATCGAAGCGACGCAATATTATATTCAGGCTTTGGAACTCGACGGCGAAGAAATTACGAAAGAAAATCAGAAACGAATTCTTGAATCAAAAGCCAAGATTAAAACTCTTGAGCGTCAGATTAAAGAGATTCAAATTAAATATGAGCTTGAATAATTTAAAAAGTGTAGAAAAAAAATTTTTTTTATTATAAAATTTGCTCACTCCAAAAACTTCAAAATTTGAGAAAACTCCTATAAAAATTTTCTTATGTAGTGGTGATGAATTAGAATGGAAGGCAAAAAACAAATTAGCATCAAAGCTGTGCTTCTAATGTTGGGAATTATCCCGCTTCTGATTGCTGTATCTTTCATAGGGCTATTTACCTCCGGGCTTGTTGTTAATAACCTTGAAGAAAACACAAAAGAAGAGCTTGTCGTAGCGTCACGTGCGCTGAAGGAATTTTATGAGCATGAGCTTATCACATCTTCCAAAGAATTCCTTGATTATGATACAACTTATATAGATTCTATGAAGATTACGGGTGTGGACCTTACGATCTTTAAAGAAAACATAAGATTCATGACCACGATAACAGACTCGACAGGCAAAAGAATTGAAGGAACTCCCGCTTCTGAAGCTGTATGGAATGCAGTTAAAGGCGGCAGCGATTATTACTCAAAAGAAGTAAAAATTAACAATATTGATTACCATGTTTATTACATGCCTATAAGACGCGGAGCCCAAATTGTTGGTATGGCGTTCTCAGGCAAGCCAGCTACACAAATTCAAGCTGCAGAGCGAAGCGTTTACATAACTATAATTGTAATTAGTATTTCGCTTGTAATTTTCTTCACGATAATATCCATGATTGTAGCCAAGAATATCGCTGTGCCACTGAAAGAAATTGCTACAGATATTGAAAAAATTTCTGAAGGTGATTT
The DNA here is from genome assembly GCA_017445205.1 of Synergistaceae bacterium. GTDB lineage: Bacteria > Synergistota > Synergistia > Synergistales > Aminobacteriaceae > JAFUXM01. The sequence goes on from JAFSUP010000099.1 coordinate 6,219, forward strand.
ATCAGTTAGTATTAAATCAACAAGCAAGATAAATGAAACTTCGCAGCTTCTCAACGCAGCCAATAAATTAACTAGTGTTCTTCATCAATCTATTGAACAAATTCACGATAATACATTTTCAATCAGCGATACTTTAGTATCTACAGCAAAGATGGCTAATGATTCGTCCGTATCAGCCGCACGAATAGCTGAATCAATGCAGGCTCTCTCGGATACTACTATCAACATGACGCAAAGTGTGCAGCATATTAATACTAATATTGTAGATATGGGAGGGATAATTGAGCAGGCAGTTGAAAATGTCGGCAATTTAACCAAAAATTCTGGCGCAATGACCGAAGCAAATACTCAGGCGCGTAATGGTATAAAAAACGCCGCTGAATCTTCAATAGAATCCTCTAAGGCCATAGATTTTATATCGGGGAAAATTAAAAATACCAACCAATCCGTTACTAAAATTAACGAAATGGTAAAAATGATAAGCGATATAGCTTCACAAACGAATTTATTATCGCTTAACGCAAGTATCGAAGCGGCTCGAGCAGGAGAAGCCGGGCGGGGTTTTGGTGTCGTTGCAGCTGAAATTAAAAAGCTCGCTGAACAATCCAACGAGTCAGCCAATCAAATTAGAGATGTTGTAGAAGAAATTGAATCCTTGTCTAGTGAATGCGTTGAGCAGGCCGAAAGCGTACGCGATATTATAAAACAAGAGAGAGAAATTCTTACAATGACTCAAGAGAAATTTAATCTCTTGGACAGCGAGATCAGCGAATCGCTTTCGGAAATCTCTTCAGTATCTGAAATAACTACAAAGCTTGAAAATATCAAAGATACTATATTGAATGCTGTAAGCAGTCTGGCAACTGTATCAGAAGAGACTTCAGCCACAAACGAAGAAGTCGCTGCGTCCGTTGATGTCATAGCAAATAATGTTAAACAAGTTGCAGATGATACGGACTTGTTAAACAATCTTGCGAGCGATTTAAGAGAATCAGTTGCTCATTTCAAATTATAATTTTAGGAGATTAATTGTATGTTGGATAAAAAGAAAATTTTATTTTTTGATGGCGCGATGGGCACAATGTTGCAGGCTCGCGGCCTAAAGCTGCGTGAACTGCCCGAAATTTTGAATTTAACAAATCCTGATTTAATTTTGTCCATACACAACGAATACAAAAACGCAGGTGCAAATTTTATAACTGCAAACACGTTTGGCGCAAATAAATTTAAGCTCGCAAAATCAGATTATAGCGTTGCTGAAGTCATAGAGGCTGGCGCTAAACTTGCAAAAAAAGCAGCTGGAAAAGATTCTTATGCCGTTTTAGATATTGGGTCTACTGGACGTGTGATGGCTCCTTCAGGAGATGCAACATTTGATGAAATCTACGAAGCTATCGCAGAGATGGTCAACGCAGGTAAAAATTTTTGTGATGCAATATTGTTGGAAACTTTCACGGATTTATATGAACTAAAAGCAGCTGTGCTCGCGGCTAAAGAAAATTCAAATCTTCCTGTTTTTGCTACAATGAGTTTTGAAGAATCTGGCCGAACATTTTTTGGTACATCTATCGAATCCATGACGGCAACATTAGAAGGGCTCGGCATTGACGCTCTCGGCGTAAACTGTTCTCTTGGACCGCGTCAACTCTTGCATATAGTTGAAAAAATTTGTGCGTTATCGCATATTCCAGTTATGGTACAACCTAACGCAGGTTTGCCAGTCATTCGCGACGGTGTTTCAAAGTATGATGTTACGCCGGACGAGTTCGCAGAAATTGCTGTAAAATTCGCTGATATGGGCGTTAGCATTCTCGGCGGCTGCTGTGGCACAACTCCTGATCACATTTTAAAAATGAAAAATGCAATTTTACAGCGCGGTTTGAATGTTGTATCACGAAATGTAAAAGATGAAACCGTTGTAACGTCTGCTTCAAAGCTCGT
>JAFSUP010000100.1 GCA_017445205.1 Synergistaceae bacterium
GGCGAGGGAATTTTGGTTGAGCCTGAAATTTTCTTGCCGCAAAGTCAAGTTTGTCGCAGGCTTCCTGGCATTGACGGCAAGGCAAAGATGAGCAAGACGCTCGGCAACTGTATTTACCTAAGCGACGACAGCGCGACCGTTGCCGCAAAAATTAAGAACATGTACACCGACCCGACGCATATAAAAATTTCAGACCCTGGGCACGTCGAAGGCAACGTCGTCTTTACGTATCTGGACGCCTTCGCCAAGGACACCGCGCACGTCGCCGAACTTAAGGAACACTATCAGCGCGGTGGTCTCGGAGATGTTGCCGTCAAAAAATATTTGCGCGAAGTTCTGGAGGAAACTTTGGAGCCGATTCGCCGCCGCCATGCCGAATACGAGGCGCGCCCCGATGAAGTTATGGACATTCTCAAAGAAGGCACGAAAAAAGCCCGCGCAAAGGCTTCTAAAGTTCTTAATCGTGTCAAACGCGCCATGAAGATTGATTACTTTAATGTGTAAAGAAATTTTATAAAATCATTATTATTCATCCCCGCCAACAAATTTTAAGTAGCCTAGATTATGCGGAAAAAATTTGTCGGCGCACTTTTGGGCGTGGTGCTCGTGTTCGTATAAGTTTTTTTAACCCGCCGCCGGTCTTCATGCGTATTGCCGTCGAAAGCGTTTGCGTTTTTGTTGAAGCTTTTGCCGAATCGATAGACAGCGAACTTACGCTTATTCAAATCCGCACCGTTTCCGCCGCAGTCTTGGAAGTCTTGAAAGAAGATTTTGATCCCGTCGTTGAGGGCAAGACGATTAAATTCGTTTATCATGTCACCGTTGTCGTGGATAGCAAGAAGTGTCAGCAGAAAATGAACGATTGAAAGCAGAAATCAAACGCCTCAAAAACGCGACTAAAACTGCAAGTGAAACAGAACGCGAACGTTTGAATGAAGAATTTAAAAAGAATGAGCGCGATTTCGAAGTCAACGATTTGCTGGAGCAAGTGACCACTTAATGTACAGGCGCGATTATAACGGCGCGGAAAAATTTATCAATCAAACTCTTCAAATTGAGCCGAAAAACGCAATAGAGTGGAATCGTCTCGGCGAAATTTACAATTCACGGAGCAATTACAACAAAGCAGTAGAATATCTCAATAAAGCCGTGCAATTTAAACTCGATTATTTTGAGGCATAGAACAATCTCGGCAGTGCTTATGAAAATATGGGCAATTCTCGGCTGAATGCTACAAAAAAGTTTTGGACGTTTCCAAAAAAGCCGTTGCCATTGACCCGAACGATGAAAAATCTTGGAATGGTGCGACTTGTTCAGTAATGACAAGCTATTGCGCTTTAAAAACTAAGCGAACTGATAATCCGAAGAGTGTAATGAAGGGTTAACACGCTCGGTGAAGTAGGCAGACAATAGCCCTAGCAGGTAAAGCTGAGGAAAGCTGATTGTAGGCAGTTGGTGCTACCTATATGTTGGGAGTCTATAAAGCAACTATGGTTAGAATGTTCCGTAAGAAACTGACGAATAAGTTTGCAATCTCATAGCAAAAACCTAAGGCTGAATATGTAAAGGATAATCGTATAAAGGAAAGGTGCTGAACGTTAGTAAGCTGACAAAGAACAATAAGCGGCTAAATCGACACTGAAAAGTAGTGCTCGAACCAATGAAGTTCCTACAATGGGGCTGGAGGAATGGGCACAAGTTTTTGACAATTTCATATCAATCACTCAATCGGATAAGAATTCGGGCAAGACCAAAAGGGGCGCTTAGGTGAAGCCTTATGCAGAAGGAAAATATCTACAACGAGCTGTACGAGCGGGCGAAAAGCGGCGAACACTTCAAAAATCTAATGTCGCTCTCGGCAAATTAACGCCCGAAGAAGTGACTAATCTGAATTTCTCGGCTTCAAAACTAAACTTAACTCTAAAGGTGAAAAACA
>JAFSUP010000101.1 GCA_017445205.1 Synergistaceae bacterium
GATTACTCCGGCACACAGGCTTGCAAGGCGCTGCGCTCGCTCGGTTATGAAGTCGTCCTAGTGAACTCCAACCCGGCTACAATCATGACTGACCCCGAAATGGCAGATATAACTTACATAGAGCCTCTTAATCTCGACCGCCTCGAAGCAATAATCGCGCGTGAACATCCTGACGCTTTGCTCCCGAACTTAGGCGGGCAATCAGGTTTGAACCTTTGCGCGGAACTTCACAAGGCCGGAATTTTGAAAAAATATAACGTTGAGATAATCGGTGTTCAAGCTGACGCAATCGAGCGCGGCGAAGACAGAATCGAATTTAAGATGACCATGAATAAACTTGGCATCGAAATGGCGCGCTCCGAAGTCGCTTATTCTGTTGACGAGGCTTTGAACATCGCTGAAAGATTAAATTATCCGGTTGTCGTTCGTCCGGCTTACACTATGGGCGGCGCAGGCGGCGGACTTGTTTATAATCGCGACGAATTAAGAACAGTTTGTGAGCGCGGCTTGCAGGCAAGTATCGTTCATCAAGTTTTAATTGAAGAGTCTGTTTCCGGTTGGGAAGAACTTGAATTAGAAGTCGTGCGCGACAAAGACAACAACATGATAACCGTGTGCTTCATTGAAAACGTTGACCCTATGGGAGTTCATACAGGCGATTCGTTCTGCGTTGCGCCTATGCTCACGATTTCAAATGAACTTCAAGCTAAGCTTCAGGAGATGGCTTATAAAATCGTCAAACATATCGGCGTCATCGGTGGAACTAATGTTCAGTTTGCACATGACCCTAAAACTGATCGCGTGATTGTAATTGAGATTAACCCGCGAACTTCTCGCTCGTCGGCTCTTGCGTCGAAGGCTACGGGCTTTCCAATTGCTCTTGTGTCAGCGAAGTTAGCCGCGGGATTGTCGTTGAGCGATATTAAGTGCGGTAAGTATGGAACTCTCGACAAATACAAACCTGATGGCGATTACGTCGTCGTTAAGTTTGCTCGTTGGGCGTTTGAAAAATTCAAGGGCGTTGAAGACAAACTTGGCACTCAAATGCGAGCTGTCGGCGAAGTCATGAGCATCGGCAAAAATTTCAAAGAGGCTTTGCAAAAGGCAATTCGTTCACTTGAAAAAGGACGCTACGGGCTTGGATACGCGAAAAATTTTCATGAACTTTCAAAATCGGATTTATTGAAGCTGCTCGAATATCCGAATAGTGAAAGATACTTTGTGATTTACGAAGCGTTACGCAAGAGTGCGACCGTCGAAGAAATTTTTGAACTCACGCACGTTAAAGAATATTTCTTGACTCAAATTAAAGAACTCGTTGACGAAGAAGAAAAAATTTTAACGTTCAAAGGCACGCTTCCGCCTGATGAAGTTTTGATTAAGGCCAAGCGCAACGGATTTAGCGATAAGTACCTCGCTCAAATCCTTGACGTTTCAGAAGATTTAATCAGAGAACGCCGCGAAGCTCTTGACGTCAACGAAACATGGAGCGGTGTTCACGTAAGCGGCACTGAAAACGGAGCTTATTATTATTCAAGCTACAACGCTCCCGAAGCAGTCAATGAAGTGTCAGACAACAAGAAAATTATGATTTTAGGCGGCGGCCCGAACAGAATCGGTCAGGGAATTGAATTTGATTATTGTTGTGTTCACGCGGCGCAGTCGTTAAAGAAACTCGGCTTTGAAACGATTATGATAAACTGCAACCCCGAAACCGTTTCGACGGATTACGACACGTCCGACAAATTATATTTTGAGCCATTGACGCTTGAGGACGTTTTGAGCATTTACAGAGCCGAAAAGCCTTTGGGAGTTATTGCGCAGTTCGGAGGGCAAACTCCCTTAAATCTCGCGTCGCAGCTTGAGAAGAACGGCGTTAAGATTTTAGGAACGTCGCCGGAAATTATCGACTTAGCCGAAGACCGAGGACGCTTTAAGAACGTCATGGACGACTTAGGAATCCCTATGCCCGAATCCGGGACCGCGTCAACTCTTGAAGAAGCTCACGAAATCGCAAATAAAATCGGCTATCCCGTCATGGTCAGGCCGTCTTATGTTCTTGGTGGGCGCGGTATGGAAATCGTTTATGATGAAGAAAATTTGTCGCGCTACGTGAATGCCGCTGTCGGTGTTACGCCAGACAGGCCGATTTTGATTGATAGATTTTTGAATCATGCTCTTGAATGTGAAGCGGACGCAATTTGCGACGGCGCTCACGCTTATGTCCCTGCGGTCATGGAACATGTCGAACTTGCTGGGATTCATTCGGGCGATTCTGCCTGCGTGTTGCCGTCAAGAAATATTAGTGCCGAAGCACTAGCTACGATTAAGGACTATACGCGAAAAATCGCCGAAGCTATGCACGTTGTGGGACTTATGAATATTCAATACGCGATTGAAAATGAAAAAGTCTTTGTCCTCGAAGCAAATCCGCGCGCTTCTCGAACAGTTCCGCTCGTTTCAAAGGTCTGCGGAATTAGAATGGTGCCTTTGGCCGTCGAAGCCATAACTCGCGAACTCACCGGGCGAAACTCTCCGCTTGCGACGTTGAATGAAAGAAAAATTCCGTATTACGGAGTTAAAGAAGCTGTCTTTCCGTTTAATATGTTCCAAGAGGTTGACCCGGTTTTAGGGCCGGAAATGAGAAGCACGGGTGAAGTTTTGGGCCTTGCAACCGAAGCCGGCGAAGCGTTTTTCAAAGCCGAAGAAGCCGCAAACGCAAAATTGCCGCTCTATGGGAATGTCTTAATGTCGATCAGCGACAAGGACAAAAAAGAAATTTCAAAAATCGCAGAAAAATTTATCGCAGCGGGATTCAAAATTTTTGCGACAAAAGGCACTTATGACTTTCTCAAAAATTCCGGCGTTGAGTCTGAACTAGTCGGGACGCAGCGTCCTAATGTTATTGACAAAATTATTAACGGCCAAGTGCAGCTTGTAATTAACACGCCGCGCGAGAAAGCTCTCACTAACACAGGCTCATTATTAAGACGCAGCGCAATCAAAGCCGGCGTTCCATACATAACAACAATAGCAGGCGCCCAAGCCGCTATCGAAGGCATAACAGCGGTGAAAAATTGTGAATCAGATTCGCTGAAGTCGATTCAAGAATGGCACTCGCTAATTAATTAGATTAATTAGAAGTGAGGAGTTAGGAATCAGGAATGAAAAAAAATTTTTCTTCGTTCCTGATTTTTTAATTTTTAATATGGAAAATATAATTTTGAAAACGCTGCGCGAAGAAAAATCCGCAAAAATTTCCGGCGGCCTTTATCATGAATTACAAGTCCGAATGACATATAACTCTAATCACATTGAAGGCAGCCGATTAACAGAAGAACAAACTCGTTTGATTTTTGAAACTAATACTATCGACGCCCAAGCCGTCCCCATAGATGACATTATCGAAACTGTTCATCACTTTCGCGCGATTGATTATGTTATTGACATAGCGGAAGAAAAACTAACAGAGAAACAAATTAAACATCTTCATTATATTCTTAAACATGATACGCGCGATTCTACTTTCTCATGGTTCGCAGTTGGAGATTATAAAATTCGCCCCAATTTTGTGGGAGGACATGAAACGGTCAGCCCCGGAAATGTCGCAGACAAAATTAAAATCTTACTTGCAAAATATAATTCACAGCGAAAAATTTCTTTTGAAAATATTGTAGAGTTCCATGTAAATTTTGAACGCATTCACCCGTTTCAAGATGGCAATGGACGAGTAGGGCGGCTCATAGCATTAAAAGAATGTCTGCGTCACAACATAACACCTTTCATTATTGAAGAGTCAAAAAAATTTTTTTACTATCGCGGTCTTTCAGAGTGGGATAACGCTAAGGGATTTTTAATTGAGACATGCCGCGACGGTCAAGATACTTTCAAAAATTTGCTAGACGCTCTTGAAATTTCATACAGATAAATCTTTTTTGCAACTTGATTTTATGAAGTTTCCGCGTTAAATTGCGCGGGAATTTTATTTTAGGAGAGCTGAATAAAAATGCTCATAAAAATTTTGCTAGTTTTAATCTTCTTCGGAGTAATGCTTGGGATCGGTTTATACTGCCGCAAACATTCAACAGATGTAAACGGCTTCGTTCTTGGAGGTCGTTCGGTCGGACCGTGGCTTACGGCGTTTGCATATGGAACGAGCTATTTCTCTGCGGTCGTCTTTGTCGGCTACGCTGGACAATTCGGTTGGCGTTACGGTGTTGCGGCTACGTGGGCGGGACTCGGAAACGCGATAATCGGTTCGTTAATGGCGTGGGCAGTATTAGGCCGCCGAACTCGAATCATGAGTCAATATCTTTCAAGCGCAACTATGCCGGACTTCTTCGGAAAAAGATTCGCGAGTAACTCATTAAAGATTGCTGCTTCGATAATCTGCTTCATATTTTTAATTCCTTATACTGCGAGTTTATATAACGGCCTTAGCCGACTTTTCGGAATGGCGTTCAGTATTGATTATTCTGTTTGCGTCATCGCAATGGCTATTTTGACAGGAATTTACGTTGTAGCAGGCGGTTATATGGCAACGGCGATTAACGATTTCATTCAAGGAATTATCATGCTTTTCGGAATTAGCGCGGTAGTAGTTGCGGTGTTGTCATCACGCGGAGGACTCTTTGAAGCGTTAGCGGGCCTTGCTGAAATTTCTGATCCTCACGCCACGTCGAAACTTGCGAAAGCACCGGGAATTTTCACTTCGTTCTTTGGGCCTGATCCGATTAATTTAATGTTCGTTGTAATTTTAACGAGTTTGGGCACGTGGGGACTTCCTCAAATGGTCCAAAAATTTTATGCGATTAAGAACGAGAGCGATATTACAAAGGGCACCGTAATTTCAACTTTATTCGCGCTTATAGTTGCGGGCGGCTGTTACTTCCTTGGCGGTTTTGGAAGACTCTTCACTTCGCAGCTTGACCCTTCAGGAGTTGGAGTACCTGTTGAAGGCTATGACTCTGTTATACCGGTGATGCTTTCGGGCTTGCCTGATATTTTGCTTGCAGTGGTCGTGATTTTAGTTTTGTCGGCCTCAATGTCAACTCTTTCATCTCTTGTGCTTGCGTCAAGTTCGACACTGACTCTTGACTTATTAAAAGACCACGTTATTAAAGACATGGACGAGAAGAAGCAATTAAAAATCATGCGAATCTTAATTGTGATTTTCATAATTATCTCTGTCATTCTAGCTTTGATTCAATATAAATCAAACGTTACATTTATAGCACAGTTAATGGGTGTATCATGGGGAGCTTTAGCCGGAGCGTTCCTTGCGCCGTTCATGTATAGCTTATATTGGAAAGGCGTTACAAAATTTTCCTGCTGGGTGAATTTTATTTTTTCAAGCGTCGTAATGACAGCCAATATTTTCATTCGCCCGGATTTTCCGCCTATGCTTCAGTCGCCTATTAATGCCGGAGCTTTCTGTATGCTCGCAGGATTTATTATTGTGCCGGTCGTGAGCCTCGTAACGCCGAAGCCGGATAAAAAATTCCTTGAAGACGCGTTCTCTTGCTACACTCGCACGGTCATGGTTAGACAGTCGAAAGCACTCGCTGATGATTAATAAAATAATTGATTTTCATGTTCACACATTCCCGGATAGAATTGCCGCGTCAGCACTTGAGAAGTTAAAGGCCAAGAGCCACACTCGGCCATTCACGGACGGAACATTAAGCGCGCTAGAACTCTCGATGAAAGAGTCGGGCGTTTCTTATTCTGTCCTTCAGCCGGTTGCAACTCGTCCCGAACAAGTCCCGGGAATTAACGACAAAGCCATAAAATTAAATTCTGAAGCAAAAAAAATAATTTCGTTCGGAGCAATGCACCCGGATTTTGAAAATTTTGAATCAGAGTTAAAGCGAATTTCTTCAGCAGGAATTAAGGGAATTAAATTACACCCTGTTTATCAGGGCGTGAGCATTGACGACGAAAAATTTATAAAAATTCTTCAATGCGCCTGTGATTTTGAACTTGCGATTTTAATTCACGCGGGTTGGGATATAGGATTTCCCGGCAATGATTTCGCGATGCCGACAAAAATCAAAAATGCTCTCGAAAAAATTAAAAATCCTAAAAAAATAATTCTTGCTCATATGGGCGGCTGGCGAGCTTGGGACGAGGCTGAAAAAATTTTTTGCGATTTTGAAGGCGTTTATATAGACACGGCATTTTCACTTGGAAGTTTCACATCGAACGGCGACGGATTTTATAAAAACTCTCAAGAGTGCGAAATGTTAAGCGCAGAAAAATTCACGCAAATAATAAAGAGCTTCGGAGCTTCTCGCGTAATCTTCGGGACTGACTCGCCGTGGAGTTCCCAAAAAGACAGCGTAGAAAGCTTCAAAGCCCTTAGTGCGTTAAGAAACGAAGATAAGAATTTAATCTTTTATCAGAATGCTGCGTCTATTGTTTTCTAAACGAACACTCAATTTCGTATCTGTAGCTGTCGCCGTCCAGAGTTGTTGCCGTTCCTGACCATACGGTACTGATTAACGTATTAGACTCTACGGTGATGACTACATTTTGATTTTTGTCTTCAGTGTCTTCAATTCGCCACACGCTAGTATCGACTTGTACAAGTTTCATAGGGTCTGCGGAAATATCGCGGCTGAATGTAAAATCTCCCTCGTCCATAACTCTAATGTCGCTCTCGTCCCAAGCCGTCCAACTTTGATTATAAACGACCTGGGCCGTTCCGGTTTGTGAAGTTGTGTTATTGTTCAGTGCAAGGTCCATGTTCGAAAACGTCATGTAAACATCGCTAGCAAGTCTCAATGTCAAAACTTTATCGCTGCCCTGAGTATTGCTTGTCGCGCTGGCTGAGCTGCTGCTGTCATCGCCGGTTGAAAATTTCCAAGTGCCAGTGAGAATATCTGTTATTGTGCTTTCAGTGCTGGTCGAGTCGTCGGAGTTGTCATCAGTTGTTGCCTCGTCGCTCGTTTTAATGAACGAAGTATTTATAGTGTAACTGCAATCACTATTAAGGCCAGTGAAATATGTCGTGCCCGTAAGCTGTACATTTGCTTTTCTCGATGATGAAAGCGTAATGAGTATCGCAGGGACGCTTGAAGACGGCGAACTCAATATCCATTCATCATCTGTAACGCGTGAAAGAACCATTTCTTGAGTCCTTGTTGTTGAAGTGTCGTCCGAATAACTTCTTATTGTGAAAGTTCCAAGTGAAGTACTTGTATTTTCGTAGCGAGCTGATGATGTATATGAATAAAATACGGTCGCGCTTGCTTCAGAGTCCGTAGTAGTGTTGTCGAAAGTTATGTCAGCAATAGATATTTTAAAATATTTTACAGTGTATAACAAAAGTGATTCATTATTCGCGCTCGTCGCCTTACCTGAAAAATAATCATTGTCATTGAAAAACCAATTTCCTTGTAAAGTCGAAACGATTGTTTCATGCAATTCTGACGCGTCTCCGCTCTCAGAAGAATCATCTCCGGCGCTTCCTCCGCAGCCGGAAAATAAAAAAACTAAAAGCGCCATCGCCAGCAAAAATTTTATTTTGCGCATTAATCATTACCCTTCTTTCATTAATTTTACGTAATTTTATTATAACAGGAATTTTATTTTTATGGCGATTTTCTTCCGGGAATAATTGATTGTGATATTATTTGCCCGGAGAAATTTAATGAAAGGGCAAGTTTTTTATGAATGAAAGAAATAATTTTCAAGGACATTCAGACAGAAATAATAATAATAGAAAAAACTTCAGAATGAACCCCAATGAGATTCTCCTTGCGCAGCGTCAACGGCAAACTCAAAACTTTAATCAAGAAAGACCGACGCCACAAAAGCCACGACCGCGCAAGAAAAAAAGGATCTCAATTTTAAAAATTATATTTGCAACTATATTAATCGTGATTTTATTGGCTACCGGAGCTTTAAGTGCCGGCGTAGCGTGGTATGTTGTCAAACTTTCCGAAGATCTCCCCAGCATGGTCGAACTTGCTAACCCAAAAAGCAGTTTGCCTTCGATTCTTTATGACCGAAACGGCGAAGTCATTGCGCGACTATTTATAGAAAATAGAACTCCGCTTGAGCTCCATCAAATTTCGCCCGAACTTGTTCGCGCTGTTCTTGCAGCTGAAGACTCTGCTTTTTATCAACACGGCGGGATCAGAATCGGCTCAATCATGCGCGCTCTGTGGACGGACGTTGTAGAAGGCGGCAAAGTTCAAGGCGCAAGCACGATAACGCAGCAGCTCGCAAGAAATTTATTTTTGTCTCACGAGAAAAGCATCACGCGTAAAGCAAAAGAAATCATTATCGCGATGAGGCTCGAAAAACTTTTTCAAAAAGATAAAATTCTTGAACTCTATCTCAATACTATAAATTTTGGTCATGGTGCTTGGGGAGCAGAGACCGCCGCACGAACTTATTTTGACAAGTCCGCAAAAGACTTAGACCTTGCTCAATCGGCAATACTCGCCGGGCTAATCGCAAACCCCGGACGCTATAACCCGTTGAGCAGTTTAAGTAACGCGAAGTCGCGACAAAATTATGTTCTCGGACGAATGGAAACTCTAGGCTGGATAACTCCCGAACAACGACAGGCGGCTTATGATGAAGAACTCGAATTTAGAAGCCGCAAAAATCAAATTGAAGAATTTAACCGCGCTCCTTATTTCGTATCGCACTTGTTGTTTAACGACTTGCTGCCCAAATATGGCAAAGACGAAGTTTATAGTGGCGGTATGCAAATTTACACTACGCTCGACGTAAATTTACAGGACAAAGCCCGCGAAGCTATTCAGGGATTAAATAAAAATGTAATGGGTGCGCTTGTGTGCCTGGAAGCTGACACTGGCGAAGTGCTGGCTCTCGTTGGTGGCAAAGACTTCAAAGAAAGCAAATTCAACCGCGCTACGCAGGCAATCAGACAGCCGGGCTCAAGCTTCAAACCTATAGTTTACGCTGCCGCTATGGAAGAAGATGTTATGCCGAGCGATCACTTTCTTGACGCTCCGATAACGTTCAGACAACCTGGGAGCCGCGGTAAAGGTTGGTCGCCTCATAACTCAAGCAATGGATATTCGGGCGAAGTTACTTTGCAACGCGCTTTGACAAATTCATTAAACACCGTCGCTGTTCGAGTAGCCGCTTATATAGGCACTGACGCTATAGTTCAAATGGCTCGCAACATGGGGATCGAAACTAAATATCTTCCGAATGATTTATCAGTCGCGCTAGGCTCGGCGAGTTTGACTCCTTTAGAAATGGCCGTGGCGTTTAACTGCTTCAATAACGGAGGGCTGCGAATTGTTCCGTTAATGATTCGTGAAATTCGCGACAGAGACGGCAACGTCATTGAACAACGACAGACCGCCGCGACTCAAGGCATGAGACCGGAAACGGCTTACTCGATTCGTTCAATGCTTCAAGACGCCGTGAGAGCAGGCACGGGAAAACCTGCGGCCTTGCCTAAAATTAACGTCTTCGGAAAAACAGGAACATCAAACGATTTTATAGACGCTTGGTTTGTGGGAGGTGTTCCAGGATTAACGACGGCTGTATATGTCGGACGTGATGACCATAAAACGATGGGACGACGTGCCTTCGGTGGAACGATGGCCGCGCCGGTCTGGAAAAAATTCATGGCTTACGCTGTCAAAGAGATGTCAACGCCGGCAAATTTTGAAGCTCCTCCCGCCTGGGTCAACGTCAGTAAAGTTTCAATATGTAGAAGTTCCGGCTATCTCGCGCGCTCTGGTTGTCAAGCTGTGCCACTGTTCTTCCCAAAAGGGAAATCCCCTACCGCATCGTGTCCGCTTCATGGCGGAAGCTACAGAACCGCTGAAAACGATCCGCGAGGCCCGCGGTTATTCTTAGTTGAGAAGGACGAAGATTATCTTGCAAGACTTGAAAGCAAGGAGCGCGAATCCCGTTCGTCGTCATCGTCTGAAGTCGCAGAGACGCCTCCGCCTCCTCAGCAGGTTACAGCGCCGGCCACTCAAGCAGCAGTCCCGAGGCCAAGCGCTCCGGCACCGTCAAGGCAAGAGCCTAAGTTGAGCGAAGTCGAACAGCGTTACAGACAGTTATTAAAAGAATACGGACTTGAATAAAAAGTTTCCCCGTAGTCACAAAAGACCACGGGGAATTTTTATAAATATAAATGCTTCGGCTACAAGCCGTTATCCTAAAATATTTTCAAGTTTTTGTTCAGCGATATTATGTTTTTCGGCGTAACCTGTGAGAATCAACGTTAAAGCACCGTCGCCAGTTACGTTGCAGGCCGTCCCGAACGAATCTTGAAGCGCGAAAATCGTGAGCATTAAAGCCGTGCCCGCAGCGTCAAATCCAAGAACTCCCGTGATTAATCCTAACGAAGCCATGACCGTACCGCCGGGGACTCCGGGCGCACCGATTGCGAAAACTCCGAGCAGCAAACAGAATAAGACCATGTTGCCGACAGTCGGATAAACGCCATAAAGAATTTTTGAAACAGCCATTACGAAAAATGTTTCAGTCATGACGGAACCGCAAAGATGAATATTTGCGAACAACGGGATTCCAAAATTCACCATGTCATCGCGAAGCGTCGGTTCGGATTTCCTTGCACACTCAAGAGCTACTGAAAGCGTCGCCGCGCTCGACATCGTTCCGACTGCGGTCATGTAAGCAGGCCCGTAATTCTTAATAATATTCCAAGGATTGCGCCCTGAATATGCTCCGGCGATTGAATATAACAGAGCCATCCAAATATAATGTCCCGCCATCACGAGCAAGATAATCATGACGAAAACCGGGAATTGTTTCGTGATTGAGCCTTCATAGGCAAGTCCGCAGAAAGTCGTTCCGATTAACCACGGAAGAACAGGAATTAAAAATCTTGTAACGATGCTCAAAACGATTTTTTGAAATTCTTCGAGCAGGTTAATGAAATATTTGCTTCTGTTCCATGCTGCTGCAAGTCCGACAGTTACAGACAAGAACAACGCGGACATTACCGGCATAATCTGCGGGATTGAGAGTTTGAAGAGAACGTCAGGTAATTCTTTCAAGCCTTCGACTTCGGAAACTATGTGCATAAACGGCAATATCGAATAGCCCGCCGCTGTTGCCGCGAAAGCCGCTCCGATTGATGACACGTAAGCAAGAATCAAAGCCAAAATTAACATTCTTGAAGCGTTTGTTCCAAGTCTTGTGATCGAAGGCGCAACGAAGCCGATTATAATCAACGGCACGCAGAAATTAATAAATTGCCCGGATATGAAACGCACCGTTACGATTATGTTCAGTAACGCGGAGCAGATAGCAGAGCCTTCCATTGAGGCCAAGACAAGCCCGACCACAGTACCGAGCACAAGCGCCACGATTAATTTGAAAGGCAGCGAACTCGTAAAACCTTTTTCACTCATAAAAATTCACCTCTAAAATTTGATATAAAAAATTACAAGCACGAATCGACATCGATTTTATCAATCATGACGTTCAAAATTTCTTTGTCCGTCTCTTTCATGCCGATCTTGCCAATGTAACCCATGTTCTTGATAGTTTTCTCTACGTCGTCTTCAACGAAGCCTTCGCCGCCGCGAAATTCTTTATCGCTCATGCTCATGTAGTGAGCTAGTAACGCCGCATGAACAGACGAAGCTATTTTTGCCGCGCAGCTAGGTTTAGCACCGTCGCAGACTATGCCGCCGACGTTCGCAAGAGTGTTAGTGATTGTTGCGCCGACGCTTTCATAATCGCCTCCGGCCATGTAAGTAATAGCAGCTCCGGCACCACTAGCAGCACTGACAGCTCCGCAGAACGCAGATAGCGAACCAATATAATGCTTGATATAAATCGAAACGAGATTGCTCACGGCTAATGCCCGATATAATTTTTCGCGCGACAAGTGCCATTCATTAGCATACTCGACTACGGGCATAGTAACAGTGATGCCTTGATTGCCGCTCCCGGAATTAATAATCACGGGCATGGGACAGCCGCTCATTCTAGCGTCAGAACCTGCGGCGGCTCTTGCACAAGCTCGCGAGCGAACATCACTACCCCAGCTTTCAAGCATTGTTTTTCCGACTCTTGCCCCCCAACGATTATCGAGTCCTTCTTGAGAGATTCTCGCGTTACATTCAATTTGACGTTCAAAAATTTCTTTCACGTCGTCGGCGTTAAGCTCGTTCGCAAATTCGAGAATCCCGCGCAAAGTCATTAAATTTCTGTTTGCACTTGAAACTTTCACTTCGGATTTAGAATTTTCAGGGACATTTTCAAAAATTATTTTTCCGTCGTGAGTTATCCGCGTTATATCCGTGTGATGATTTTCGATTCTGACGCTTGAATTATGACCTTGCGCTTGAGCTTCGACTTCGATATAAAGATTTGGGACGTTTTCAGCTAAAGACACATCGCAGAAATTTTCGCGGACTAATTTTTTAGTTTGCTCTCGAGCTTCGTCAGTTGCTCCGGCGATTACTTCGAGTTCTTTAGACGCGTCTCCGCCGACAGTTCCCAAAATCGCAGCGGCTTCGATGCCTTTTTGATTTCCCGAGTTCGGAACTATAACGCCCTTGACGTTTTTAATAATGTTGCCGGAACATGAAACTTTTATTTTCTCCGGCATTAGGCCAAGAGCTTCACGAGCCTTCGCGGCAGCATAAGCTATCGCAATAGGTTCGGTGCAGCCCATAGCCGGGACAAGTTCTTCGCGCAAAATCGCTATGTAATTGTCGTAAATTTCTTTATTCATTTTTATTTCCCAAGGACGTGCGCGCAACGATGACATAAGCCGTCTTCGTTCGGGTGTTCGTCATACTTCCAGCAGCGCGGACATTTTGAGCCGGGCGCAAAGCCTCCTGCGATTTCAAAGCCTGTTTCAGAGTCATTAAAGATTTTTGACAATGTCAAAGCGTCAACAAATTCAAACTTCGACACGATAACAATATCCGCGAGTTCTTCGAGCGTGAACGCGGCGGCGAGTTTCTCAAGCTCTTTAGATTTTTTAACTTGCACGTGAGCTTCTAATGATGTTCCGATCGTCTTCTCGGCTCTCATTGTCTCAAGCATACGACTGACCGCGCCTTTGAGATTTTCAGCTTCGCTCCAGAGATTATTTAATTCGTCATTGAGTTTTGATTTATCCTGCTTCGGGAAGTCAGACAAGAAAACGCTCTCGGGCAAATCTGAATCTGTCGTTCGCATTTCTTGCCAAATTTCTTCGGCTGTAAAGCTCAACAACGGCGCAAGCATTCGCGTTAAGCATGAAAGAATTTCCCACATTGCCGTCTGCGCACTGCGTCGAGTCAAAGAATTTTTATCTTCGACATAAAGTCTATCTTTGCTGATGTCAAGATAGAACGCGCTCAACTCATTCACGCAGAACGAATGAATCAGC
Source organism: Synergistaceae bacterium (assembly GCA_017445205.1). Taxonomy (GTDB): domain Bacteria; phylum Synergistota; class Synergistia; order Synergistales; family Aminobacteriaceae; genus JAFUXM01. Next base: position 13,364 of record JAFSUP010000101.1, read on the forward strand.
GACACCGGCACATGAAATTCGTACTCTTCAAACGCTTCATAAACTCGTGAGATTATTCTGTGGAGTCTGTCGAGAATCCATTTGTCCATCGAAAGCAAATCTTCATATTTAACTGCGTTCGTCTTCGGATCGAAGTCGTGAAGATTTCCGAGCAAAAATCGCGCTGTGTTTCGGATTCGTCTGTAAGTTTCAGAAAGAGTTTTCAAAATCTGCTTCGATATTCTAACGTCATTTCTATAATCCGTTGACGCTGCCCACAATCTCAAAATATCCGCGCCGAATTCGTTAATGACTTCCTGCGGTGCTGTGGTGTTGCCGAGCGACTTTGACATCTTGCGGCCTTCGCCGTCAAGCGTGAAGCCGTGAGTCAAAACTTGTTTATATGGCGCTTGGCCTTTGATTGCTACTGCGGTCAACAATGACGACTGGAACCAACCGCGGTGCTGATCGCTTCCTTCGAGATACATATCGGCGGGCCATTGAAGCCCGAAGCGTTCATTCAAGACCGACATATGAGAGACTCCCGAGTCAAACCACACGTCTAAGATGTTGCTGTCTTTCTCGACGTTGTGAGAGCCGCAATGATCGCAGCAAGCTTTTTCGCCAAAGAGATTTTCAAGACTTTCGCGCCACCATATTGAAGTTCCGTCGGGCGAGTCTTTGACTTTCTCGGCTAACATTCTGATTCTGTCAGGCGTGAGAGTGAAAGCGCCGCAGTCTTTGCAGCGAATTGCCGGGACAGGCACTCCCCAGACTCTTTGGCGGCTTATGCACCAGTCCGAGCGTGAACTTACCATGTTGAAAATTCTATCGTGGCCCCATTCCGGAATCCATTTAATCTCGTTGTCAATTTTGTTTAATGCTTCGTCTTTGAATTTAGCGACGTTGATAAACCATTGATCCGTAGCTCTGAAGATAACAGGCTTTTTGCATCGCCAGCAGTGCGGATAGCTGTGAGAAATTTTTCCGAGCCCAAGCAAGCGGCCTTTCTCTTTGATTAACTCAAGAGCTTTTTTGCCGCCTTCGTCTAATGACATTCCGCCGACAATTTTCATATCTTTCTCAAATTTTCCGGCATGGTCAACGGAGCTATAAACTTTCAAGCCGTAACGCACGCCTGTTTCATAGTCTTCGACGCCGTGGCCGGGCGACGTGTGGACGCAGCCTGTGCCTGTTTCGAGTTCGACGTAATCCGCAAGCACAACTAATAATTCATGCTCGTAGAACGGGTGAAGCGGTTTCAGATTTTCGAGTTCCGCGCCTTTAACGATTTTGAAAGGCTCGCCGAGTTCAAGCCCCGTGTTCTTGCAAACAGAATCCTTCAACGCTACTGCGAAGATATAAACTTTCCCTTCGACTTCATAGAATCCGTAGTCATATCTCGGGTGAACAGCGACGGCAGCACTTGAAGGCAAGGTCCATGGCGTTGTCGTCCAGATTACTATATGAACGTTTTTGCCTTCGAGCTCCGGGAATTTTTTTGCGGCGTCCGGCATCGGGTAAGCGACATAAACCGAAGGCGAGTCTTCGTCCCAATATTCAATTTCGCCGGCGGCGAGTGCCGTTTGACAATCCGTGCACCAGTACACAGGCTTCAAGCCTCTATAAATTAATCCTTTCTCGACCATGTCGGCGAACGCGTGAAGCTCTAAATGTTCAAACGCAGGGTCAAGCGTGATATAAGGGTGTTCCCATTCGCCAAGGACTCCGAGACGCTTAAACTCTTCGCGCTGAACGTCAAGATAATGAAGCGCAGTTTCTTTGCATTTTTTGCGAAGCTCTACGGGGTCAACGCCTGTTCCAAGTTTCGACATTCCGCCGTCTTTCAGGGCGCGAAGCTCTATCGGAAGTCCGTGAGTGTCCCAGCCGGGCACGTAAGGAGTATAGCGGCCGGTCATAGTTTTTGATTTTACGATAAAGTCCTTTAGAATTTTATTAAACGCTGTTCCGATGTGAATATCGCCGTTCGCATAAGGCGGGCCGTCGTGAAGTTCAAAATGTTCGCTTGCGTCTTTGTGGGCGTTTAATGCTTTGTGATAGATGTCGTTCGTGTGCCAAAATTCTAAAAATCCTGGCTCGCGTTTGGCAAGATTTGCACGCATTGGAAAATTTGTTACGGGCAAATTCAAAGTATCTTTATAGTCTTTTGCTTCCATAAAAAAATTTGCTCCTCCTGAAAATTAAATTTCATGAGATAATAGCATAATTTTATTTTTTGCAACAAAAAAGCCCGTCGCTTTGACGAGCTTGTTAAATCCCATATTCAAATTTTTTGGCGGTCCTAGCGGGATTCGAACCCGCGCCGCAGCCTTGAAAGGGCTGTGTCCTAGGCCACTAGACGATAGGACCTTCGCTGGTGAATCGCGGGGGACTTGAACCCCCGACACCCGGATTAAAAGTCCGGTGCTCTACCGACTGAGCTAGCGATTCGCTCAAAACAACGCGGGATATTATATTATTAATTCGCGAAAAATGCAAATGTTAAAAAAATCACTTCTGGACACAGTGGTCAGAAGTGATTTCGCGCCCGAACGGGTGGGCGGGTGGGAGTGAGGGCGCGGCAAAAATCTCTATAATACGGGAGCTGCGTCAGGATTTTGTGTCGATGGTTGCTGCCTCATGGTGTATTTTCTTGCGTGTTTCTGAATTTCATCGCGCACGTCTTTGGGAGCCGGAATATTTTTCGCTCTTACTTCTTTCTCGCTTGTTCCAGGTGATGAGATTAAGACGTCGCCAATATTCAAAATTGTTTGAATGGCGTTCTGTTTTACATCGATGTCAGCGATTTTCGTAAGTCCAATTTCTTTCGATACTCTGAACTCTGTAAACAGCTTCAGCGGGTGACAGATCACATATTCGACTTCCTGATTCTCGGGCCTTTCGGGGTCGTCCTTCAAGATAAGGCTCATTGTGGCGCGCTTGACCGCAATCGACAAGAAGATGAGGACTTCAACAACTGCTACGATTATCCACATCCACTTTAATTTCGCACCGGCGTTAAGTGGTCCCCAAATACTTCCGGCGCAGGCAAGAATCAAAATTAGAATCATCAGTGAGAAAAGTCCGTAGAAGCTGCGCCACGCAGTCTTGTATTCTTTGATGCTAGTTTCTTGTGCCATGATAAAAAAATTTTTCCTCCCTTAGTTTCATTCGTAAAATTCGAGTGAAATTATTATAGCATTTTGAATTTTTATTAAGAGAATTAAGAAACTTGCAATATAATTTAGAAAAATCTTTTTTGAGGGAGGCAAATTAATTCACATGAACGAACTTATAAAAATAAATCCTGCTGACTCCGTGGCAGTTGCGTTACGCGCTTTGAAAGCCGGCGAAAAAATTCCCGTCTCCGGTGCAGACATTTCGCTTGAGGTTCTAGAGGACATTCCCATGGGACACAAAGTCGCCTTAAAAGAAATTAAATCCGGAGAACCGATCATTAAATACGGTTTCCCGATCGGCGCAGCAACTTCCGAAATTTTAAAAGGTCATCACGTTCACACAAACAACGTTCGAACTTTGTTAAGCGGCGCTCACGATTACGAATATCACCCGACACACCCGAAACTTGAAAACGTCGCGCCAGAATTTTTTAACGGATATGTCCGTTTTGATGGTCGCGTAGGAATTAGAAACGAGTTATGGATAATCCCGACCGTCGGCTGCGTCAACGACATTGCGATCGAAATTGAGAAAGCCGCGAAAAAATTTTTAGGCGGCAGCGTCGAAAACGTTCGCGCATTCACTCACCCTTATGGCTGTTCACAGATGGCCGACGACCAAGAGAACACTCGAAAAATTTTGGCGAATTTTGCAACTCACCCGAACGCCGGCGGAGTCTTAATGCTCGGACTTGGCTGCGAAAACAGCGGAATCGAAACCATAAAGCCCTACATGAAAGACTTTGACCCCGAGCGTGTGAAATTTTTAATCGCTCAAGATTTCAATGATGAGTTTGAAGCCGCTATGAAACTCATTAACGAACTCGTTGAAAAAATGAAAAAAGATGTTCGAGTTCCGTGCGAGACTTCAAAATTAATCGTTGGCCTTAAGTGTGGCGGCAGTGATGGACTTTCAGGCATAACCGCTAACCCGACAATCGGATATTTTTCGGACATGTTAGTAGCTCAAGGCGGCGCGACAATCTTAACTGAAGTTCCGGAGATGTTCGGAGCTGAAACGATTTTAATGAATCGTGGCAAAGACGAAGCAACTTACGATAAAACCGTTCATTTAATCAACGACTTCAAAGCTTATTATGCTTCTTTAGGAATGCCGGTTTACGAGAATCCTTCGCCGGGCAACAAAGCCGGAGGAATTACGACGCTTGAAGACAAAGCGTTAGGCTGCACACAGAAGAGCGGCTCTGCTCCCGTCAGTGATGTCTTGCCTTACGCCGGGAAAGTCGTAACGCAGGGCTTGAATTTGTTATCAGCTCCGGGAAATGATTTAGTAGCGTCAACGGCATTAGCAGCAGCAGGCGCGCAGGTAGTTTTGTTTTCGACAGGGCGCGGAACTCCTTTCGGTTGTCCTGTTCCAACGGTGAAGATTTCAAGCAATTCTGATCTAGCTTCACGCAAGAGCAACTGGATAGACTTCAACGCCGGGACCCTCGTAGAGTCAGGAACGTTGCCAGAGAAAGGGCACGAACTTTTTGATTACGTCTTAAGCGTAGCCAACGGCGCAAAAACTCGAAACGAGATTAATGGCTTCCAAGGTATGGCGATTTTCAAGACCGGCGCAACGTTATAATTAAGTAGGAATTAGGAAGTAGGAGTGAGGAAGTAAAAAATTTCTGCTCCTAAAAATTTTAATTTTAAGGTGATAAAACATGCAAAATTTTTTCTGGCACAATCCGACTGCTTTAATTTTCGGTAAAGACACTGTTAAAGACCTCGCCGATTATCTCAAGCACGACGGCGTTAAAGGAGTTTTGCTCGTGTACGGCGGCAAAGGAATTTTCAAGAGCGGCGCTTATGCTCAAGCTACAGAAATGTTGACGAAGGCAGGAATAAAATTTTCCGAAGTTAACGACATAAAACCTAATCCCAAAATTGATAAAGTCCGCGAAGGGATCGCGCGTGTGAAAGCCGGCGGAATTGACGCTATATTACCTGTCGGAGGCGGAAGCGTTTTTGATTCAGCGAAGGCAATCGCGGCGGGAGCGTGTTACTCCGGGGACGTTTGGGACTTTTTCAGCGGTAAAGCAAAAATTGAAAAGGCTATGCCGATTTACGGAGTTTTAACTGCGTCTGCGACTGCTAGCGAAGTCAACGGCTTTTCAGTCATCAGCAATCCCGAATGCGAAATCAAAACTTCAATCAATAGCCCGTTTGTTTATCCGAAAGTTTCTGTGATTGACCCGTCATTTCAATTTACGTTGCCTCAAAAGCAAACTGTTTACGGCGGCGTTGACATAATCGCCCACATTTTAGAACGAGTGCTTGACGGCGACGAAGGCTCAGATTTAATTGATGAACAAGGCTATGCGCTAATCCGAACGATGATGCGAGTTATACCGGAATTAATCGAGAATCCAAAGGACTACGACGCGAGGGCCGAATATGCTTTAGGCGCGGCTATGGCGCATTGCGGATTTTTATCAGTCGGACGCAAAATCAGAGGCGATTTCTCGTCGCACAGAATGGGACATTCGTTGAGCATGTTATACGATGTTGCTCATGGCGCGTCGCTCTCAATCGTAATGCCTGCGTGGGCGCGCTATCTTTATGAAGATAATCCCGTCCCGTTCGCTCGACTTGGCGAAGCAGTTTTTGACATTTACGACGGCACCGACGAAGAGAAAGCTCTTGACGCTATAGACGCTCTTGAAGATTTCTTCAAGGATATAAACTCGCCGACGACGCTGCGCGAAGTTGGAATTAAAGAAGAAGACATTGAGAAGATCGCGGCGAACGCTTCACGCGGTGAGACGTTTGGAGTTTTGAAAGCGCTTGAGCCGGAAGACGTTTTAGAAATTTTCAAATTAGCGTATTAAAAAGAGGAGCCGCGCTCGAACGGGTGGGCTGGTGGGAGTGAGAGCGCGGATTAAAACAAAATTCCCGGAAACACCAACGGGACAAAGACAATCGCTAAGAACACAATTATTAATCCAATTAAATAAGGCACGACCGCACGAGAAATTTTTTCAAGCGGCAAGCCTGTTATCCCGGACGCAACAAATAAGTTTATCGCTACAGGCGGCGTTATCATTCCTATCGCAATCCCTACTACAAACAAAACTCCGAAGTGCATAAGTGAAACATCAAGAGCTTTAATTAACGGCAAGAACACAGGAGTTAATAAAATTATCGCCGAGGAAGTTTCCATGAAGACGCCCGCAATTAAAATAATAATTGAGATTAATAACATGATTATGTATTTATTAGAAGAGACTGACAGTACTGCTGCCGCGATTGTCTCCGGGATTTTCCAGTTTGCTAAACACCAACCGAACGGCCCCGAACACGCGATTATAATCATGATAACCGCGCTAGTTTTTGCGGAGCCCGTCATAATTTCAAAGAGTCCTTTAATGCTTAAGTCGCGATATATGAACATCGAAACGAACACAGCGTAAGCCACTGCGATAGCCGCCGCTTCGGACGGTGTAAAAATCCCGGAAAAAATTCCTCCTAAGATTATCAACGGCATCAAAATTCCCGGCACTGCGTAAAAGAAACTTTTTAAGAATCTAGTGAACGAAAATTTTGCGCCCTTCGGATAGTTTAATCGTCGTCCTTGAACAAGCGCAATTAAAATCAAAAATCCGCCCATTATGAAGCCCGGCACGAATCCCGCTTTGAACAAACTGCTCACGCTGACTTCAGCGATAACGGCATATAGCACCATAGGCACCGACGGAGGAATTACTACCCCAATCGTACCGGCCGCCGCGATTAATGCCGCTGAAGCATCTTCACGATAACCGCGCAATTTTAATTCTTCGATCAAGGCTCCGCCAACCGCCGCAGTCGTTGCTGCTCCAGAACCTGAAATAGCCGCGAAGAACATTCCCGCTAAAACTGAAACTATCGACAAGCCGCCGCGAATCATTCCTAAAAACGACTCGCAAAAATCTACGAGCAGTTTTGAAATTTTCCCTTTTGACAACAAGTCTCCGGCTAATATAAAAAATGGAACGGCGATTAATGAGAATGAATTACAACTTTCAAACATTCGTTGAATTATCATCATTAATTTGTTTGTTCCAAGCCCGGACACTATCACGACCGACGCGGACGTTACGATTGAAAAAGCTACGGGCACGCCGACGGCTAACAAAATTATAAAAACTGAAAATAACAACGCGGCCATTTATTTTTTCTCCTTTAATTCTTCAAGCAACATAACAGCCGCGTGAATGGACATTATTATCATGCTGACAGGAAGGCACATGTAAATATATTTCATCTTCACGGGAATCGCCGAAGCCGTTCGGACTTGTCGCGAACAATATAAAAATCCGTAGTAGCAAAGCACGCAGAATAAAACGAAGCATAGCGCGTGAATTAATGCTCGCAAATTTTTTTTCGTTCGTGGCGCAAATAAATCTTGAATTACGGTTATAGCGATATTGCCGTTATGACGATACACGCAAGACGCTCCCAAGAATGTTGACCAGATTAATAAAAATCGCGTTGCCTCTTCTGACCACGAAAGGGACGTGAACCACGTCCGACAAACTACCTGCGCAATCGTGAACACGACCATTAACGCAAGCATCACGGAAATCGAGACTCCGCAAATTTTATCGATAGCGTTACTTAATTTTACAAGTGCAGTTAAAAAAAATGAGGAGTTAGGAGTTAGGAGTGAGGAGTTATTTTCGTTTTTCATTCCTAATTCCTCATTCCTAATTCCTAATTGTTGTTCGCAAGTTCGGCTTGGATTCGTGAAATATAATCCGCGTATTGCGGGTAAGCGCTATAAACGCTCTGCACAGATTTTCTGAATGAATCAACATCAGGATTTTCGACGACTTCAACGCCGTGCGACTTAATCGCCGCGAGCTGTCCAGCTTCCTGATCCGCTACCCATTGACGCTCATACTCGGCAGCTTCCTGCGCTGACTGTTCAAAAATTTTCTGCGTCTCTGCGTCAAGGCGTTTGAAAGCTTCAAGCGACATTGTAATAATCGCTGTCGAATAGCTATGGCGGTCAAGCGTTACAAATTTCTGATTGTAGTCCCAAAGTCCGTAAGAAAAAATTACATTAATCGGATTCTCTTCGCCTTCGATTGTGTTCTGCTGCATTGCTGTGAGAGCGTCGGCCCACTGCATAGGTGTAGCATTGACTCCGAGAGCCTTAAACGTCGCTGTGTAAACTTCGTTCTCCATAACACGGAGTTTTAATCCTTTAATATCTTCAGCGTTTGCTACAGGGCGAATTGAGTTTGTTACGTTTCTGAAACCGCGCTCGGCATACGCGAGGCCTTTTAAGTTCGCTTCTTCGAGAGTTGCAAGGAGTTCGCGTCCGATTGTGCCATCAAGAATTTTATAAGCCTCGGCGTTGTTCGCAAACAAGAACGGCATATCTAATACGCCCATCATTTTTGAAAAATTCACGAACGGCCCGGAAGTTATAATTCCCATGTCTAACATATCCATAGTCATCGAGTCGAGCATGTCGCTCTCGCCGCCTAAGCTGCCGTTAGGATAAATTTCGATCTTGTAATTTCCGCCAGTGCGTTCCTCAACGAGGGCTTTAAATCTCTCCGCCGCAACTTGGAAAGAGTCCTGCTCATTTACAGTCGTTCCGAGTTTCAAAACTGTTTCAGCAAAAGCGCACGAAGCTGACAGCGCAAGCATAAACACTAGCGCGAGGGTTAAAAATTTTTTGTTCATAAATCTAAAACTGCCTTTCTAAAAAAAATTTCTGAAATAATATCACCAAACTGCTACTCGGTCGTCAGGTGCAAGATACATAGCGTCGCCGCTCGTAACTCCATAAGTTTTATGAAATTCTTCAAACTGTTGAACAATCGCATTAACCCTGATATAAGGCAAAGCGTGAACATCAGTTTTTAATCTTGAGTCAATGTTTTCGCGGGTCTGGACGCTGCGCCAGATTTTTGCGTAAGCTCTGAAAAATTTTTCGTAATCAAAATCTTTGCTCTTGGCCGCAATCCCTAACATAGCTTTAATTCCAGCCATGTCCGCTATAGTTTCGGTCTGAACGAGTGTACCGTTATACTTTTGTCCTTCGGGCGTTACTTTCATGTTGCTCAAATAATTTATTAAACGGTCTGCACGAGCTTGAAATTTTTTGTAGTCCTCTTTGGTCCACCAGTCTTGAAGCGAGCCGTTTTTATCAAATTGCGCGCCGTTGGTGTCGAACGCGTGAGAGAGTTCGTGACCAATGACCATGCCGATGCCGCCGAGATTTTCTTCGCGAGGTCTTTTAGAGTTATAAAAATCGCCGCTTAAAATTCCTGCGATTATAAAGATTTCGTTTAATGACGGATCGTAATATGAATTTACGATTATCGCGTCGCTGTCGCCCCACATCTCGCGGTCAACGCGTCCGTTCAATCTGCTGTAAAAATAATCCCAGCTAAATTTACTTAACTTGTCGAGCGCGCTGCGTAACGTCTCGCCGGATTCTTTCGTGCCGATTTCGAGCGTGCTGTAGTCGCGCCATTTGTCGGGATATGCAACCCGCGGTTTAATAGTGTCAAGCTTCTCAATCGCTTTTGCTCGCGTAGATTCTGAAAGCCAATCTTCTTTCGTGAGCATTTCGCGATAATATGAAATTGCTTCGTTGATTATCTCCGTAACGTCCTGTTTCGTTTCGTCGCTGATGAATTTTTCAACATAAATTTTTGTCAACGGCGTTAATAAATTCCCGTGAACAAAATCTGCCGCAAGTTCTACATCAGGCGCGCTCTCATTAATTCCGTAGCGTTCATTTACGAGTTTTTGATATTCGCGATAAGACTCTTCGTCCGTAGTCGTGATTCCGCCCGAAGCGATATTACGAATTAGATACGCTTTTATATTCTCAAGTTGCGAATCCGCGTATAAATCATTAAGAGCTTTGAGCCACGCCGGTTCTTGTAAATTCATTCGGTCAGAAAAAACTTTATGAGCCGTCAGAATATCCGCAAACGGAAACACAGGCGATAATTCGCGAAGTTTTTCAAGCGTTACGGGGTTTTCATACATTTTTTTCAAAGCGTCAGGAGATTCCTTTTCGTCGTGCGTCATCATCGAATCGGCGATAGCGTTTTCAAATTCAAAACTTTGGTCAAGAATTTTTTTAATCGCGTCGTCATCGTAGCCAAGTTTTTTTAACATGAACGTAGCAAATCCCGAGCGCATTTTCTTAATTCGTTCACCGTTTGGCGTAAGATTTTTATATTCTGCCGAGTCTCTGAGCATAAGAGCAGTAGCCGGGATTTCAATGTTATAGAATGAAGAGTCTTCATTATCATAGCCTATCGAGAAGCCCGCAATGAAGCAACCGTGAAGCCGACACTCTTCACTTTTAAAATATTCCGTGAGTTCGTCAAGTGATTTTATTTTTTCAACTTCGTCAACGTGTTTTTTTAATTCGGTTATGCCGGCGGTGTTTCGTGAGGGCCAATCGAGCCACAGCGCGTAAAGATTGCGGACTAATTCAGCGTCGTGCCCCGTCAGTGATTTGTCAGTCATGAGGCCGCGTAAGTTAGCGTCAAGCTCATACTCTAATTCATAGAATGAACCATTAGCAGCGTATCCGGGTTTTAATTTCGCATTTTTGATCCAGTCGTGATTGACTGACAAGTAAAAATCTTCGCGAGCCGTCGGCGAATAATCAGGCGACACTCGGCCCAGAATATTCGAGTTTAGCCAAGGACGTTCAGAAAATTCAAATGCAAATCCCGATTTCGCGAGGCCAAGCGCAAATAGCGCAGTCAAAATCAATTTATTCATTCAAAAATTCTCCTTCAAAATTTTTAGCTGTTGATGAAAGATTGAAATTTTCGCTGCTCTTGATGTTCAGTCAAAACTCTATCGGCTTCCTCAATAAGTCCGGAAACGGTTTCGAGCTTGCTAAATTTTTCGTACTTCGCCATGCCCAAGTTAGTGTGAATATGATAAGAAAGGCCGCTCGACATTGACGCGTTGCTTATGTAATTTCTAACGTGCTCAGTGAATAATTCAAGCTCGTCTTTGTCTTGAATTTCCGCAAGAACTATAAATTCGTCGCCGTAATATCTCGAAACAAAACACGGGTGAGCTTCTTTGCTAAATTTTTCAAGCGCAGCCGCTATCATCATAAGAACTTTGTCGCCTTCAAGACGTCCGTAAGCAGAATTTATTGATGACATTCCTTCGACGTCAATCGCAAAAACATAAAGGTCTTTCATAGTTTTGTCTTCGCTCTCGGCGCGTTTGTGCACCATTTCTGACAACTTGTGCATCATTCCGTTCCTGTTTGGAATCTTCGTAAGTGGATCGATTGATACGAGGCTGTCAGAATACTTCACATGAACGTAAACATCAGCAATCATAATCGCGCCGCAGAATAATGGAATTCTCCATTCGAGCCACTGAAACAAAACTATTACAAATAAAATTGCAGGATATATTGCCGCTGCTGCGTGGGACATATCGCGTTCATAACGAGTCATTCGAGTCCTGCGGATTAAAGCGATGATGACCGCCGCTAAAAAATATCCGGGAACTACAAGCATCATGATTGGGTGCAGGAAACTTATAAAAATTTGTCCTCCTCTAAGAACTACAGACGTGTCAGTTATGGGAGCAATAATAAGAAGTAAACCTTCAAGTATTATAGGTATGGCGGAGATAATTTTGTTTCGCAATGAACCTGTAAGCCAAGATTCCTGACTAACTTCTGAATACACGAACACAAGCCACGCCCCTAAGTGCATAAGAATAATATTCGCAGATATAACAAGATACGATAATGTTGGCGAGTCAGGGATTAACCCAATGTCAACAAGCGCTCTGAGAATCGACGTAAGACAATAAAGGAACTGAACGAACAACAATCGCAACCAGAACACGCGCGCTTCAGTTTGATCCGAAGCGTTCAACTGATTATTAAAAATAATGCCAAGGATAATTGCACAGACAAGATTAGCTTCAATGTAAAAAAAACTGTAGCCTGTTGATAACAAAGCTGCTCTGGTTTCGTTCCAGATTCTCAGCCATGAAATATAAAACATAAAAATCGACAGCCCCTTCTAATTTTTTTAATTTAGAGTTTGGATTATGAAAATTATATTACGAACGACGAAATTTTTTTTAGTTTTGCCTCGTTGCTTTTTCGGTTGAAGTTCAAAAAAATTTCTATATAATTTGTTTTGTTCAGACTGTATTCAACAAATATTCACACATAATAAAAAATTAAAAGAAGGGGAGGTGAACAATGTAATGGCGGATAACCCTACGATAGCCGAAATCAAGGCCGCTGAAGTTCAGGCCGCTAACGCTGTACAGAAAGCTAAAGAGGACGCCGCGAAGAAACTTAATCGCGCAAGCGCAGACGCGGAAAACTCTTTGAAAGAAGCACGGCAAAACGCAGCCCGCCAGTTCAGAGACAAAATCCGACGCGCTGAAGAAGCAGCCGAGACGAAGGCCGCAGCCACGTTATCAAAACGCGAAGGCGAAGCGAAGGATTTCTACACGAAACACAAGGATAAGATTCCTGCCGCGGCTTCATTCATAACGGAAGAGGTGATGAAAAAATATGGGAGTAGCCAAGCTTAAAAAGGCGGAACTTTATTATCACAAATCCGTTCATGAACAAATAGCCGCCGCTCTGCAAGAGACCGGAGCCTGTCAGATCATCAGCACCACCGAAGAAAATCAAACTCGCCCCGCTGAAGTCGAAGCTCTGATTTCAAGCACTGAAGAAAAGCTCGCCGATGTCCGTTATCTGAACAGAACGCTCACGCCTCATTATGTCGATCCTATCCCGGCACTTGACAGAATGCTCGGTGAACGTCCTGAAGCAACAATGACGGAGCTTGAAGAGCTTGCTAATAACACGGATTTGAAAGCGATCTGCGAGTCTGTACGCGCAGTCGAACACGAAACAGGAGAGATAAGACTCAAACTTTCGGAGGCAAAATTAAATGATTCGATTTTGTCGTCGTTAGCTTTTCTTGAGTATCCTCTCTCGATTTTCACCGAAGGGACCCGGACTGTTACGGCCATTGCCGGGACAATTAAGCCAGAAAACATTTCCGGATTCAAAGCGGCGCTCGGCGATTTCTCAACGCTCGCTCAAGACACCGAATTAATACTTCAGCCCTATAACGAGAAAGAAAAGCCTACGGAAGTTTACGCCGCTGTAATTTATTCGCGCTCTGTTGAAAATGAAGTTCGCGAGGCTTGCTCAAAGAACGGATTTTCAGCTATTGAGATTCCTGCCTTCGACGGTACAGCCGCAGAAGAGAAGGAAAAAATTTCAGCGTCAATTACAGAACTTGAAGCTAAAGAATCAGAATTAGCCGCGAAGATGGTCGAACTTGCGAACGCGAACATGTTGACGGTTCAGAAACTTTCTGACTACTACAACAGTCTCGCCGGACGCTATAACGGAACGGCCAAGAGCGATGAAACTGAAAGCACAATGCTTACAAAGTTCTGGCTGCCTGCAAACAAAGCCGAAGAAATTAAAACTAAAATCGAGGCCATTAGCACAGATATAGATTTGACGCTTTCTGACCCTGCGCCGGACGAAGAGCCGCCGTCGTTATTAAATAACGGAAGCTTAGTAAGACCGTTTAATATTTTGACGGAACTTTATTCTTCACCGACTTACAGGGGAATTGACCCTACGCCATTGCTTGCGCCGTTCTTCTGGATTTTCTTTGGAATGTGCTTGGGCGATGCTGGTTACGCGCTTGTTGTGTTCGGGACGATCCTTTACGTTTTCAAGAAATACAAAAAAATTTCTGTGGGCGTGAAAGATTTCATCAGATTATTCTTATTCTGTTCAGTCTCGACGTTTATATATGGAGTCATTTCGGGGAGCTTCTTCGGAAATTTCGTTGACAGCTTCGTACCGATTTTGATTCCGTTGAAAAATTCTTTAATGCTCGTTGACCCGATGACAAATCCCATGCAAGTTTTAGGAATTTCGCTCTTACTCGGAGTTGTTCATTTAATGTTCGGACTTTTAGTAGCGGCTTACGACAAACTGCGCTCGGGAGATTTTATTAACGCTATCGGCAATGACATTTCGTGGTTCTTGTTTATCGTCGGTCTTTGCTTGTTCGGAGTGGCAACGGGAGGAATGCTTCCGCCGCATTTCGTGCAGATTGGCGAATTAATGGCGATAATCGGAGCTGTAATAATTTTCTTCTATGCCGGCAGAGAAAAGAAAGGAATTATTAATAAGATAATTTCAGGATTTTTAGCTCTTTACGGCTCAACGTCATACCTTGGAGATATTTTAAGCTACAGCAGACTTTTAGCACTCGGCTTCGGCTCGGCAGTAATCGGCATGGTTATTAACTTGCTCGGCGGACTCGCGGCTGATATTCCATACGTCGGCTGGCTCATTGCTATCGTCGTAATAATCGGCGGACATATCTTCAGCATTGCGATTAACATACTCGGCTCATTTGTTCACCCGTTGAGACTTCAGTATGTTGAATTTTTCGGCAAATTCTATTCGGGCGGCGGCGAACCGTTTACCCCGATGACGCTCTCGCAAGAATACATTAATGTAAAAGCGTAGTTTAGTTAGGAATTAGGAGTTAGGAAGTAGGAATTAAAAAAAAATTACTCTTGAATCGCTAATTCTTAAAAAAATTTTAATTTTAGTTTTAGAAAGGAAGTAAAAATCATTATGGAAATGTTAGGACTTTCACTCGCACTGTTCGGAGCGGCACTCGCGGCGGCTCTTGCAGGAATCGGTTCAGCAATCGGAATCGGTGTTGCAGGCGGAGCGGCAGCAGGCGTTATGACCGAAGACCCCAACAAGTTCGGCTCAAGCTTAATTCTTCAGGCTCTTCCCGGAACTCAGGGAATTTATGGACTTTTAATCGCTTTCTTCGTTCTTAACAAACTCGGACTTCTTGGCGGTGCGGGCGCAGTTGCTCTCACATGGAATCAGGGACTTCAGATTCTCGCGTCATGCCTTCCTATCGCCGTTGTCGGTTGGTATTCAGCAATTTGGCAGGGCAAAACTTCAGCGGCTTCGATCCAGATGATCTCAAAGAAGCCCGAAGCGATGGGCAAAGCGATTATTCTCCCCGCAATGGTTGAGACCTATGCAGTTCTTGCTCTTCTTACGAGTATATTAATGCTCATGGGAGTACAGGTAGGCTAGTCGGGCAGGTGTTGAGAAATGGCACTTGCTGACATCAAAAAGAAAATTAAAAACGATTCAGACGCGCAGATTAAGGCAATCGAAGCCGAAAACGACGAGAAAGTCCGCGAAATCAGCCGTAAAGTAAACGCTGAGATCAAAGAAGTTCAGGATTCTTACGCCGTCAGACTTGGCAAAGAAGAGCCTGAAGTATTGCGCCGTCGTGAAATCGTTGCAGAACTTGACGCTAAGAGAATCGATTTAGGCGTTCGTCAGCGTCTTGTCGGCGAAGCGTTTGACGCAGCATTAAAACAGCTTGTTGAACTTGCCCCGGACAAATACGTGAAGTTCGCTGATAAATTAATGGCGCAGGCGGTTGCGACAGGCAAAGAAGTTGTGTTCGTCGGCAAAAACGAGAAACATTTAGATCAGCGTTGGATCGACGGCTACAATGCGTCCCACAACACGTCGCTTACTCTTTCGGGCGAGAAACTTCCGATCGCGGGAGGCTTTGTGCTTAGAAACGACAAGATCGACACAAACTGCTCGTGGGAAATGTTATTGGCCGACAGCCGCGCAGACATTGAGACCGAAGTAGTGAAGCGGTTATTCGCGTAAGGAGGTGTTCGGCCGGTGAGTTATGTTTATACCGTAGCAAGATTACGGGGTATGGAAAATCACTTACTGGACTCGGCTTTCTTTTCGCGCCTTATGGACAGCGCAAACATTGATGACGCATTAAAGGCACTCGGCGAGACTTCTTACTCACAATGGATTTCGCAGACTGGTGCGGCAAATTTTGACAAGGCGATTGACTCCGAAATTTTAGCGACTTGCGAAGAATTAAAGAGTTTCGTTCCTGATAAAGAACTGCTCGACATTTTCAGACTGCCTTATGATTTTCATAACGTGAAAGTTTTGCTGAAAGGCTTATTCAAAGTCAGAGGCGGAGAGACAGAGGGCCGCCGTTACGATTTGCTTTCAAAACTCGGGACGATTGACACCGAAGAATTAACGAACGCAATCGAAACTGAAGAATATGGCTTTTTGCCTTACGGACTCACTGATTTAATTCCGCAGTGCTGGCAGCTCTGGGACGCTACAAAGAACGCTCAAGCCGTTGAGCTTTTAATAGATCACCAGATGTTCAAAGCTATGCTTGCGGTCGCTGAAGGTTTGAAAATGCCCGATGTGATTCAGTGGGTTAAGTTCAAAATTGATGCAGAAAATTTGCGTGCGGCGATAAGGCTTGCACGAATGAAATTTGATTCGGCGAAGGCGTTACCGTTCTTTCACGAAGGCGGCACAATCAGACCTGACGACATGGCTAAATTATTGAACGAGCCGCAGGAAACTTGGAGCAGAATTTTATCTTACACGGACATTGGCGCAGTCTTGAACGCCTTGAACGAACAGAGCGACATGAAAGCGTCATTAAGCGACGTGTCGAAAGCTCTTGATGATTATCTGCTCAAAGTCCTTGAGAACGCGAAATACTCAATGGACGCGCCTGCGAACGTGCTTTTATTCTTATTAACGAAAGAAGCCGAAGCTCGCAACATGCGCGTTGCGTTAGTCTGTGTGGCCGGAGGTCTTGACCGTGAGTTCGGAAGGAGGCTGTTAAGCAATGGCAGATAGCAAACCTATGGCGGCTATCGGAAGTTACGAAATGGCTTTGCCGTTCCAAGCCGTCGGAGTTAAGAGCGTCATCTTAACGGCTGAGAATCGAAACACATTCGAGTCCGAGTTAGAAAAGTTAGCGCGAGAAGATTACGCCGTAGTTTTCATTCAAGAAGATTTGTTCGTGGAGTTTGCGGGCAAAGTCGAGGAAATTAACGATAAATATCAAACCAGCGTTCTTCCTGTCCCCGGTCCTTCGGGAGCAACGGGAGCGGGGCTTGCTTCAATCAGAGGTAGCGTCGAAAAGGCCGTCGGTATGGATATTTTTGCGGAAAGATAAATATGGAGGCGGGAGATTATAAAAATGCCTGAGAAAAAAGAAATTAAAGGAACTATAGAGAGGATCTCCGGCTCTCTTGTAGTCGCTGGCGGAATGGCGGGCGCTAGTATGCAGGACGTTGTGCATATCGGCGAGCTTGGCTTAGTCGGCGAGATACTTGAGGTCAACGGCGACAAAGCGTCGATTCAGGTTTATGAAGAAACTTCAGGATTGATGCCCGGTGAGCCTGTTGTCTCAATCGGAGAGCCTTTGAGCGTAGAACTTGGCCCCGGAATCATCGAGCAGTTCTATGATGGAATACAGCGACCCCTTGAATTAATCGAGAAGGCCGCGAACAGTCATTTTATTTCGCGTGGTATCAGCGTCCCTGCGCTTGACAGAAATAAAAAATGGAATTTTGAACCTAAAGTCAAAGTCGGCGATGAAGTCGAAGCCGGCGACATTTTAGGAGTCGTTCAAGAGACCGTCGTAGTCGAGCATAGAATTATGGTGCCGAACGGAATTAAAGGCAAAGTCGCGAAAATCGAAAAGGGCGAGCATACAATCGAAGAAATTATCGCGGTCATTGACGACAACGGAACAAAGCACGAAGTCAAAATGCTTCAGCGTTGGCCGGTCAGAAAGCCGCGTCCTGTTAAATCACGTCTTGCCCCTAACGTTCCTATGACAACGGGACAGAGAGTCGTTGATGCGTTCTTCCCTGTTGCGCTTGGCGGTACAGCTTGCGTCCCTGGGCCTTTCGGTTCAGGAAAGACAGTCATTCAGCACCAGTTTGCAAAGTGGGCACAGGCTCAAATAGTCGTTTACGTAGGCTGCGGCGAACGCGGTAACGAGATGACGGACGTTTTATTAGAGTTCCCGGAGCTTGACGACCCGCAGACCGGTCAGCCTTTGATGAAGCGAACAACGTTAATCGCTAACACGTCGAACATGCCCGTTGCAGCTCGTGAAGCAAGCGTTTACACGGCGATCACATTGGCCGAATATTACCGCGACATGGGCTATTCAGTCGCATTGAAGGCGGACTCGACAAGCCGTTGGGCAGAAGCTCTCCGCGAAATGTCAGGCCGACTTGAAGAAATGCCCGGCGAAGAAGGTTACCCGGCTTACTTGGGCACGCGTCTTGCAAGTTTCTATGAGAGAGCCGGACGCTGCATCGTCAACGGCAAAGAGGGCCGCGAAGGTTCAATCACCGTCATCGGAGCAGTTTCACCTCCCGGCGGCGACTTGTCCGAGCCTGTTACACAGAACACACTGCGCGTTACTAAAGTTTTCTGGGGACTTGACGCTAACTTGGCCTATCAGAGACACTTCCCGGCGATCAACTGGCTTTCAAGCTATTCGCTCTACACGGATAGACTCGACGCTTACTGGGACGAGAAATTTGACGACCAGTGGAGCAGCTTAAGAGTCGAAGCCATGAGCTTACTTGAGCAAGAATCACAGCTTAACGAAGTTGTCAGATTAGTCGGTATTGACGCTCTTTCACGTGATGAAAGAATGGTAATGGAGACGGCGAAATCACTTCGCGAGGACTTCTTGCATCAAAACGCTTTCCATGAAATCGACACTTACGCTTCAATGGAAAAGCAATTTAAGATGCTGAAAACAATCGTTAATTTCCACCACGCCGGACTTGACGCTTTGCACAAAGGCGCACCGATGAATAAATTATTTAATTTGCCCGTTCGTGAGCAGATCGCGAGAATGCGCTATCTTGAGGAGAAAGACATCGCCCAGATTGACAAACTCGACGACACAATGAAAGAGCAGATTAACGCAATAGTCCCTGTCGGAGGTGATACCAATGCTGCCTAGAGAGTATAGAACAATTTCAAGCATTTCCGGCCCTCTTATGATGGTCGAAAAAACTCAAGACGTTCGCTATGATGAACTTGTCGAAATCACGTTAGGCAACGGCGAGAAGCGCAGGGGCAGAGTTCTTGAAATCGAGAGCGACCGCGCATTAGTTCAGGTCTTCGAGGGAACATCAGGAATCGAAAACGAAGATACAAAAGTTCGTTTCGTCGGCAAAGTCTTAACATTGCCCGTAGCTCGCAACATGTTAGGCCGAGTCTTCAACGGACGCGGCGCACCGATTGACGGCGGCGCACCTTTAATCGCCGAGCAGAATCTTGACATTAACGGTATGCCGATGAATCCGTTCTCGCGAGACTTCCCGTCGGAGTTCATTCAGACGGGTATTTCAACAATCGACGGACTTAACCCGATGGTTAGAGGCCAGAAACTGCCGATTTTCTCAGCGTCAGGACTTCCTCATAACCGAATGGCCGCGCAGATAGCTCGTCAAGCTACGGTTATCAGCGGTCATGAAGACTTCGCAGTTGTCTTCGCGGCAATGGGCATCACGTTTGAAGAAGCTTCGTTCTTCATGGAAGACTTCAGACGCACAGGCGCGTTACAAAGAACAGTTCTTTACATCAACCTTGCTGACGACCCTGCAATCGAAAGAATTTCGACACCGCGTATAGCTTTGACTGCGGCCGAGTATCTTGCGTTTGAATGCGACATGCACGTCGTTGTAATTCTCACGGACTTGACGAACTACTGCGAAGCTTTGCGCGAAATTTCAGCGGCTCGTAAAGAAGTCCCCGGCCGTCGCGGCTATCCCGGCTATCTTTACACGGACCTTGCGACAATGTACGAACGCGCCGGAAGACTTAAGGGCAAGAAAGGTTCAATCACACAGATCCCGATTCTTACAATGCCCGAAGACGACAAGACCCACCCGATCCCGGACTTGACGGGCTATATCACAGAGGGACAGATTATTTTGAGCCGAAGCCTTCACCGTCAGGGAATTTATCCGCCGGTCGATGTCATGCCGTCGCTGTCAAGACTTAAGGATAAAGGTATCGGACGCGACAAGACCCGCGAAGACCACGCCGACTTGATGAACCAGTTGTTTGCGGCTTATGCTCGCGGCAAAGAAGCTAAAGAGCTTGCGGTTATCTTGGGCGAAGGCGCGTTGTCCGATGAAGATAAAGCGTTTGCGAAGTTCTCAACAGTCTTTGAGGATAAATATATCCGTCAGGGTGAGTACGAGAACAGAACGATCAAAGAGACTCTTGAACTCGGCTGGAACTTGCTGACTATGATCCCTGTCAAAGAGCTTAAGAGAATTAGAGACGCTTATATCGAAAAATATTTGAACCCTTTACTGAAAGCAAAAGCAGATAAGGGCGCAGAATAAGGGAGGGATTTGACCGATGGCACGCATCAATGTCAACCCCAACCGAATGGAGCTATCGAAGCTCAAGAAGAGACTCGCTGTCGCCAAGCGCGGACATAAACTCTTGAAAGATAAACAGGACGCTTTAATCAAAGCATTCTTGGAAAAAGCTCGCGCAGGAAAAGAACTTCGCGAGGCTGTCGAGAAAGAGTTAGCGGAGTGCTACGGGACTTTTGTTTTATCACGTGCGCAGACAACGCCGGAAATTTTGGAGCAGGCTCTTATATTTCCGGGTGCAAAGTCGACTCTCACAGTAGATTGGCACAATGTTATGAGCGTCATGGTTCCGGAGTACGATGTCAAGCAGGAGGGCAACCCGGTTAATTATGGTTTTGTTAATGTGCCGTTGCTGCTCGATGCCGCGCTTGAACAGTTTAGTAAATTAATCGTTCGTTTGCTTCATCTTGCTGCTGAAGAAAAAGCGATTCGTTTAATGGCCGGCGAAATTGAAAGGACGCGCCGAAGAGTCAATGCTCTCGAGTACGTCATGATACCGAACTTGGCCGAGACAATCCGCTACATCAGCATGAAGCTTGACGAGCAGGAACGTTCAACTTTGAGCCGCTTAATGAAAATCAAAGAGATCGTTTCGGCTTAAAAATTTTTCCCTCGTGAAAATCATTCGCGGGGGAATTTTTTTATTTTAATGAGGGAGATGAATAAAAATGAAAAAAATTTTGAGCATTTGTTTAATTTTTGTTCTTGTTGGGCTACTTGTTGGAACTGCTTTTGCAAATGATGATAAAGAACAAACGATCACTCTTGTGAACAAATCCGGAAGCACTTTCAGTAAGATATATTTAGCTCCTACTGGAAAAAGATATTGGCACTTAAAACAAGATAGATTAAAAATAGAAGGCGGCTCGCTCAAAGATGGAGAAAGTCTTGAGTTCACGTTGCCTCAACAAAGCAGCGCCGGTCATTTACCCAAAAATTCCCGCCGCTATTGGGATTTTGCAGTTG
Organism: Synergistaceae bacterium; assembly: GCA_017445205.1. Lineage (GTDB taxonomy): Bacteria > Synergistota > Synergistia > Synergistales > Aminobacteriaceae > JAFUXM01. The sequence goes on from JAFSUP010000101.1 coordinate 34,813, forward strand.
AGTTACCAAATGGAAAACGCACAAATTGGCTTCATATAGATTTTGCTAACGTCTACAAGCTCGAAATTACCAAGCAGAAAAACGGCAAATTGTTTTTGACATACTTTAACTAAAGTTTTTTCGTGAAGAGTAATGATTATGAGATAAAACTATATGTTCCGATATCGTTCCCCCGAATTATTTTCACAGCGGCTTCAGATTGGTCGACACCGATCCATCGACGGCCAAGAGCATTAGCACAAACAAGAGTCGAACCGCTTCCCGCAAAACAATCAAGAACGATACTTTCTTTTAATGAAGATTGTGCAATTATTAATTTCAACATATCGTGATTTTTTTCGGTCGGGTAAATTGGATATTGAGGGTCTTTGAACGTCCATACGTCTTGAATTTTTTTGCCTTCGTGTTTGTCAGCAAATTTTTTTATTCGCGGATTTCCGTTTGAAGACCATTCTATTTTCCCTTCGGCGTCAAGTTTGTCAAATTCAGATGGATTTGTTCGCCAATGCCGCCCGGCTGGAACTTCAATATTTCGCCAAGCTTGTCCAGTTGTTCCATTTTTAGTTTCGCCCGGAGCGTGAAGGGGAATAGTTGTATATCGTCGTCCGTCACTGTCGATTTTTGGAAATTTTTTTATAATCTCATCTTCGCTCAGTGCTTCTGTAATGTCGTTCCAAATATTTTGTTTCGCGTCTTTTGCATAAAATAAAATCATATCTTTTTCATTTCCCCAAGCTCGTCGGTAAAAATTTTTGGGATTCGATTTTATTCGCGTGATGTCGTTTTTGAAATTCTCCGCGCCAAAAATTTCATCAAGAATAATTTTTATGTAATGTCCGGTTTTGCAGTCAATATGAAGATACAGCGAGCCACGTTCAGAAAGAAGTTCATGAATTAATATCAAACGTTCCCACATGAAAGCTAAAAATTTTTCAAGAGGCATTTTGTCGCTATAAGCTCTTGATTTTTTAACGGCACTGATCGTGTTAGCACGACCGTCAGAAATAAAAAAATCCTGCATCGTATTAAAAGGCGGGTCGATATAAACTAAATCTATTTTTTCACGAAAATTTTTTAATAAAACGGACAACACGAGAAAATTTTCGGATTGAATTAAAATATTTCCTTCCTCAGGCAAAGTCATATTTAATTTTTCCGCCGTACGCTTTGCCTTTTGAAGAACATCATCGCGCAAAAATTTATTATCAAAATTCAAACGCAACATTTTTATAACGAATATAGAAATTCACGCAACACGAGAGCCGAAAATATTTTATTTCTCTTGTCCATCGACTTGCATAAACGCCAAGAAAGCTTCTTGCGGAATGGCAACCTTCCCTATCTGTTTCATACGTTTCTTGCCTTCTTTTTGTTTCTCAAGAAGTTTTCTTTTTCGCGTTATGTCGCCACCGTAACACTTCGCTAAAACGTCTTTTCTTAACGCTTTCACATTCACTCGCACAATTACGCGCCGGCCTATCGAAGCTTGTATAGGAATCTCAAATAACTGGCTCGGGATTAATTCTTTCAGTTTCGTTACAACTGCATGACCTCGATTATAAGCTTGGTCTTTGTGGCAAATAAAAGAAAATGCGTCCGCCGCTTCGCCATTTACAAGAATGTCAACGCGAACTAATTCGCTTGCACGCAGTCCGACTAATTCGTAATCAAGAGACGCATAGCCGCGAGTTTGTGATTTTAATTTGTCGTGGAAGTCAACAATAAATTCTGAAAGCGGCATTTCGTAAACAAGTCTCACGCGTTCGGGCGTTATGTAGTCCATGGATTTATAAGTTCCGCGTTTATCTTGGACAAGCTGCATGACGCGGCCAGTATATTCGGACGGCATAAACACAGAAAGTTTTATATACGGCTCTCTAATTTCTTGAATTAATGACGGGTCTGGAAAATCCGAAGGACGATGAGCTTCAATGACTTCGCCCGCGGTCGTTACGACTTCATAAATTACGTTTGGAGCTGTCGCTACGAGTTCGACACCATATTCTTCGCGCAGCCTTTCTCGAACTACGTCCATATGAAGCAGTCCCAAGAAGCCACATCTAAAACCAAATCCAAGAGCTTCGGAACTTTCAGGCTCGTAAGTAACGGCGGAATCATTCAGGCACAATTTTTCTAAAGCGTCTCGAAGTTGCGGATAATTGTCGCGCTCAACAGGATAGAAACCGCAGAACACGACGCTCTTTACTTTTTTATAACCCGGCAATGGCGAGGCCGCAGGGTTATCGGCGTCCGTGATAGTGTCGCCGACTTGTGCTTCGGCTAACGTTTTAATGCTTGCCGTGATATATCCGACTTCGCCGGCCTTAAGCTCGTTCACGGGCGTGAAACCGGGTTTGAAAACTCCTGTTTCGTTCACGGGATAAGAAATTCCGTTTTGCATGAATAAAATATTTTGCCCGGTTTTAATTTTACCGTTCACGACGCGAACATAACAAATTACTCCGCGATAATTGTCATAAACTGAATCAAAAATAAGCGCCTGAAGCGGTGCGTTTTCATCGCCGGACGGTGCCGGGACTTCTTGAACAATTCTTTCTAAAATTTCGTTAACACCTTCGCCAGTCTTCGCACTTGTTAAAACGGCGTCGGAAGCGTCAAGCCCAACGACGTCAGAAATTTCTTTTTTAGCGTTGTCTGGACGAGCCGACGGTAAATCTATCTTATTAATTACGGGGAGAATTTCAAGTCCCTGTTCGATAGCCTGATAAGCGTTCGCGACAGTTTGAGCTTCAACGCCTTGCGACGCGTCAACGACGAGTAACGCTCCTTCACATGCTGCAAGCGAACGAGAGACTTCGTAAGCAAAATCAACATGGCCGGGAGTGTCAATTAAATTCAAAATATAATTTTCGCCGTCCTGCGCTTTGTAGTCCATTCGGACCGGGACGAGCTTAATCGTTATGCCGCGCTCACGTTCAAGGGCTAGGCTGTCTAAAATTTGAGCTTTCATATCGCGGCTCGCGATTGTGCCTGTGGCTTCTAAAAGTCTGTCGGCTAATGTCGATTTCCCGTGGTCTATGTGAGCGATTATGCAAAAGTTTCTGATGTTATTCATAAATTTTATTCCTCTCTTCTTAACCGTGAAATATTATAATAAAAAGAAAAAAATTTTATGCCGCTCCCTCAACTCTCCCACCCGCCCACCCCGAGTTTCGGTCGCGGCTCTTTCAAGGGGAAATGAAATTTGAAAATCTGTTTTTACGCGCTTCGTGAGTTTGATGAGCTTCATTTTTGCAACGAGATGAAGAAAAAATATAAAATTGATTTCGTTTACTCGACTGAATACCCGAACGAACAAAATATTTCGCTTGCTACAGGTTGCGACGGAGTTAGCTGCACGCCTTGCGACATGTCTGCAAAAGTCTTGAAAGCGTTTCACGATGTCGGAGTTAAATATATCTTGACGCGCTCAATCGGTTATGACCATATCGACTTAGCCGCCGCGCGTGAACTCGGAATGAAAGTCGATAACGTTACATATACTCCGACGGGCGTCGCCGATTACGCGATTATGTTAATGCTTGCGAGCGTCAGGCGATTTGCTCATATCTTAAAGCGCGCTGAACTTCAAGACTATTCATTAAAAAATAAACTCGGCCGCGATTTTTCTTGCTGTACCGTCGGCGTCATGGGGACGGGCAAAATCGGCCGCACGGTCTTGAAACACTTATCGGGTTTCGGGTGCAGGCTTTTAGCTTATGATATTTTTGAAAACGATGAGGCCAAGCACTACGCGAGTTATGTAAATCTCGATGAGCTTCTTCGCGAGTCTGACATAATCACGCTACACATGAACGCCAACGACGAAAATTATCACATCATAAACCGCGAAACGATTTCAAAAATGAAAGACGGCGCGTACATCATCAACACGGCACGCGGGAAATTAATTGACTCAGAAGCATTAATCTGGGGAATTGAGACAGGCAAACTTGGAGGAGCAGCTCTTGACGTCGTGGAATTTGAAAACGGACTTTATTATTACAATCGAATGGGCGAAGTTATGGTTAATCCGAAGCTTGCAATCCTGCGCTCATTCCCGAACGTGATTTTGAGTCCGCACACGGCATTTTATACGGCTGAAGACGTTAGAGAAATGGTCGAAGGAAATTTCAGAAGCTGTTTCGAGTTTGGGACGGGCAAAAAATTACATGGCTTTGAAAAATCAGACGAGTGATTCAGAAATTAAAAATTTTTTTGAAGATGACTTTGTGAAATTTGATGACGAGAAATAAAATTTGAGATTTTTGTAGTGACTAAAGTAGTGACCAAAAAAGAACTCCTTCCGCAATGGAAGGAGCTCTTTTAATGTTCGAGCGCTTTAACAAATTTATTTCTTCTTTGCTTTAACTTTCTTTGTAGGAACGGAGCTTGCACTGCTGCTCTTGGCCGTTGACTTAGTGGTAGTTGCGCTCTTTCCGAGAGCGTAGGCTGCGCCCTTCGCAGGTGTCGAACCGGCAGGAATGCCCGCGAAAGTCTTAGGGTTCTCTTCAGTGCCGTATTCAGTTCCGTGAATTTCGTTGCCCAACATGTCATAATGACGCAGATATGTCAGTGCGAACTGATTGCCCTCTTTGTTGTACTCGTAGCCGTACTCCGTGAAGTAAAGGCTGCCGGCAACTTCGGGAGAAATTCCGAATTTCGACATAAGAAGCTCAATCGTTTCGTTTTTAATTGTGGTGTTTGTGTAATATTTTCTTGAGATCGCGTAAGGAACTCCGTTGGCGTCTTTGCCGTAGTCAAGCAAATACCATGTCATTTTGTTCTTGTCCTGGCCGAGGGCTTTCTGTTTTGCTGCGTCCCATGCCATAACTGGTGAAGCAAACGCTGCGATAACCGCAACGAGAAGTGCGCATAAAATTAATTTCTTCTTCATAATAATTCTTACACTGCCTTTCTTAAAATTATCCAGAAATTTTAACATGCCCGCTATTTTAGCACAAAAATTTTAAATACAAGTAGGAATTAGGAAGTAAAAACTAAAAAACTTATTTGGGATTCCTGCTTCCTAATTGCATTAAAAAAAATGGCCCGCCAGTCAACGCCGTAAGAACTCCCACGGGTAATTCTCCAAGATATTGCGCGGCTCCGTCTGCTATCGACAAAACACACGCCCCCATTAAGAACGAATGAAAAATTAAATTTCGATGTCCCGCGCCCGTCAAGGCTCTCGATATATGCGGAACGACTAGGCCAACGAAGCCAATTATCCCGAACGAACTCACAGCTAGCGCTACGCCCGTCGAAGTAGTGATTAATAAAATTACTCGTGTAAGTCGCTCGTTCACACCTAACACCGCAGCACGCTCCCGGCCAAGTGCCATAGCGTCAAGAGCAGGCGCAAATAAAATCGCCGATGTCAAAATTAAAACCGCTCCCGCGAAAACTGAATAAAAATCTCGAACCCCCGCGCCGGAAATGCTGCCCATTAACCACAAAACCACTGCGCCAATTTTGTCGCCCGCTATAGATTTTATAAATGTAACTCCCGCTGAAAGAATCGAATTTGAAATCACGCCCGCTAAAATTATTTTTTCGTTGCCGCCTCGCGATATTAACCCCGTCATCAGCAACGCCAATAGCGCTCCCGCGAATGATAACGGCGCGACAAAAATTTCTGACATTATCGCAAGCGAAGCTCCGAACGCAGCTCCCGAAGCTATCCCGAGTGTATAAGGTTCGGCTAAAGGATTTGCAAGCAACGCTTGAAGCACAACGCCCGCAACGCTTAATAATCCGCCTGTGCCGATTGAGCATAATAATCGCGGCAATCTCACTGAACGAATGATAATAGATTGTGGCGAGCCGTCAGCGTGAAACAAAAAATAAATCACTTCCGATAAAGGGATTTTCCATTCTCCGAAAGTGATTCTGAATAACGAAATTAAAATTAGAAGAGTTAGAAGAAAAAATTTTTTTTTAATCCATGAGCGCATGAATTTTTCTCACGAAATCTTTTGCGATGTTTTCATCTTCGCCAAGTCCAACTAAATAAGCAGAAATATTTTTATAGCCCTTCGATTTTAAAATATTGAACCAAGATTCTTCGTCGTCAGCGCCGGCCAAGTCGTTATTAGCGTGATCGCCCGCGACAATCATTAATGGCGAGAGAACTAATTTTTTAATTTTTGGGCGTTTCTTTAGTTTTGCGAGCACGTCATTAATATCCGGTTGAGCTTCGACAGTTCCAATGAAAAATCTTCCATTTGCAATTTTATTTAATTCAACCTGAAGCAGCGAGTAAAAAATATTTGCGTCCTGTACGGGCGTGCCATGTCCCATTAAGACTATGCCTGTTTCTGTATCATTAAGTTGAGTTTTAAAACGTTCGGCCAAAATCACGGCCATTCGTTCGCAATCTTTATTGATGCTAATGAAAGGCGTGCTGAGTTTCAAATTTCTGAATCCGTACTTGCCCTTTAACGAATTGAAAACCTTGAATACATTTTGAATTTCTTGATACTCTTCGCCGGGGATTAAGTGCGTCGGCATGATTATGACATCTTTGAAGCCGTCGTCATTTAATTTTGCGAGAGCTTCGACGGGATTTGAAATATTTTCGTTAAACTCGCGCGCGAGCTTTCGGCGGATTATGTTTGACGTAAACGCTAAGCGAACTTCAGAATCCGGGAAAGAATCTTTTGCTGCGTTCACAAGATTGTCAATGGCCTTTCGAGCTTCGGGCATCGACGTTCCGAACGACACAACTAAAATCGCGGATTTTTCTTTATCTTCCGCGAATGACAACGAAGGAACAAACAATAAAGAAATTAGAATTAATGTGCTTAAAAATTTTTGCATTATTTAACCTCCTTTAAGGATAGGTTATATTATAAAACTAAAAGGGGATATTTATAATTTATGAAAAATTTTTTGCGGCCTCCGGTTCCATTTTTCCCAATGATGATCGACATTTACGACAAAGAAATTTTAATTGTCGGTGGCGGACGAGTTGCTGCGCGTCGGGCCGAGACTCTTTTAAAATGCGGAGCAAAAATCACAGCTGTGAGTTCAAAATTTGATTCAAAATTTCCAGATGTCTATAAAAAATTTGAACGCGAGTTTGAGATTTCAGACATCGACGAAAAATTTTTGTTTATCATTGCCGCGACTGATAGCCGTGAAATTAATAATTTGATTAAAGAAACATCACGCGCAAAAAAAATTCCCGTGAATGTCTGCGACTCTCAACGCGAATGCGATTTTTATTTCCCATCTCTTATAAATGTAGAAAATATCGCTGTTTCAGTTAACACTGCCGGAGCTGATTCAAAACTCACGCGAAGACTTTCGGATCGGTTGCGAAAAATTTGGGCTTCGTGGGTCAAAGAAGAAATTAATTTCTGTTATAATAGCCGCGATTAAGAATTACGCTTTTAGTGATGCAAGTATTTCACGCAATAGTTAGATATGTTATAATACGTATTATCCATAATTAAAATACAAAATTTTATAACATGTCGTGAGCTATTTGTGTTTAGAAAAGCGCGACAGGTCGGGAGGAATTTTTGTTGAGATCGGATTTAGAAAGGCAGCGTAATGTTTACCACAATCATAATGGCAAACATAATACGCGGAGTAAGAAACACGCAGGAGCTTCGTTGGCGTTCTGCTGGGGTTTTGGTATTGTAGTTTGCGTAGTCTTCGGGCTTGCGTCGTTCCTGATGATTTCGGCGGGACATTTTGATTTCATTGCGCCTTCTGGGGTTGAGGCCGCATGGGGCGGAATGGACAGCGAGGAGAATTATATCACTGGAAATTTAATCAAAGTCGAAGTTACAGACTTGGATGCCCAGAACGTCGGACTTTATGCGCAAGCGGCAACAAACAATAACATTGATGTTAAAAAACTTGAACTCGAAGAGTTCGGACCGTTCCCGAAATATCTTTCGGACTACGAGAGCATAATTTTAACGGTCAATGAAGACGGAACAAAACTTCCAGAAAACGACGAAGAAGAAGACGAACAGGAGAAGGAAGAAATTACAACTGCTTCGGAAGCTGAACCGAAGATTGCGCCATTGCCTCCTATTTTCGTCGAGAACGCAGCCTCGTGGCGCGAGCACGTAGTCAGAAATGGCGAAACGCTTTCAGACATCGCCGCCGCTCATGGAAATATCACGACACAAGATATTTTAAGAGCCAACGGCTTGAAGGACGCTAACAGGCTTGCAGAAAATCAGCTTTTACTCATTCCTAACGACTCAAGCAAAATCGATGAGACTTTTGACGAAGTTCGCACTAGACAAATGAGAGTTGCGGCCGTCAAAGAGAAAGTCGAGCCGATTAAAACAAAATCTTACACTGTGGGCAGAGGCGATTCTCTTTGGTCAATCGCAAACTCCCAAGGTATAGAGATTGATACTTTAATCGGAAGCAACGCTACAAAATCTTCGTCACGTTTAAGACCCGGCGCCACGCTCCGAATCCCGAATCAGGACGGAATTTTTTACACCATGAAGAAAGGCGAAACTATCGAATCTGTAGCAAAACGCTACGGCGTCAGCATGAACAAATTACGCCAAGTTAATTTGAATGCAAATACGTCAGCGCTTAAAGCAGGCGATGAAATTTTCCTTCCTGGTGCGAAGCCGGACGGTTTAATGGAACAGAAAGAAAAAGATGTCAAAGTTGCTGAAGTCAAAAAATCTGAAAAAACTTCAAAGACTTCATCGAAGACAGCTAAGAACGACAAGAACGAAAAGAACGTTAAGCTCCAGAAGGGCGAAGTCGCCGTCGTCAACACCGGCGCTTTCAGATGGCCGATTATGGGAAGAATTAATAGCCCGTTTGGTTGGCGTTATCACCCAATCACAAAGCGCAGAGATTTCCACACGGGGATCGACATTAAGGCCAATCGCAACGACCCAATTAAAACTGCTGCCCCTGGACGAGTTGTATATTCAGGTTGGATGGGAGGATATGGCAAAGTCTTAGTTATTGAACACTTTAACGGACAATCAAGTTTATATGCACATTGCAGTTCATTACTTGTAGGAAAAGGAGAAAACGTATCTTCAGGTAAGCTAATCGCAAAAATCGGAACGACAGGACGCTCAACAGGCCCGCATCTTCATTTTGAGATTCGAAACGGCAACAGCCCTGTAAATCCGATTAAGTACCTGAACAGATAAAATGGCAAAATTCGTATTTATTACAGGCGGTGTAGTATCGTCATTAGGTAAGGGAATAACGGCAGGTTCTGTCGGCACTCTCTTAAAGAAACGCGGCTTGAAAGTTTCAATCGTAAAGGCCGATCCGTATCTCAATGTCGACGCAGGGACTATGAATCCTTTTCAACATGGCGAAGTCTTTGTAACCGACGACGGAGCAGAAACGGATTTGGATTTAGGACATTACGAGCGCTTTATCGATGAAACTTTAGGCGAAAAAAATTCCATAACGACCGGAAAAATTTATTCAAGCGTAATCAAAAAAGAAAGACGGGGAGATTATCTGGGCGGCACTGTTCAGGTGATCCCCCATATCACTAACGAAATCCAAGAACGAATCATTAACGCAAGCAAAGGCCTTGACGTTTTAATTGTCGAGATAGGCGGTACAGTCGGCGACATTGAAAGTCAGCCGTTCCTCGAAGCTATTCGTCAAATGTCCGTTCGCGTCGGCCGCGAAAATGTAGTTTATTGTCATGTTACTTTAGTTCCGTATCTCGAAGCGGCAAAAGAATTAAAGACTAAGCCGACGCAGCATAGCGTTCAGGAATTGCGGCGCATTGGCATTCAGCCACATATGCTAGTTTGTCGAACAAGTCATCATATGGATCAGGGAATGAAAAATAAAATCGCCCTTTTCTGTAACGTCCCTGTCGAAGCTGTTATCGAAGTCATGGACGAAAACACGATTTATAACGTCCCGATCGCTCTTCATAAACAGGGACTTGATGATTTAATTTTGAAGTATCTCGGCCTCCCGTATGATAACGAGCCGGACTTGAGCGACTGGCACAGAGTTGTTGACAGGTATATAAATCCTCCCGAAGAAGTTAAAATCGCGCTTGTCGGCAAATATGTCCAGCATAAGGACGCTTATTTGAGTGTCGTCGAAGCTCTTCACCACGCGGGTATAGCTCACAATGTCAGAATTAATATTATCTCCGTCGAATCCGAAGACCTTGAAAACGAATCGCCCGAAAAAATTTTGAGCTTTGCTGACGGAATTTTAATCCCCGGCGGCTTCGGTGATCGTGGTGTCGAAGGCATGATTAACGCGGCTCAATACGCTCGTGAACACGACGTGCCATTACTCGGAATCTGTCTGGGAATGCAAATGATGGTCGTAGAGTTCGCGCGAAACGTCTGTAAGCTCCATGGCGCTCACAGCAAAGAAATGAATCCTGCGACGCTTCACCCCGTTATTCATTTAATGGAAGAACAAGAGAACTTAAAAGACCTTGGCGGAACGATGAGGCTTGGCGCTTATCCTTGTGATTTAGTTGACGGGACAAGAGCCGCGGCCGCTTATGGTGAATCGCGAATAAGTGAACGACACAGACACAGATACGAATTTAATAACGTTTATCGTGAACGACTTGAGAACGCCGGATTAAAAATTTCTGGTGTTTGCACGGAGCGCGATTTAGTTGAAATTGTGGAAATCCCCGGGCTTAAATGGTACGTCGGCGGACAGTTCCATAGCGAATTAAAATCCAGACCCGTTAGACCGCACCCGCTGTTTGACGGTTTCATTAATGCTTCAGTAAATTACATGCGCGAAAAAGCAAAGGAGGCTTGATTTTTTATGAAGGCTGTGAAATTCTGCGCAACATTTTTTTTATTTGTGTTTATGGCTTCGGCCTGTCTTGCGTCGGAGGCTGTTCCCGATCCTGACTTAAACGCCGCGACTTCCGGCTCGTCTCATCAGATGATGGCGGAAATAGAAAAAATTATTTATGGCTACACCGTGCAGGGCGGTTTAATTGAACGTCTTGCAAAAGTCGAAGAAGATTTATTTGGTCGCAGTCTGCCCGGCACAATGGCGGAACGACACGCGGCAATTTTGAATTTCCTTGACATCGGCACGGACGAACAGCCTTCAATGATTTTCAAGCTCGGAATAGCTGAATGGATCGTCGATAAAAAAATTCGCGCATCTGACCCGGCGGCACGTCGTCTTGAAGACTTGGAAGTCAATCTCACCGGCTCATCACGCGGCGGCAGTCCTATAGTTATGAGAGTTGAGAGCCTTTTAGCTACACTCGTTATGGACCCTGTAACCGCGCAGCCCGTGAACGTCCCCGGCGATACGGTCATGAAGTTCAGATTTATGGACGAGTTGAGCCCCGCGACGTCAAAGGCCGGCGATTTCGTGAGGCTTGCGCTTGCGAACGATTTAATCGTTAATCAATGTCTTGTAGCTCCTGCGGGGTCGTTATTGATAACTGAAGTCCGCGAAGTCAAACGCCCTAGAATGTTCGGCGTACCCGGCGAAGTCAGATTGTCATTCAACGAATTAAAGCCGCTCGGCAATCAAAGACCGCATATCTACGTCGGCGACGCTGCACAGAACGCCATCAAAGAAGCTCGCAGAGTTGGTGACAGAGGCGAAGGCGCTATCGTCGGAGCTGGAGCTGCTAGTATCGCGGGAGCCGCTTTGCTTGGCCCTGTAGGACTTGTTAGCGGCGTTTTCATTCGTGGAAACTCTATAAAAATTCCAGCTGGCTCCGTTACGTTCGTTCAGACTTCTGGTGACTGCGTTGTATCGTCTTATCCGATTCCGATTAGTCTTCAAAAGCAATCGAATAATTTAACTAGCTCAATGCCCGCTGAAAGTGAAAATCAGACACAGAGCAGCTACAATCCCGACAGAGATACTATAATCAAGCGCGACGTTTTCAATCGCAACAGTTACGGCGAGCCTACGAACTCGGGATATGTAAACAATGGCACAACTACAAATAATGGTGGTGGAGATTTTGAACTTCCTCCGGAACAGAGCATTAATTAAGAACATTTTGTTGTTACCCGTCCTGATTTTGACGGCGGGTAATTTTTTTTATGCTTGTGAACAGGCTACGGCCGCAACTCCTTTTGAAGAGACTGTAAGAATTTTAGAACGCTGGACGGCGACGCATTGGGGACAAGATTGTTTCGTGTGGGTCGTTCATTATCCAGAGGATTTAACAGACTCGTGGGTTGAAGCCGAAGCAATTCGTTCCGGCATGAGCGACGTAGAACGCGAAAACTTCAAAAAAAATTTTATTTCCGAATTAAAACTCGAAGAGGCAGAAACGTTTTTAGTGAGCGTGTATTCGTTCGGAATGCGGCCTATTAATATTTCGCCCGTAAGTGAAAATATTGCGCTTTTGAGTTCGTCCGGCGAACGCATAAAACCCGTTAAATATGATTCAGCGCTTGATTATCCTGCAGGAGGAGTTGTTCAAGGGCTCGTGTTCTTTCCTAAGCAGAGCAACAAAGATTACGCTATCGTCGTGAAGGGCATTAGTCCGAACGAAAGAATTTTTTCATTTGCTCCAGTCGAAACGCCCGCGCCAGCTTCAGAAAAGAAACAAGAAGTCGTAGTTATGACACTCCCGAAACGTCAAGCAAAAAAGAAAGTCGAGCCAGAGCCTGAATATACTCCCCCGCCGCCTCCAGTAATCCCGTCACGACCTGTTAAACCGTTGTTCGCTGAAAATAAAGAATCTGACGACATGGCTGAGTTCGTAAAATCTGTCAAAGAACGTAGCGCGACTTCAAAAGATTCTGCACCGAAAATCGCCGCGAATAAAACTAGACCTTCAAATATTGAAAGCGCATATTCGAGCCGTGAAGCAGTATTGAGAAAATTTTTGTCTTTATGGGCAGACTTAAACGCCGTCGAAATGTACGAAATGCTCTCGGAGAACTCGCAAAAAAACATTTCGCGCGAAAATTTTGCAAAGGCTATAGCGAAGGCCTCGGACTTTAGAGCAAATCTCAAAAAAGATAAATATAGAATAGATTGGGTCGGCGAAGAACGCGCAAAAATTATTGTTACGCAGCGAACTTTATTTGTGAAGTCTTTAATATCAAAAACTCTCGGCGTAACTCGCGAGGGCTCTTCTTGGAAAATCGTTTGGGACTAAAAAATTTTATTCAAGAATTAGAAATGAGGAATTAATAATGACGACAGCAACTTTAACCGCACGCGAAGAACTTGAAACTATGTTGCCGACATTCGATGAACAAAATATGAACAATTTGTTGAAATACGCGAAATTTTTACGGTGGTCGGACATAGAAAAAGAAGAAGATTTTGACGACGACGAAGACACAAGCTGGGCGGATCTGCCTTTGACTCCCGAAGAAGAAGAAATGCTTCAACAAAGCCGTGAAGACGCCAAAAACGGAAGTTTATTGTCGCTCGAAGAATTTTTAGAAGGACTATAGGAGTAAGAGATGTGGCAAGTTGAACTAGGTAACAGTGTTAAACGCAAACTAAAACAAATTCCTGAGCCCGACAAAGAAAGATTGAAAGAAGCAATCCGCCTACTTAGAGATACACCCGAAGCATTGGACATTAAAAAATTAGTAGGCCGTGATGATTATCGCTTAAGAGTAGGGAAATGGCGCTTTTTGATGGATATTGATGAAAAAGAGAAGAAAATAATCGTTAACACATTGGCTTCTCGTGGCGAAGTCTATAAAAATAAAAAATAAAAGTTAATGAAACACAAATTCAAAATCACACCCACAAAAATTTTTATCGTCACGCTCTTCATTGGCATTATTATTCTTGCTCAATATGCCATGCGCGATATGAATTTAGACATCGATTTACTTCGTGAAAGTTTAATGAAAATGCCCGGCCTCGTCATGGAAAATATTCAATTTAGTCGCGAAGTCTCCGGCGATATGTGGCGCGTGAAAATTCCTTATCTCGACAGGGACGGAAATTTATTTAATATCAAATCCCTTGATGTAATTCGCGAAATTTCTGGCGACAATGGCGAATGGAGATTTTTTGGCAAAGAAGGCATTTATTCAATCGATCAAAGCGTTGCGAGCGTTTATGGCCTTTATGGCACTCTTGAAACTAAAAAACAAACTTGGACTCTCGAAAGCGCACAACTCGATTGGACACAAAAAAATAATACTTTCGTTTTTCCTGACGGACTTGTAATTTATGATTCTGAATTTCTTTTACGGACTCCTTTGGCAAGCATGGATAATTCCGGCGTGATATTATTAGAGCAGGGAGGCGTAATCCAATGGGTAAAGC
>JAFSUP010000102.1 GCA_017445205.1 Synergistaceae bacterium
AAAATTCGCGAGGAGTTAGAGAAATGTTAGCGTTAGTAACAGGAGCATCAAAAGGCATTGGACGCGCAATAGCTCTTGAGCTTGCGAAAAATAATTTCGATGTCGCTATAAATTTTAATCGCAGCGAAGAGCCCGCTAAAGAACTTTGCAGCGAAATCAAAGCTCTTGGCCGAAAAGCTGAAATTTTCAAAGCCGATGTCAGCGATTATGAGCAAGTCGCGGAACTGTTCAAAAAAATTAAGGAATCCTTCGGTGAAAGCGTGAGCGTTCTCGTGAATAATGCCGGAGTTACTCGCGACACTTTATTAATGCGAATGAAGCCCGAAGACTGGCAGACGGTCATTAACACTAATCTCAACGCCGCGTTTTATTGCACTCGCGAGGCTATTCGCGACATGGCCAAGGCTCGCTTCGGACGAATTATTAATATCGCGTCAGTCGTGGGACTTACTGGCAACGCCGGGCAAGCTAATTATGCCGCGTCAAAAGCTGGTATAATCGGCTTCACAAAGTCCGTAGCTCGTGAATATGCTAATCGCGGGATCACAGCGAACGCAATCGCGCCGGGCTTCATTGAAACAGACATGACAGCGGTATTAAAGCCCGAAGTCAAAGACGGAATCTTAAACTCAATTCCGCTCGGCTCAATCGGAAAGCCCGAAGATGTCGCTAAAGCGGCCGCGTTCTTTGCAAGCGAAACGAGTTCGTATATAACGGGACAGGTCTTAGCAGTTGACGGCGGTATGACAATGATTTAATCTATACCGCGAAATTTTGAAAATAACTATCTCGTAAGGGAGGTGAATTAACATGACTAAAGAAGAAGTTGTAGCAAAACTCAAAGGAATAGTAGCTAACCGTCTTGATGTTGAAGAAGATCAGGTTACGGAAGATAAATCTTTTATCGAAGATCTTGGTGCTGACTCTCTTGACATAGTGGAGCTTATCATGGGAATCGAGGACGAATTTGGAATCGAAATTCCTGACGAGGACGCAGAAAAATTAACGTCAGTCGGCGAAGCTCTCAAGTACACGCTTGAAAAAATCGGCGCAGAAGACTAAGAAATTAGTTAGGAATTAGGAAGTAGGAGGTAGGAATTAAAAAATACTTTCCTGCTTCTTCGATAATGCTATTAACATTGGGGGCGCGTCGTTGGCGTCCTCTTTTTTATTATAAAAATTAAATTTTATTTAGGAGATGAAAAATTTGAGCGACAAGAAACGCAGAGTAGTTGTAACTGGTTTAGGCCCTGTAAGTCCGATAGCTTTCGGCAAGAAAGATTATTGGCAGGCATTGCGCGACGGCAAAAACGGCATCGGCTCTATCACGACTTTTGATTTAGGCGATTGTCCCGTTACGTTCGGCGCAGAAATTAAAGACTTCGACCCGTCGGTTTACATGCCCGGCAAAGAAGCTAAGCGTTCAGACAGAGCTATTCAATTTGCGGTAGCGGCTGCAAAATTAGCAGTCGAAGATTCAAAGCTTGATATTTCCGCGCTTGACCCTTATAAATTCGGTGTCTATATCGGAACTGGTCAGGGTGGTATCGAAACATCATTCAACAATTTCAAAACGATGATTGAAAAAGGCTCGAAACGAGTCAGCCCGTACTTTATTCCGATGATGATTAGCAACATGAGCACAGCTTACGTCGCTATCGTTTTAGGAGCTAAAGGCCCTAATCTTTGTGTCGTTACGGCGTGCGCTACGTCGTTGCACAGTATGGGCGAAGCTTATCACGCTATAGTTCGTGATGATGCCGACGTCATAATCGCCGGAGGAACTGAAGCCGCGTTGCGTGCTATCAGCATTGCCGGATTCGCCTCAATGAAAGCTCTTTCGACTCGCAACGATGACCCCGAACACGCTAGCCGACCTTTTGACAAAGACCGCGACGGATTCGTAATGGGCGAAGGCGCAGGCGTTGTCGTTCTTGAAGAGCTTGAACACGCTTTAGCACGCGGTGCGCATATTTATGCAGAGTTCACGGGCTACGGGACTTCATGCGACGCAGGCCACATAACAGCTCCGGACCCCGAAGCAAAAGGCGCGGCGTTCGCAACAGAAAAAGCTATGAAAATGTCAGGCTGGGATAAATCGCAGGTCGATTACATCAACGCTCACGGGACTTCAACGGGCCTTAATGACAAGATGGAAGCCGGAATGATTAATCACGTTTTCGGCGATAACGCAAAGAACATCACCGTAACTTCAACTAAGAGCATGATCGGGCATTGCTTAGGAGCTGCGGGAGGCTTAGAAGTCATTGCGTCTATGCAGGCGATTGAAGAGAATTACATTCACCCGACTTTGAATTACGAAACCCCTGACCCTGAATGCGATGTTACTATCTCGACGGGCAAAGGCGTTGACAGAAAAGTCGATCGCTTACTCGTGAACAGTTTCGGCTTCGGTGGTCATAATGGCGTTTTAGCGTTTGAACGATATGCCGGGATTTGATGAAGAGTTCGGCCCTCGAAGACAAAAGGCCGTATTTGATGAAACGAAACTGAAAGTCCTCGAAGAAAATTTAGGCTACTCGTTCGAGGACAGATATTTACTAGAAGAAGCCTTGACGCACTCGTCATTCTCACGCGAGAACGGACTTTTTCATAATAATGAGCGTCTTGAGTTTCTTGGCGATTCGATTTTAAGTTTCATAATTGCCCGCGCGTTGTTCAAAATGTACCCCGAAGCCAAAGAAGGCGAATTAACACAAATGCGCGCGGAACTTGTTAAAAGTGAATCGCTTTATAAACGCGCCGAGCTTCTTCATATTCCGTTCTTGCTCCTCCACGGACGCTCGATTAAGGGTGATTTACCTCACTCAATGTGCGCGGACGCTGTCGAGTCTGTTCTTGGAGCTGTCGTTCTTGACGGAGGAGTAGCGCCGGTCGAACGCGTTATAAAAAAATTATTCCTTCAAAACGCCGAAGAGCAAGGTGCCGAACATGACCCTAAAACTATGTTGCAGTTATGGCTTCAGGCTCGTCGTATGCCGTTGCCAAAATACGAATTATTGAAAGTCGAAGGGCCTTCACATGCTCCGGAGTTCACAGTAAGACTTTACATGAACGGTTTCGAGCATATCGAGAGCGATCGAACAAGGCGCGGCGCTGAATATAAAGTCGCGAAGCTTGTGTTAAATGACCTTAAAGAAAAATTCGGCGACGAGTAAAAAATTCGTTGTTGCGATTTTTATAATTTTATTTTCAATTACGCCGGCCATAAGTCAGGAAAAAATTAATATAGTTGTAACTGACATGTGGCTGGCTATGCTTACATCTTTCATAGGCGGCTCCGAAGTCCAAGTTACTCCCTTAAAAGTCTGGAACTCGAACGGCGATTTAGTCATCGCGGAACGTGGAAAAATTTTGCGGACGCTTTCAGACGATTCAAAAATAATTGCCCTCGATGAGAAAGAGGCCAAGAGCGTCAAAGGACTTGAAAAATTCAATGTGAGATTTTTATATTCATCTTTTCCTGTTGACGCTTCGCTTGTAATTGATCCGTCTGTTATTCCATTTGTAGCTCAAAGAATTTTAACGGCGCTATCTGAATGGGACACGCCGAATTATTCATATTATCAACGTCGGCTCGCAGAGTTTCAGGCGCGATTATCAGGAGCTGTGCTTGTCGGTCAAGTTTTGAAAGATATTACAATCTGCGATTTAAGCGGCTCTTGCGGAATTTTGTTACAGGCTGCCGGCTGCAAAATCGAGCGTCCCGAAAAAGAAATTTTAGAACGTTGGCACAAAGCAAATTTTTCCGGGCTTCGTGATTATCTCGAAAATCAAAAAAATAAAAACGTTATCACAGTTTTTGATGATGATACGCCGAACGCTTTGCGAAAATATTTATCTGGGCGTTCAGATACTTTTCATTGGGGACGACCTCCCGAAGGCATCGATTATCCGACTTTTCTAAACGAACAATATATTTCGCTCTGGCAAAAAATTCGCGCGAAACCTCTAAAATAATAAACTATAATAATTTTTATAAAAAAATTTATGGAGAGTGAATAAAAATGGCAAGTTGTAATCACGACTGCGAACACTGTAGCTCAAATTGCGGCGAAAGAAATTCAGCGCCCGAAAAATTTTTCATGAATGGCAACATTAAAAACATAATCGGAATCGTCAGCGGCAAAGGCGGCGTCGGGAAATCTTTAGTAACGGGGCTGCTCGCGTCAGAAGTTAATAAGAAAGGACTTCGCACAGCAATTCTTGACGCTGATATAACAGGCCCTTCAATTCCCAAGATGTTTGGGATTTATGAAACTGTTTTATCTGACGGACATTTTATCCAACCGGCCAAGAGCAAGAACGGCACAAAAATAATTTCAATGAATCTCTGTCTTCAAAATGAAGGCGAGCCTGTCGTATGGCGCGGGCCTGTTTTAGCCGGTGTCGTAAAACAATTTTATGAAGAAGTTGATTGGGGTGACATCGATTTTATGTTCGTCGATATGCCTCCCGGAACTGGCGATGTGCCTTTGACGGTCTTTCAGTCGTTGCCCGTGAAAGGGATCGTAATCGTAACAACGCCGCAAGATTTAGTTAGCATGATCGTTAGCAAAGCCATAAACATGGCAAACTTAATGAACGTTCCTGTGCTTGGGATTGTCGAGAACATGTCTTATTTTGAATGTCCCGACTGTAAATCAAAGCATTATGTTTTTGGTGAAAGTCATTTGAACGAAATCGCCGCCGCTTATGGAATTGGAGCTACTGCGCAGTTGCCTATAATGCCGGAGCTTGCGAAGTCCTGCGACGCTGGAAATATTGAGAGCTTTAACGCCGGGAAATATTTAGACAGCTTCATGAGTCTTTTAATTCCTAATTCCTAATCCCTCACTCCTAACTAAAATTATGAAGGGTCTTGAACTTCCGGCGCAGTTAGTGATGTTATATTTGCTGCTGCATTTGAGATTTGTGGGGCTGATGTTCAGTTCTCCGATTTTCACAGCGACTTTAACGCCTGCGCCATTTCGATATATATTTGCGGTTATGCTTACGGTATGTTCGATCGGGATAATAAAAGCCGAGGACATACCTTTAATATATCTTGACGAAATAATTTTTATCGCTGCGATATGTTTGCGAGAATTATTTATCGGAATCGCGTTGGGATTTATAGCTTCACTTCCGCTTTACGCGTTGCGAGTTGCTGGGGAACAAACCGGTTCGATGATTGGCTTTTCGATGGCGCAGATTATGGACCCTACGACGCAAAGCGAATCTTCGTTAATCGGCCAGCTTCATTTTTTGGTGGCAATGTGGTTTTATTTTCGTTGGAACGGACATTTATTAATGGTTCAAGCGTTGATAGAAACTTTGAAACTTGTTCCGCCGGGTCAAATTTCTTTATTTCCGGCCGGTGATTTATCACTAGGGACATGGCTGCAAAATATTTTTATTTTGGGAATAAGAATGGTAGTGCCGTTTTACTGCGCGCTTGTGCTTTCTGACATAGGACTTGGATTTTTGGCGCGAACGGTTCCGCAGATGAATATTTTCGTCGTGGGCTTGCCCGTGAAAGTCATGTTGGGCTTCATGGTTCTGGCTGCGATTGTGCCTCTGATAATGGACGTCGTACGCGGTCAAATGGAACATTGGCTCGAATTTGCGTTAGGCGTTCTAAGATTGTGGAATCCTGTACCGTGATATACTACCCCGCAGATTTTTAAGGAAGGCAGAAAAAATTTTGAGCGACTCACATTACTTTGATGAAATTGTAAACATAATAGAACGACTTCGCGCGCCTGATGGCTGTCCGTGGGACCGTAAACAGACCCTTGAAACTCTTCGCACGCCCATCACCGAAGAAGCCTATGAACTCGCTGATGCAATCACGAAGGGCAACATTAACGACATTAAAGAAGAAGCCGGAGATTTATTATTACAAGTTGTCTTTGTTGCGCAGCTTGCTAAAGAGCGCGGCGATTTTGAAATTAAAGATGTCGTTCGGGCGATTTGCGATAAATTAATTCGTCGACACCCTCACGTTTTTGGAAACGTTGACGCTAAAGACAGCGACGAAGTGTTAAAGAATTGGGAAAAAATTAAAGCCGAAGAACGTAAAGAGAAACACGAAAGTCTTTCAATATTAGCGGGAGTCCCTGACGGTCTGCCGCCGTTGCTTAAAGCTAACAGGATTCAAGGCAAGGCCGCACACGTTGGATTCGATTGGCCGAAGGGAAGCCCTGCGCCTTTGTTCGCGAAGCTCGATGAAGAAATTAACGAACTTAAAGAAGCTGCAAATGAAAATGATCCGAAGCACTTGGCCGACGAATTAGGCGATGTTTTATTCATGACAGTGAACTTAGCGCGAAGGCTCGGCGTTGACCCTGACGCTGCATTAAATGGAGTCTGTGAAAAATTCAAACGTCGTTTTGAGTTCATGGAACAGTCAGCAAGAAACGAAAATAAAAATCTTTCCGATTACACTCTCGAAGAACTTGACAAATTTTGGAACGAAGCAAAAACTCACGAACAAAAATTTTAATTTCTAACTCTTAATCCCTCATTCCTAACTTAAAATTGTGTATAATTAACGCAAATTAACGAATTCAAAAATTTTTTTCAGAAGGAGATAAATTTATGCCAGCAGGTTCAAAGAAAGTACGCATCACTGAAACCGGACTTCGTGACGCTCATCAGTCGTTGATCGCAACGCGAATGAGAACAAGCGACATGCTCCCGGTACTTGAATATATGGATAACGCAGGTTATTGGGCTCTCGAGATGTGGGGAGGCGCGACCTTCGACTCCGCTATGAGATTCCTTGATGAAGACCCGTGGGAAAGACTTCGTTTAATCCGTGCAAAAGTCAAAAAAGCAAAATTACAAATGCTTCTTCGCGGTCAAAATCTCGTCGGCTATCGTCATTACGCTGATGATGTTGTTCGCGAGTTCGTAAAGAAGGCCGTAGGAAACGGAATCGATATAGTAAGATGCTTCGACGCTCTCAACGATTTAAGAAACGTTGAAGTCGCCGCTGACCAAGTTAAGAAAGAAGGCGCTCACCTTCAACTTTGCATGAGCTACACCCTTTCGCCCGTTCATACGCTCGACTCGTTCGCAAACATGGCTAAGCAAATGCAGGACATGGGCGCGGATTCAATCGCCATTAAAGACATGGCGGGATTAATTGGCCCGATGGACTGCGCGAAACTCGTCAAGGCTATCAAAGAGAAAGTAGACATTCCGATTGAGCTTCATAGCCATTACACAACCGGACTTGCGAGCATGGCTTATCTTTCAGGAATCGAGGCCGGTGCCGAAATCGTTGACACAGCTATTTCACCGTTCGCACTTGGAACGAGCCAGCCGCCTACAGAGTCAATGGTTGCAGCGCTTGCAAATTCGGAATATGACACAGGAATCAAAATGGACGACCTTCTCCCAATCTGCAATCACTTCAAGAAACTTCGCGAGAAGTACAAAGATTTACTTCCTGAAATCGCCGGTGTCGATATTAACATTCTTCGCTATCAAATCCCCGGCGGCATGTATTCCAACATGGTCAACCAATTAAAAGAAATGAACGCTATCGACAAGCTCGAAGACGTTCTTAACGAAGTACCTGTCGTTCGTAAGGCCATGGGTTATCCTCCGCTTGTTACGCCGTCAAGCCAGATGGTCGGAACTCAAGCTACTGTGAACGTTTTGCGCGGCCGCTGGAAGAGTTTCCCGAAAGAAATTCGCCAGTACTTCTTAGGTTACTATGGTCAGCCACCCGCACCAGTCGATCCAGAAGTTCAGAAGTTAGCCATTGGCAACGAAGAGCCTATCACATGCAGACCCGGCGAAAAGATCGCTCCGGAAATGGAAAAAGCGCGCGAAGATTGCAAACCGTGGGCAACAGAACCCGAAGACGCTTTAACATGGATCATGTTCCCGCAGGTCGCGAAAGACTTCTTGCCGAAGAAGTATGCAAAAGCCACAAAGAGAGATTCAGGCATTCAGGCACAAGCCGCACCGGAGGCATATCCGGCATAAATTATGGAAGTACCTTTAACCGGGGACGGTTTTGTTTTGGCGCGACTATCCGGCCAGAACGATGAAAACTTCAAAGCTATTGAAGACCGTTATCCCGTTTCACTTTCGATTAAAGACGGGGCCGTTAAAATCAGCGGCCCTGATTCTGAACCTATACGAATAGCAGGGCATTTAATCCGCGAATTATTATCAGTTGCGGAGAAGGGCCACGAAATCCACACCGCCGACGTTAGAGCCGCAATGGACGCTTTAGCCGAAGGCCGTGAACTTAAACTCAATGAATTATATTCAGAAATTATCTGTACAACCGCACGCGGCAAACCCATTCGCGCAAAGACACCGGGCCAACGCGCATATATTAAAGCCATTCGCGACAATTTCATTTTATTTGCTACAGGCCCGGCCGGAACAGGAAAAACTTATCTTGCAGTCTGTGAAGCCGTCTCTATGCTCAAGGCTGGAAAAGTCAATCGCGTTGTTCTTGTTCGTCCTGCTGTTGAAGCCGGCGAAAGCCTTGGCTATCTTCCGGGCGATTTAAGAGAAAAAGTCGAGCCGTATGTCAGACCGTTATATGACGCGTTTTATGATTTACTTTCACCGGAAAAATTTTTGCGCTATGCCGACAAAGGCGTTATTGAGATTGTGCCGTTAGCTTACATGCGCGGGCGAACTCTCAATGAAAGTTTCATAATTCTTGACGAAGCTCAAAACACGACGCCTCGACAAATGAAAATGTTTTTGACGCGCCTTGGCTTCGGTTCAAAAGCTGTCGTTACGGGCGACATAACTCAAATAGACTTGCCCGGCGGCTCGCCGTCAGGTTTAAGAAGCGTCCGTGAAATTTTAGGCGGCATTAAAGGGATCGGATTTATGGATTTGAGTTATGCCGATGTCGTTCGTCATGAAATCGTTCAAAAAATCGTGCAGGCTTACGAAAAATACGAAAATAAATTAACAGGGAGTGAAGAATGAGGAAGCGGCACGGGATTTTTTATCCCCTAATTCCTAATTCCGAAACCCTCATTAATTAAAATGAAATATAAAAATAGGCCAAGAGCTTTGTTCCCTTCGGGACAAAATTTTTTTAGCAAAATTAATTTCAAATTCATCTCGCAATTCATAACTCCTTTGATATTTCTATTAATTGCTGGTGTTTTAATTGTGCTTTTTCAGTGGCTGGTTTTGATACGTCGTGGAGACAGTTTCACGGTCGGCAAGCCGTCGCCAGAAACTTACAGAGTAATTTCACAAATGCGTTATGATGATCAGGCTTCAGCAAACACTTTGCGCTCAATGGTCAATGACAGTTTAGTGGGCGTTATGGTGCGAGATGTTTCAGCAAAAACGCGATTACAACGACGACTAGAAGCCCTGCGCGACATGAAAGAAAACACCCCACGCGACTCCGGTTATCTTGCTGTATTTCCTGAAGCTCTATTACGAGCCGTCTTGCGTCTTAAAGATGAAGATAAAGCGAAAATCTTAAATGCCTCTTATAAAATTGGAAGTTCATATATAGATAGGCTCGAATCTGAAAAAGTTTTCCGTGGCAATACTGCGTTAATGGCTTCGATTTTGTGGGGCGAAATTAACAAGGCTAATCTTCAACCTAACGATGCTAATTTTGTGTATCAAATCCTAACGCGTCTTGGAAATCTCACCGTAAAGATTGATGATGACTTAACAGAATTAGCAAGAAAAGCCGCTATAGAAGATGTTCCAGTTATAGATCGAAAATTAGAACCTGGAGATGTAATTGTAAGTAAGGGCGACATTGTAACCACACAGACCGCAGTATTATTAAGGCTTCAAGGCTACACTGAAGATGTTTTTCCTGTCGTTCAGTTAATTGTAGTAATTTTGTTCACGCTAATGATGCCTTTGTTTCTGAACATTCTGAAGCGCGGAGCCGGTGAACAGAAGCCTACATGGTGGTGCGTAGCGTTCATAATGGTAACGGCTTGGAGTTGCGAAACATTAGCGACGCGTTTAGAAATTTACGGTGCTGGAAGCCTTGCGGCTGTTAATATTGCATACTTATGTTTACCTGATTATCTTGCATTTTGTATCGCAATGATGGCGGCTGTATCTGGTGTATTTGTAATCACTAGTCACGCTGTCGCGCAGCAAGTTACTTTAGTTGTTCTTTCAAGTTTTGCAGCAATAGTCGGGTTTTATGTGATGAGAAATTCTGAATCACGCCGTCAGGTTACACGCAGAATTATTTTGATGGCGTTTTTGATGACGCTTGTAAAAATGGCGATAAGAACCATTCAGGGGCCTCCGTTTGTGCGAGATAATTTTAGATTGTTCATACCACTTGGCGAATTTTGGCAAGAAGCAGGATTGTTTTTCTTTTTTGAGGCCATAATCCCTCATTTGATGATGATGATTTTGCAATATTTCGAGGAGTACCTTGGAACTCTTTCAATTTTGAGTATTCGCGAAATCTCTCACCCTTCAAGTCCGTTGTTGAGGGACTTGCAGCGCAATGCCCCCGGAACTTATCAACATTGTCTTACAATCGCAACTTTAATTGAAGCTGTAGGAATGAAACTCGGAATGGACGTCAATTTACTTCGCGCCGGAGCTTATTATCACGACATCGGCAAATTAAGGAAACCGCAGTTCTTTGTTGAAAATCAAGGCGGGGTAAACATTCATGACGACATGTCGCCTATGTTAAGCTCTATGACAATAATCTCACATGTTAAAGATGGCCTAGAACTTGCGTGGGAAGCGAAGTTGCCGCAACGAATCCGGGACTTTATCGCCGAGCACCATGGTACAACATGCACAAGATATTTTTACAATAAAGCTGTATCTTTAGGCGAAAATGTAGAGTGGGCATCGTTCTGTTATCCTGGTCCACGTCCACAAACTCGCGAAACAGCTTTGCTAATGATTGTAGATTCAGTCGAGGCCGCTGTTCGTGCCGCAAATATTCGCGAAATTGAAGACGCAGACAAAAACAGAGAAAAGAGTAAGCGTGTAAGTGCGATTGAAAAAATCGTGAAGCAAGTTATCACAAGCAAAATTAACGAAAATCAATTTGATGACGTGAATTTTACATTCAAAGATTTGGCTCTTATAAAAGAAACTCTAATTTCAGTTCTGACATCAATGTATCATTCGCGCAAAGTCAAAAAAATCGAAAAGAAAAAATAAAGAGAGGTTAGTTTTAATTTTGAAGTTATCATTGCGCATAAATGAGCCTGAAGACTCATCGGGCACTAAAGAGGGCGATAGTAGTAGCTCAAATTTTAATTTTGAAAAAGTTAGTGATGTTCTTGAAAGTGAGCTAATAGAGATTTATCCAAAATCTAAAAATTTTGAAGTCGCGGAGATTTCTTTGACGTTTGTAGCTCCTGACGATATTCGCACGCTAAATCGTGAATACAGAAATATTGATGAATCCACTGACGTTTTATCGTTTCCAATGATTGAAGATGAGTTTTTTGAAATTCCTGTGCTTATCTTAGGCGACATCGTAATTTGTCCCGAAGAAACAGCGCGACTTCACCCCGAACTTAATGAACGTGAAGCAATTTGTTTAATGATTGCTCATTCTTTTTTACATTTGTTAGGTTTCGATCACGACACGGAAGAGAAAGAAAAAATTATGTGGCAAAAACAGGACGATATAAAATCCAAAATTCTTGCTGCTTTATCACAGGAGGGAAATTAAATGACTGGAGTAATTTTGGGTTTTGTAATTTTGTTTTTACTTTCAGCTTTTTTCAGTGGTGCAGAGACTTCCATAACCGCAACCGGCACAGGAAAATTACGAACTTTACAAGAACAAGGAAAATACAAATTTTTAAATTCCACTTTTCAATGGCTGATTGATGACACACAAGAGGCTCTTACAGTTTGTCTAATTTCAAATAATGTAGTGAACATCTCGGCTTCGGCGCTCGCATCAAGTGTTATAATTGAATTTTTCGGCTCCGGCGCTCTTGTCATTACAGTGCCTGTTATGACGGTCTTAATCGTGATTTTGGGCGAGATTTTACCAAAAAGTGCGGCAATGGTGTATTCTGAGAATGTTTTAATATTTGCTGCGCCGATACTTAGAATTCTGGCTTTTTTGATAGCTCCAGCGGCTTGGGCAATGAAAAAATGTGTTAAAGCGATTGGATTTTTACTGCATATAGACTTGGGAACGCAGCAAGTATTTGTTACGCGCGACGACATCGAGCAATTAGTAAAAATTGGAGAAGAAAGCGGCGCTCTTGAAGCAAGCGAACGCAGAATGATAGATGGCATCATAGATTTCGACGAAAGACGCGTGCATGAAATTATGATACCACGCACAGACATGATAGCGCTTGAAGCTGATGATACTCTAGCCGATGCTGTAAAACTTTTCATTAATGAAGGACACTCAAGAATCCCTGTCTATGAGGAAAGTCCCGACAACATAATCGGAATTTTATACGTCAAAGATACACTTAAAAATCTTCTTGATTCAGATTTAACTTGTGAAGTAAAAACTCTTTTACGAAAACCAATTTTTGTCCCTGAAACCATTCGTACCGCTGAACTTCTCGAAAACATGCGACGCGAACATATTCACATTGCAATAATCGTCGATGAGTATGGCGGAGTGGCTGGACTTGTAACAATGGAAGATATTTTAGAACAGATAGTCGGCGAAATTCAAGATGAATACGACCAGGAAGTCCCTGAAATTCAAAAACTCGATGACGGTTCTTACATGGTACAAGGTGGAATTAGCCTGGAAAATTTGAGCGATTCGCTTGGCTCCGAATTTGAAAGTGATGACGCTGAAAGCCTAGGCGGACTTGTTTTAACGTTGTCAGGAAGTTTCCCTGAAGCAGGAGAAATTTTTGAATATGGCGGCTGGAAAATTAAAGTGGAAGCGCTCGAAGACCATCGAATAACACTGCTTAATCTCTCGAAAATCGAGCAAGAACAACAAAACGAAGAAGCAGACATACAACAATAATTTTTATAACGCCGTGTCCTTTTGTATTTTATGAGGGCGCGGCGTAATTTTTTATTCTTCAATGTCGTAATAGACTTGATAACTCATGTTTTTGACTCTGTTTTTATCAACATCAAAGTTTATATATACAATTTCGCTTTCTTGATACGAGTACGCTCCGGTGGATTGGTCGCTTGGCTCTCCAAAATTTTGTATTAATTTGTCCGCGCTATCTCCGATTTTTATATTGCCAAAAGCCTTATCGCCGCCTGAAATTACGACTGATGTTAGCAAATTACCCACATATTCGACGCTGCAATTTTTCCACGACATTGAAACGCGTTCATACTCGCCGCCACCGATTGTATCGCGCTTTTCATTTTTAGGCTTGCCCAATAATGATACAGCTTTTTCTGGTGTAATTCCGTAAGTCAGATACAACTGCATTATCAACTTGTGCAAGGGATTATCCTGATAATTTTCAGAATATACAGCTTCGAGATACTTACCAAAAACAAACGCGCTGCCTTCTTGCGTCGGATGATCCACTTCGTACCAGACATCGCCGTCAGTTATAAAACGATCTAAAACTACGACAGAATCATCTCTGTTTAATTTGCCAAGAATCTCTGAATCTGTGCCAGGGTCTTCACGAAGTCTTACGCCGCTGCCGGTGCATCGTCCTAACGTTGGAAAATTTTCAAATTTATTCGGCGAATCAGCGGCAGCAACTGACGCTAGCAAAAATAAAAACAAAATTGCAATTTTTAATTTACCCATTTTTAACGCTCCTATCAAATTTTATTTTTGTATCTCATTTGTAAATTCAAGAAGTACGCACGTTACATTATCCTTCCCGCCCCGTTCTAAGGCGGCTTCGATTAATTTATCAACAGAAACTGAAACATCATAATTACCACTTACAATTTCTGAAATTTCTCGATGAGTTAGCATTTCTGTAAGTCCGTCGGAACATAGTAATACTCTTTTTACTTCGTTCACGTGGTGAGGCCCGCTAGCGTCCGGCGAAATCACAAATGGATCGTCCGATATTCCAACAAATTTTGTTAAGATATGCCGCTCGTGGCTAGTTTGTGCTTTGCGAGGTGTGATTAATCCCATTCGCGCTTTCTCTTCGGCGACAGTGTGGTCATCTGTAACGCGTAAGAGATTTTCTTCTTTTAATACATAAATCCTTGAATCGCCGAGGTTATACGCCGTGAAAAAATCTTCGGAAATTACAACAAGTGCCAACGTCGTTCCCGCTCTGCTATTTTGCTCCTTTGCAAACGTCATCACCGCAGCGTTCGCAGCTTTTACAAATTCTTCGACGGCTTCATAATTTCCAAATTTAATTTTTTCACAATGCTCCGCAAGTTTTTCAACGGTCTTTAACGATGCAACTTCGCCAAAATCTTCGCCGCCCATTCCGTCACAAACCGCAAACACGCAGGGCGCTTCCGAAACTCCTTGCGCGCTCGTGGGAGTCTCGCTGAAAATTCCATTGCAGAAAAAATTATCTTCGTTATTCGTTCGGACATGTCCGACATCTGAACGCGCCGCAAATTTCACGAACATTTTGTTTCTCATCTCCCAGAAAATTTTTGCACATTATATATCTGGAAAAAATTTTTTTTCGCGGGGGCACGTAAAGATTAAATCACACAGCAAGATTTTTCAATGTATAATTATCAAAACTAAAATAAATTTTCATAAATTGCCAAAGATTTTTAAGGAGGAATTTTCTTTCATGCACATGAAAAGTTTTCGTATACTTTTAATTTTCGCGATGGCATCATTCGCTTCTGTGTCGTTGGCAGCTTCTCCAATCATTATTAAAGACCCTGCACACGTCGGCGAGCAGACGGTTCTTTCTGTTGAAACTTCACAGATTCCCGCGGGAGGTTCCGTAGAGTGGTCAGTTAGTCCCACGACGGGCAAAACTCCAGATAGAATTTCTCTTCGCGCAGGCGGGCTTGAGTGCGCTTTTACTCCTCTCGATACGGAGCCTATAAAAGTTGTCGCGTCCTTTCTCGACCGATCAGGGAAATTAGTTTCAAGTTCTGAAACAATGATTGACCCTGAAGAATTTGCAATTAATATCGCTGTCGTAGTCGATAAGCCGCTGACCCTTTGGGACGCTGACAAACGTTCAAATTATGTTTTAAGCCCCGAATCTCTGATGGCGAATGCCCCCGTGAAAATCAGCGCGACTTTTGAGCCGGAGTTCAAAGGCGAGCCGACATTCAAATGGACGACCGACGCAGCTACAGCAATCGTGAGCGAAAACGGCAATGAAGTTTCAATCAAGCGCGGCTCTATCGGCGAGAGCGAAGTTTCCGTTACGGCGTTTAATGCTAATGGTGTTAAACTCGGAAGTGGTTCAGGGACAGTGAATATCACGGTGCCGGTTTCAACATTTGAAGAAAGTTCAAACGAGCGCGAAGCGTGGCAAAGTTGGCAAAGAGCGCAGGACTTATGGGAAAATAAAAATTATTCCGAGGCCGTCGAACTTGCAACGAGAGCGATGAGCCTTTCACCGCGAGATTCTGAAATTTCTGAAGGCTTGCGCGTCATGAATATAAATTACGCAAAATTCACAAAGGCTCAAAAACTTCGCGAAGACGCCGAAGCATTAGACGTTGAAAAAAAATTTGATGATGCTTTAAGAAATCTCCGCGCCGCGCAAGTTATTTGGCCGCTCGATGACGCTCCAGAAAAAATTAAAACTGAAGAAATGAAAGTCAACGAGCAGCGACTTCTGCAACAAAGTGCGAACTGGCTCCGCGATACTGCTTCGGCTTATGACAATGAAAACATGTACGAAGAAGCTCTTGAATATTACGCAAAAAGTATCGCTATCGTTTCGTCCGACGCCATCGCCGACAGAATGGACAAAATTAGCAAACGTCTTGAGCTAATCGCCGACGCCGATCGTTATGCAAGTGAAGGACAATCTCTCGAAAAAGAAGGCAAACTTCAAGACGCTTTCACTCACTACACAGCCAGCATAATGAGCAACCCCGACGCGACTTTAAGACAACATCTCGACGAACTTCAAAGCGTGATTTCAAGGCGCGAACGTCAAGCTAGTGCGCTATTCAGAGAAGGACAAGACCTTCAACGAAAAAATCATCTTCAAGAAGCTCTCACGCGTTATCATGAAAGCGTAAACGTTTGGGAAAATGAAAACGCTCGTCAACGAATCCAACAATTAAGCCGCAACAGAGGATTACACCCTGACGCTGAATTAAGAGGCCCTGAAGATTTTGGAATCGGAACTAAAGCTGACGCCCAAAAAATTATTAAGGCCGCTGATGAACTCTACGCCAACGGTAAGAATGAAGAAGCTCTCGAGTTATATAGGAAGGCTTTGAAAATTTCTCCGAATCCAGATTTACAGAAATGGGCGGCACGGCTCTTCGAGGTTGTGAAAGAAAATAACGCCGTCGAAGCCGCAAACAAACAAATTAAAGAAGCAAATTCGCTTTACAAGGCCGGAAAAATTAAAGAAGCTCTGGAACTTTATAAACAAAGTCTTAATACTCACAAGAACGCAGAAATTGAAGCATTCCTCAAAAATCAGGAGCAGGTGACGAAGTGATTACATTAGGTTTTTGCAATCTCAAAGGCGGCGTAGGAAAGACAACCGCCTGCCAAAATATCGCAGTTGCGCTCGCGAAGTCAGGCCGAAAAATTGCCGTCGTCGATATGGACCCACAGAGCAATTTAAGCGCGGGTTTCGGCGTTACGCCGGGACCGACTGACCCGCAAGTCTTTGATTTACTTTCAGGCGGTGCGAAGTGGGACGACATAGTAAAACACAAAGAAGGCGTCGATATTATTCCGAGTTCGTTAAATCTCGTTATGGCGGAGCTGAACGAATCCGGCCTTTTCGATAACGATACTCTTTTGCGCGACGCGTTAAAACATATTTCGCCCGACAGATACGATTATGTAATTCTTGACAGTCCCCCGCAACTTGGAATTTTCACGCGGAACGTTTTAGCGGCGTGCGATAAAATCATTGTGCCGATGGACGGAGGATTTTATAGTTTGTTCGGCTTGAAGCTGCTCGAAAGTTCTCTTTCAGTTTTAAGCGAACGACTTGGAAATCAGCTTGAAATTCTCGGAATCTTGATGACAAATTATAATCCGCGGCTTTATATCGCGCACAGCATTTTTGACGAAGTCCGAAAAAGTTTCGGCGACGCACTTTTTGAAAGCTATATCTCGCAAAGCGTCGGTCTAATCGAAGCGTCAAGCATGGGAATGTCAATTTTTGAATATTCGCCGAAGTCTAAATCCGCGCAGTGTTACAAAGAAGTTGCCGAAGAACTTTTGAAGCGCCTTGAAGGGAAAGCCTCTTCTATCGAAATTCCCAAAAGAAAACCCGGCCGCCCAAAACGTGAGAAAGAAAAAGAAATTTCTACCGAAGCTGTCGCAGAGTCGGAACCGGATATAATCCCTGAGCCGTCTATAGCGGGGCCGGAAGTAGAGATTTTAGAAATCGCTGTGCCTCGTGAAACTCAAGAACCAGAGCCGGAAATTATTACACCGCCCGCGCCAATTGAGGAAAAGAAAATCGAAGTTAAAGAAGCACCTAAAATTTCTAAACCTGAACCCGACGAGCCTAAAACCCCGGTAGTTCATCACACTCACGTAGCAGCAACAGGGCCTTACGAAGAAGGCATAAAGCAAGATCTCCTAGACTTGTTGCCCGAACGTCAGAAAGCAATTTGGGAGCAAATTCTTGCACCTATCGGCGACATCTCGCGCGGTGAAATCGACGTTAGAGAAATCCGCGAAGATTTTGAGAATAGCGACAAGTATCGCTATACGTTCTATATTCTCAATGATGAAGACGATAAATTATTCCCCGTCGCCTTCGCTGATCAGATAATAGAGCCTCTTCGCTGTGTAGTTAAATTAGATGAAAATGGTTCCGCCGAAATCTTTTTCTAAAAATCTGAAACTCTAACCAAAAAAACAAAATTAAAAATTAAAATTCGTTGCCGCTCCTCAAAAATCTCTTAGGCGGTACGTTTTTTATATTTTTATATAGGAGGCCGTAAAATGAAAAAATTTTTTGCAATTTTATTTTTATTTACGTTTTTAAGTTCAACAGGATTCGCAGGTGAAAAAGACATGAAAGAAAATAATCTCAAATGGTGGCAGTGCAAACCCGTCTATCAGGTTTACCCGAAAAGTTTTTTTGACACGGACGGAACAGGCTCCGGCGACATCAACGGCATTACGAGCAAGCTCGATTATCTTAAATCGCTTGACGTTGGCGCAATATGGATCACTCCCGTTTATCCTTCGCCAATGGTCGATAACGGTTATGACATTGCAGACTACACCGGCATAAATGAAAGTTTCGGCTCTATGGACGACTTCGACAAGCTCTTGGCCGAAGCTAAGAAGCGAGATATTAAAATCGTCATGGATTTAGTTTTTAATCACACGTCCGACAAACACGAATGGTTTCTTGAGTCGAAGAAAAATACAAAAAATCCTAAAGCAGACTGGTATATATGGCGCGACGCTAAGGACGGCAAAGAGCCAACTAACTGGCGCGCAATTTTCGGCGGGAGCGCTTGGACTTGGTGCGAAGAACGGAAACAATATTATCTTCATACGTTCGCAAAAGAACAGCCCGATCTAAATTGGAATAATCCTGACGTCAGACGCGCTTTATATGACGCCGCGAACTTCTGGCTCTCGAAAGGCGTAGGCGGTTTCAGAATCGACGCTATCACTTACATCAAGAAGCCTAGAACTTTCACTGACGGCAAGCCCGATGGCAAAGATGGAACTGTGAACATTCACACGATGACGGCGAATCAGCCAGGAATTTTAGATTTTCTTCGTGAATTTAAGCACAGAGTTTTCGACGGCAAAGATATTTTCACTGTCGGCGAAGCTAACGGCGTCAGTGCTAGGGAGTTGCCCGAGTGGGTAGGCAAAGATGGAGTTTTCGACATGCTATTTGAATTTAGCCACGTCGATTTACCTTTCGATGCTGCTGAAATTTGGTGCTACCCTAAAGAATGGAAATTGACGGACCTGAAGCGCGCGCTTTCAAACAGTCAGAAGGCAACGCGTGATAATGGCTGGTATCCAATCTTCTTTGAAAATCACGATCAGCCTCGAAGCGTTAATCATTTCTTCCCCGAAGGCGCTGACCCTAAGAAGGCCGCGAAAGCTCTTGCAACGGTCTTAATGACGATGCGCGGAACGCCTTTTATTTATCAAGGCCAAGAACTAGGAATGACCAACGTATCATGGAACGACATTGAAAAATATAATGACATATCTTCGCACGGTCAATACGAGTTCGCGATTAAAGAAGGCTTTTCGCCAGACGACGCTATGAAATTCGTTCGCTACTTCAGCAGAGATAACGCCCGAACGCCTATGCAATGGAACGACGAAGCCAACGCGGGATTTTCGCCCGAAGGTGTCAAGACGTGGCTGCCGGTGAATGAGAATTATAAAACTATAAACGCCGAAGCTGAAGA
Organism: Synergistaceae bacterium; assembly: GCA_017445205.1. GTDB lineage: Bacteria > Synergistota > Synergistia > Synergistales > Aminobacteriaceae > JAFUXM01. The sequence goes on from JAFSUP010000102.1 coordinate 19,480, forward strand.
AAAAGATTCAGATTCGGTGCTTGCGTTTTATAGAAAGTTAGGAGCGTTAAGAAGAGCGCATGAAACATTAATTGCGGGCGACTACAAAGAAATTTTTTCAGACAGCGAAGAAATTTTTGCTTTTGAACGTTCTTTTAATGGCGAAACTCTCACGACGCTTGTAAATTTCTCTCTCAAGCCTGTGAAAGTCCCGGCTGAAATCGTGAATAAAAATTTGGTTCTTTCAAGTGAAAAAGTTTTCGACGATTCGGAATTACAGCCACTTGAAGCACGAATTTACAAAATAAAATGAGGGAAAATTAATCCCTCACTCCTAATTCCTACTTATCTTATACGCGGCCGTAAAGAGAACACGCTGCTTTAATTCTGTCTGCGAGCCCGTCAGGGATAGCGCCTTCGCGCATTCGCCATGCCCAATTTCCCGTAGGCGTTGACGGCGTGTTAGTCCGGGCCTCGGCGCCTAATCTCAAATAATCCTGCATCGGGATTATCGCCGTATCAGCAACTGAACTCACGGCCAAGCGCGTTACTTCACTCGTGAAAATATAGCCGTCCATTATGTCGCGACCTACATATGAAGAGAAATTTTTGATTTCGTCTTCGGTTGCGTCGTTCTCGAACCACCCGCGCGAAGTATTATTATCGTGAGTGCCAGTGTAAACAACGCTATCTCTAGTGTAATTATGAGGCGCGTAAGGATTATCCGCAGGATTTCCGAATGCAAAATGTAAAACGAGCATTCCCGGCAATTCCATTTTCTTTCTTAACGCTTCGACATCGGGCGTAATAATTCCAAGATTTTCGGCCCAGAATGGCATCGTCGGAAAATTTTCTTTCAGGCACGCGAAAAATTTTTCATACGGAACGTCGACCCATTCGCCGTTTTGTGCAGTCGTTTCACCGTATGGCACTGCCCAATATGCAACAAGCCCGCGGAAATGATCAACTCGAACTTTATCGAACAACAAGAAAAGAGTTTTTAATCTCTCGATCCACCATTTAAAACCTTGCTGCTCCATGACATCCCATTTGTAAGTCGGATTTCCCCAAAGTTGGCCCGTAGCGCTGAAATAATCCGGCGGAACTCCTGCGACAGTTACGGGATTCAAATCTTCATCGAAGTCAAAGAGACCCGGATTTTGCCACACGTCTGCACAATCGCGCGTTACGTAAAGCGACATGTCGCCCACGAGTTCTATATTTAATTTTTTAAGACGCTCTCGAAGTTCAGAGGCCTGCATAAAAAATATAAACTGATAAAACTCTTGTCGCGCTATCTCATTTGAATATTCCGCGCTGAAATTTTTAATTGCGTCTGGCTCATGGTGTTTTAATTCGTCCGGCCATTCGTACCACGGCGCGCCGCCGTTCGCCTGCTTAATCACACTGAACAAAGCGAAATCACGCAGCCACGAAGCAGACTTTCTGAACGCCTCGAACTTCCCGCCGCCAATCTTGACATAACGCTTATACGCCGCGTTCAAAACTTCAGTCTTAAATTCGCGCGCTGCCTCGTAATCAACTTTATCAGGGTCTTTGTTGAAATCATACTTTGCGGCGAGCCTGTTGAGTTCGTCAGATAAAATTAAATTATCGCTCACAAGTAGCTCCGGGCTAGTCAACAAAAAATTTCCCGCAAATGCCGATGTCGGACTATAAGGCGAGTTTCCGCAGCCCGAGTCAATCGTCGTCAGTGGCAAGACTTGCCATAATTTTTGCCCGGCGTCATGAAGAAATTTAGCAAAATTCAAAGCCTCCGGCCCAAAATCTCCAATTCCAAATTTTGAAGGAAGAGACGTAATTGGCAATAATATTCCAGCACTTCGTTTATTCATAAAAATTTTCCCCCTTTTATAACGCTCCTGACTCATAAACCAGATGACCAGCCGCAAAAGTCATAGTAACGTCAATCAAAGAAATTTCTTCCGGCTTCACTAAGAATGGATCTTGTTCAAGTATCACGATGTCAGCATCACTCCCGAC
>JAFSUP010000013.1 GCA_017445205.1 Synergistaceae bacterium
AGCGCTTATCTTTCATACGGATTCGCAGACTTGCCCTTCAACGCTTTCGCAGCTTGGAACGGCAGCGACACCGGCAAAGCCTCGCTCAATATCGCAGGAGCAGAGTACGACGTAAGCTTTTTAACAACCGGCGTGCGATCACCCACGACTACTAACAGTCTCAACGGAGCGTCGGGCGATATTCATTATCTTGATGTCAAACTCGAAAACGGAACGGCAACGACGACATTAAAATTTGATATTACAGGCGTCAACAACGATACAGGACTGCCTGAACTCGCTCTTCCGAGATTGACAGCGGGAGCTCCTACTGCAGCGGGCGGTGCGGCTACGATTTCGACCCCATCTGCGACACCTTATAGCACAGCAGAAGATCAAGAACCCAACTTTGTCGGCTGGTTCGATACGAGAGTCGGTACAGTAACAAATACGGCCACAGGAATTTATGATGGAACAGGTAATCCTACTTATCCCACATTAGAACAGGAAGAGCTTGATAAATATTTCGTTCCGATTTATCAATTCCCCGGGCAAACTCCTCCGCAGTATTTCGCGGCTCAGTATGACGACACGACAGGCGAAATGAAAATTAGAAAATTAAGCCTTTGGAACGGAGATACAGAGGTTACAGCGAGAACAGGCCAGCATCTTAAAGCTGATATTGAAGCGCGTGCAGGAGGTACTGTTCCTGCAGGCACAACGGCAATCACTCAAGTTAAGTTAGAACCGTCGAGCTTTACTTACAACTTGAAGGACAACATGAAATATACGAACTTCCAGCTTAAAGGCTCGCCGACAGTTACTTACGTTGACAACACCACAGCCACGCCAACTGTACAAACTGCCGTTCATGAAGTCGAATATAATTTCATCGCCGAGTTTGACGAAAGCACTACGCTACAAGTTAATGACGGTTCGAGCCTTTCAAAGACAGCCGCGGATATGAAACTCTGGTATTATGGCTACAGCAACTCCGACACCGACACCGTTACTTTAACAAGCTCACCCACAATGCACAGACTTGAAGCAACCGTTTATTTCAACGCTGACGGAACGTTTGAATCAGTCGTTTGGAACTCAACGAACGCCGACGCGCCTATGGGCTATAGAATTACAGATGACGCCGTTAATATCGGCGGACAAAATTTTAGCGGCGTCAATTTCACGATTGATGTCGGCTCATCAAGCAAAACTTCAAGCGCAACTGACACTTTGACTTTCAAGGCGGCCAAGAACCTCGATACACCGGCTCCGACTGGAACAGCGGGCTCATGGGACACGCTCGGAACAGAATATCAGGGCGGCTATCACGCAACGAAGCTCACGATTTACGACGATAACGGCAAAGAACACACTCTCGAAGTTACGTTCAAGAAAATCACGGAAAACCGTTGGCGCTGGGAAGCGTTCCTTGTTGAAAAGGACGAACAGACCGGGCTTGATAAACTCGTGAATATAATTCCAACCCCGCGTTCGGGCGAAATTGAATTTGACGGCTCCGGACGAATCAGCAACGCCTTCGCAGATGACGAAGAAAAATCTCGTCGCGGCGACAACAGCGAACGATACCCGAACGCTGAAGTAGAATTGACGATACCGTTTAGCCTCGCGGGGCAACCGAACAGCGTTGTAACTTTGAACTTCGGCGGCGGAGTTGGAAGCGGCGGCACGGCTCTTGACGGTGTTACACAGTTCGCTTCAGAGACGACGACAAAGCCCGTTTATCAGGACGGCTACACCATGGGAGTTTTGAAAAATTATTCTGTCGCTCAAAACGGATTAATCACCGGCTCTTATGACAACGGCGTGAACATTCCGCTTTACCGCGTGGCGCTCGCGACGTTCGCAAACGAACAGGGACTTGAAAAAGTCGGCAACACGATGTTCCAAGCGTCAGTGAACTCCGGCAACGCTAATATAGACGGCGCGACCACGAACGGCAAAGGCTCGATAATGTCGCAGTATTTAGAAATGTCGAACGTCGATTTAACTGAAGAGTTTACGCATTTGATAATCGCGCAGAGAGGCTTCCAAGCGAATGCCCGAACGGTTACGGTAAGCGATCAGATTCTTGAAGAAGTCGTGAACTTGAAGAGATAGCCCTTGCAGGGCAGGCATAATAAAATCCCCTTTCTGATTTAAGTTTCAGAGAGGGGAATTTTTTTTGCTTAAATGAAAATCAGGATTTGAAATTTACTTTCTGCGATATTTTGTTAAGTCGATTGCAACAGCGACGGCGATAATTACGCCCTTGATAACCTGCTGCCACATCGGCGAGACGTTTATAAACTGAAGACCGTACTGAATGATCGTGAAAATCAAAACGCCCATGACGATTCCGCCAACTTTACCGATACCGCCGCTGAGTGATACGCCGCCGACGACGCACGCCGCAATAGCGTCAAGTTCGTAGCCGTTGCCGTAGTTGTTCGTCGCTCCGGCTGTACGAGCCGCTTCGAGAACGCCCGCAATTCCGTATAAGCACGAAGCAAGAATGAAAATTCCCATGATGTTTCTGAAAACGTTGATACCCGCAACGACCGCCGCTTCACGGTTGCCGCCGATTGCGTAGACGTTCTTGCCGAAAACGGTCTTATTAAGAACGAACCAGATAATAATACAAATTACTACGGCGATCGGAATTAAAATTGAAATTCCGGGGAAGCCTTTATAAATTCCTGCGAAGAGTCTCATCTGACCAAGCTGTGCAAAGTCGGGTCTAATTCCTCCGATAGGCTGTGAATTATTAGGCGGCATGTCGAAGTAAAGTGAGCAAGCTCCGTAAATAATAACTTGCGTCGCCAATGTCGCTATGAAGGGGTGCATGTCGTACTTTGCAACTAAAAAGCCGTTCAACGCTCCGAAAATCATACAAGCGACGATAGCGATAATAATCGGCATCCAAACCTGAACCTGCGGAAGGTCCGGGAAGAATCTGTTCGCGTATGTCGCTGTCTGCATCATTGAAGCCGAAACGACCGACGCAAGTCCTACCATACGACCGGCTGAAAGGTCCGTGCCTGCGATTAACAGCGTGAAGCAAATTCCGAGAGCCATTATTAATTTCGTTGATGACTGCGTGAGAATGTCAAGCGCAACTCGAATCTGCATGAAGCGAGGCTGTAAGATACAAATTACAACGACAAGCACGAGCATTGCCAATAAAATCGCGTTGTTCGTAAGAAATTCTCCGAAAGTCTTGCTTCCGAGGTCTAACTCGTTCTCGCTCTTGGCCTTCGACATAAAGCCTTTAAGAGCAAATCCAAGCCCGATAATGATCAAGAATATCGGGAGGTCATAAATTTTTCTGTTGAGTCCGAGCGGAGCTTCAGCGAAGTAAAGAATTATTCCCAACGCAAGGACTATAAGTCCTCCGACAGTGAACAGTTTTTTTGTTTTTGAAACATTTTCTGCCATGATTAAAATTTTTCTCCTTTCATAAAATTACGCTGCGTTATGCGTTGCAAACTGCGTTGCAAGTGCCATGACTTTTTCTTGCGAATATTCGCCTTTGTTCAAGAATCCTGTTACGCGGCCTTCGCACATTACCATAATGCGGTCTGACATTCCCATTAATTCCGGCATTTCTGACGAAATCATTATTATCGAACGGCCAAGCGCGATCTGTTCAAGCATGATGTTATAAATTTCATACTTTGCTCCAACGTCGATGCCTCGCGTAGGTTCGTCAAGAATCAAAATGTCCGAATTCGTGAGCAGCCAACGCGCGATTAAAACTTTCTGCTGATTTCCGCCGGAAAGATTTTGAATCAAAGTTTCAAGGCTTGGTGTCTTGACGTTTAATTTCTTGCATTCTTCGGCAGCTTCGACGCGCATTTTCTTTTCGTTCAAAATCCCGAGGCTCGCGTAATTTTTCTGGTTAGCTATGACGGTGTTTTCAAGAATCGGAAGGATTCCGAAAATTCCCGTGGCTCGTCGCTCTTCAGTGAGTAGCGCAAGGCCTTTCGACTTTGCGAAGCCGGGATTTTTGTTCGTATACTTCGCGCCGTTGAGATAAATTTCTCCTGACGCTATGCCGCGAAGACCGAAGAGAGCTTCAACAAATTCCGTTCTCTGCGCGCCGACAAGTCCGCCGATTCCCAAAATCTCTTGCTTGTGAAGTTCAAAGCTGACATCTTGGAAAGACTTTTTGAGCGGCGAGCAGACGTGTTCAACTTTTAAAACTACTTCGTCGCTAGGCTTGCCTTCACGCGGCGGGAACTGATTAGTCATTTCGCGCCCGACCATTTGTTTAATGATGAAGTCGATCGTGAGCTTCTCGCCCGTTGCTTTGTCAGTAACTGGCCAAGTGCCGACATACTGACCATCGCGCATGATTGTAACTTCGTCGGAAATTTCAAGAATTTCTTTCATCTTGTGCGATATATAAATGAAAGCAACTCCCTGCGCACGCAAACGATTAATAATTTTGAAAAGATGTTCGACTTCGCGGTCAGATAATGATGAAGTCGGCTCGTCAAGGATAATAATTTTCGCTTTCATGTCGACAGCGCGGGCGATTTCCATCATCTGTAAGATAGCTGCGGACTGTTCACCGGCAAGCGCGAGGGGGTCAACGTCAAGCTCTAAATCTTCAAAGAGGGCTTTTGTTTTCTCGTACATTGTCTTATGGTCAACGACTCCCATATGACCGGGGAATCGTCCGAGATAAACATTTTCCATAACGGAACGGAAGCGGATCGGGTGAAGTTCCTGATGAACCATTGCGATGCCCTGATCCATTGCCTGACGCGCCGAATGAATGTTAGCTTTCTTGCCTTCAAGGAAAATTTCTCCGCCGTCGGGATTGTAAATTCCGAAAAGACATTTCATTAACGTAGACTTGCCCGCGCCGTTCTCGCCCATTAGAGCATGAACAGTTCCGGCTCTGACGTTTAGATTAACATTGTCGAGAGCTTTAACGCCCGGGAAAACCTTCGTGATGTTCTTCATTTCGAGTAAATACTCGCTCACTTGTTCTCACCTCTTGTTACTTTCTGATAAGGAATCCAGATATATTTATTATCTGTAATTTCATAGCCGATCGCTTTAATATCTTTGCCGGACGCAAGAGCATTTGCCAATCTCACTGCGGCTGTGCCTTGATTGTCAGCATCATTCAAGACCGTCCCGAGCATTTCGCCTTTGTCCATAGCGTCAAGCGCGGAAGCGTTCGCGTCAACTCCGACAACAGGGATATAAAAATCTTTGTCGCCTTTGTTATAGTCGCTGTTCTTTAGAGCTTCGATAGCACCGAGGGCCATTTCGTCATTATTCGCGATAACGGCTTCGATGTTCTCCGGGCCAAGTGCCATAGTGAAAGCATTCATAATCTGCATAGCCTGAAGCTTGTCCCAATTAGCGATCGCGCTTGCAAGTTCGACAGGCTCAATACCGGCGTTCTTGATAGCTTCGACGGAATACTTAGAACGTAAAATCATATCTTGATGTCCGTTCTGGCCTTTTAATAAAACAAATTGAAGTTTGCCGTCGTGATTTTTATCGGCTTCGGGGTGCGCTTTGAAATATTCCGCGATTAATTCTCCGGCTTCCGTGCCTGACTCTTCGGCCTTAGCTCCGATGTAATAAGCTTTTTCGTATGAAGCTAACATTTCTTCAGTCGGCTCTCTGTTAATAAACACAACGGGAATATTTGCGGCCTTGGCTTTGTCAATCATCGGCTGCGCGGCCATTCGGTCAACGGGGTTAATTATTAAGACGTTCACGCCCGCCGTTATGAAATTGTCAATTTGTTCGTTCTGAGTTGTTGGGTCGTCGCGACCGTCAACGATTTCGATTTTTGCGCCGAGCTTTTCACTTTCCGCGCTCATTGCGTTTCTAAAGCGAAGCATGAAAGCATCGTTAAATCTGTAAATGCACGCGCCAATTTTAATTTCATCTGCATGAGCGATTGCTGAAAATGAAAGGATAAGCAGGAAAGTTAATGTGATTAAAAAAATCTTACGCAAGAAAAATTCACCTCTCGTTCGTTTCAGTGAGGAGTGAGGATTTTAACAAGAAAATTAGGAGCCGGGAAATCATTCCTAACTCCTAATTCCTAACTCCTAATTCTATTTCATGAACTCTTTGTAATTTTCAACAGTAACGGGTCTGTAGGGGATCCAGATGTATTTGCCGTCGGTGATCTTGTAGCCGATTGACTCTTCGGTTACTGCGCCGCCGTCAGCTGCGATTACTGCGACTTTCACGGCTGCGAAGCCCTGGTTGTCAGCGTCGTTAAGAACTGTTCCAAGCATTTCGCCTTTGCTCATGGCCTCAAGTGCCGGGGCTGTAGCGTCAACGCCAACGACAGGAACATATTTTGAAGCGTCGCCGAGGTTGTAGCCTTCAGCTTTAAGAGCTTCGATCGCGCCGAGTGCCATATCGTCGTTGTTCGCAAGGACTGCTTCGATGTTGTCAACGCCGACCGCGGAAATAAAGCCCTTCATCTTGTCAGTAGCCTGAACTTTGTCCCAGTTTGCTGTGTCGCTGCCAAGCTCTACGATTTCAAATCCGCCATCTTTCATTGCCTGCGTTGAGTATTCTGTACGAAGGACTGCGTCCTGATGTCCCTGTTCGCTGCGAAGCATGATGTACTGGATTTTGCCGTCTTTGTTCTTATCGGCTTCGGGGTGCGACTTGAAGTAGTCAACGATAATCTGGCCTGACTGTGTGCCGGACTCTTCGGCTTTTGCTCCGACGTACCAAATTTTGTCGTAAGCGTTCATGACTTCGGCATAAGGCTCGCGGTTAATGAAAACGATCGGAAGACCTTCGGCCTTAGCTTTGTTCATGAGGGGCTCGGCTGCTGTACGGTCAACGGGGTTGACGATAAGAGCGTTTGAGCCTTTGGAGATGTAGGCGTCAACTTGGTCATTCTGCATAGGCTGACGGTTCTGTGAGTCAACGATCTCAAGCTCGCCGCCCTGACGTTCCATCTCTGCGCGCATTGCGTTACGGACACCGGTCATGAACGTGTCATCGAACTTATAAATGCAAGCTCCAACGAGTGCATCTGTGGCCGCGAAAGCTGCGACTGCTGAAATAGCGAAAACAACTGCTGCTAATACTACGATACTTTTTTTCATAGTAAAAACTAACCTCCTGAAAAAAATTTTATTTTTAAGTCTTTTGGGTTTAGTTAGTATTATAAAAAAAATTTCAAAAACATAATTGCGTAAGTTACGCAAAAATTTTTCACAACGTCGGAGCAAAAATTTCCGCCTTAATCATTTTGTTAATTTGAAGTTGAAGATAGATATACCCGAAGCAGAATAACGCCACGTCCGAAAACGTCAAAACTTTTAAAATCGCTTCGTCGGTGCAATGCCGAGTCAAGTATTCTTTCAAAATTTTTTTAATGCCGAACGACATCCAGAGCGCGCCGCACCACATGACGAGATATGCAACACTGTTTATAGTGTCTGATATATCAGGCTCGCTGCCCTCTGATGACGATACAAAGAGAAACGCAAGCCAACCTAAAATATAAATCCCGAAGCCAATGTCAGGAAACTTTAAGCCCTC
>JAFSUP010000003.1 GCA_017445205.1 Synergistaceae bacterium
ACGGTCGAGGGCGCAAAGAAATTTTCATTTAGCGACTTCAAAGGCCAGACTGTGAACGTAATTCGCTCGTCATTATTAGGAACATTCATGGGAATTTTGCCCGGCGTCGGAGGCAGTGCGGCATCATTGATAGCTTACAGTCAGGCTAAGAGTTTTTCAAAGAATCCCGATATGATGGGCAAAGGAGCACCGGAAGGTCTTATCGCGTCGGAGTCATCGAACAACGGACTTACGGGCGGAGCTTTAGTGCCTCTGTTATCGCTTGGAATCCCCGGCGACGCTACGACGGCTGTATTAATTGGAGCATTCTTGCTTCAGGGCATTCAGGTCGGGCCGCTGTTCATTGGTCAACACCCGGACATTTGGAATCAAATTCTTCTTGCGTTATGCGCTTGCAATATTTTAATGTTCATCGTAATGTTCTTCCCGATTAAATTAATATCGCAAGTTGTCAAAGTCCGAAGTGCGAGAATGTATCCCGTGATTCTTTTAATGTGCATCGTTGGAGCTTACGCGACTCGTTCTGGCGTTATGTTTGACGTGTGGTGCTTGTTGTTATTCGGAATTGTCGGCTACGTCATGAACAAGATCGGGCTTCCTGTTGCGCCGTTCTTAATCGGCTTCATTCTCGGCGGCGATCTTGAAAAGTATTTCATTGAGGCCGTGAAGGGAAATAATTATAATCTCGCTGTATTCTTCCAGCGTCCTATCGCTCTTGTAATTTGGGTTTTGATAGCGATCTTCTTGGGTTATTCGATTTGGGATAACGCGAAGGGCAAGACGCTTGAGAAAGCCGGAATTAAAGATTAAGTTTTATAAAATGGCGTGGACTCTCTGAAGACGAAGCGCCTTTTTTATTTTTAATTAAAATGACAAACATAAAATTTGAAAATTTTGAACGAGAATGCCTCGATGAAATTTTTGATGAAGTCGCTCCGTTCTCGCAAATGGAAAAAAACGAGAAATATTTTCTTAATGGCGCAGTGCGCTATCTGAAACCGAAAAATATTTTAGAAGTCGGCATTGCATACGGCGGAGGGAGTTCAATAATTCTCAACGCTATTAAAGACATCGAAGACGCGCACTTGACATCGGTCGATTATTGCGAAAAATGCTACGATAAAAGCATTGATAAAACGTCCGGCTTCATTGTAGAAGAAAAATTTTCTCACCTGAAAGACAAGTGGACTCGCTATCTAGGCGGCGACGTTTCAAAATTCATTGAGAGAATTAGGGGGGGGGGTATGATTTACTTGTCCTAGATACAGCGCACATACACCCTTGGGAAACGCTAAACTTTCTTTGCGTGCTGCCTTTTATGAAAAAAGATTCATGGGTAGTGCTGCATGATATTTCTGTACAACTTTACAAATATCGTGAAGAAGATTTAGCGTGCCGTTATCTTTTTGGGCACGTCGTTTCAGATGAAAAATTAACTCCTGCGCCAGATTTTGATCCTTATTTTTCTAATATTGGAGCTTTCAAAATTACCGATGATACAAGAAAATATATCGGCAATTTGTTTGAAAGTCTTTTAATCCCGTGGCAAGCGTTGCCGTTCTTTTATGACAAAATTTATTTTCCCTATGCTACACCGATGCTCGAAGAAGATTTGAACGACATCTGGAAAATAATTTCAAAATATTATCCCGAGCGCAAAGAATTTTTTGAGCACGCAATAGAAGCTCAAAAGACAATCATAAAGCACAAAATCGAACAGCGTACCGGTTTGAAGGCTGCAATAAAACGAAATTTTCCTTATTTAACGAGGCCGCTTAGATCGATTCATGTGGCGTTGGATAATTTAATGCGTCGCTAAAAAGTTTTCGATTAATTTTCGGGCTATGCTTGCTCGGTCAGGAATGTTCATATTACGAATCTCATCGGGTGAAAAAAATCCAGCTCTCGAAATTTCAATTCCGTCGGGTTTTACTTCGCCCGATTCGTATTCAGCCGTAAAGCCGAGCATTAAAGAATTAGGAAACGGCCAAGTCTGTGAACCAAAATATTTTAAATTTTTAACTTCGATTGAAACTTCTTCACGAATTTCACGTCGCACGGTGTCTTCGAGGCGTTCACCGGGTTCAACAAATCCCGCGATTATGCTGTAACGTGTCTCCGGCCACGCAGTATTATGAGCAAGCAATAATTTTCCTTCGTGTTCGATTGCAGTGATTACAGCAGGCGAGATAGGGGAATAAAATACCGCGCCGCAATTTTCACATTTTCGGCCATAGTCGCTCTCGCTGGGAATTAAAACTCCGCCACAATGAGAACAGAATTTTATATTTTTGAACCAGTTCCGAAACTGCCACGCTCGACTCGTTATCGTCATTGCTGTATCATCGCCCATATGAAGAAGTTCGCGCATTGTGATAAATTTTTCGTCGGGCAACAAATCTTCAAATTCGACATCGAGCCACGCGGGTATTACTTGCCAATTTGCGGGAAGATTTTTTGACGAGTTCAAAATTTTTATGTCGCTACGTGAATTTATATAATCTTCGCTGAAGTCGTAAGTTTCATTTTTCACGAGAACTTTATCTTTACAGAAAATTAACATTAATAATTACCTCCGATTGTTAATATATAATATAACTCAAAAAATTTCAGGTGATAATTTCATGCTTATGTTGAACGCTCTCGGCAAACACGGCGGAGAACTCGTAAATTTTTTGCGAGGCTCCATGAAGGGCAGCGAGAACGAATTAAAAATTTTGATTGATGGCCCTATACAAGTTGAAGAGATTAGGAAATTTCTTGAACCGTTGGACTTTTCTAATTTTGTTCTCGAAGATGACGACGGAAATTTATATTTGACGACTTCAAAAAGAGATAAAGAAATTGAAAGCGCCGCTCCTTCCCACCCACCCACCCCAGTCGCGGCGCATGTCGCTGAAGCACCGGCTCCGATTCAAACAACGACAAGTCAAACTCAACCGCACCCAATCGCAAATTTTAAGATGACACATTCAACGGGCGTTTTAATTTCATGCGAGACAGGAAAATATAAAAAAATTTTCATGACTAAAATTCTTTCCTCGCTCGTGCAATCAAAAATTAAACCCGAAGTTCTCGCTCTCATGAATGGCGCTGTCGCGCTTGCCGCTTATAATTCGCCGTCGTGCGATTATCTTAAAGAACTCGAAGCAGCGAACGTCAAAATTTTAATTTCTGAATCATGCGCGGACTACATGGGAGTAACTGAAGCAATCGGAGTCGGGAGTGTCGTTGACATGAGCGAAATTTTTGAAGAAATTTTTTCTTGTGAGAAAGTGGTGAGCTTATAAATGCAATGGCAATCAAGCGCAGACCGGCCGATTATGGCGGGCAATTTGCAATATCATATTAATTGCAAGCAAGGCGACATTAATAAATTCGTTTTGTTGCCCGGCGACCCCGAACGCGTTGACGCAATCGCAAAGACTTGGGACGAAAAAAAATTTATAGCGTCGCACAGAGAATTTCGGACTTTCAGCGGCAAATATTCCGGCGTTGACATCAGCGCTTGCTCAACTGGAATCGGCGGCCCGTCGGCGGCAATCGCTCTCGAAGAACTTGCAAACCTCGGCGCGGATACGTTCATCAGAATCGGAACTTGCGGAGCTATTAACGAAAAAATTAACTGCGGCGATTTAATAATTTGTTCGGGCGCAATGCGTCAGGACGGCACAAGCGAAGATTATATTGACCTTTCTTACCCGGCTGTCGCAAATTACGAAGTCGTTGCGGCGTTAATTCAAGCCTGCGAGAAACACGGCAAAAAATTTCACGTCGGGATCTCCTGCACAACGTCATCATTTCATTGCGGCCAAGCGCGGCCGGGATTCAACAATTTCACGCAATCTAGATTTGAAAATAAAATTCAGGATTTACAGCGCGCGGGAGTTTTGAATTTCGAGATGGAAGCCGCCACGATTTTAACACTCGCGGGACTGTACGGACTACGTGCGGGAGCTGTGTTCGCGGTCGTTGCTGACAGAAATAAAAATAAATTTGTCTACACCGGAATTGATGACGCGATTATAATTGCTAATGAAGCAGTGAAAATCTTAGCTCAAGATTAGAGGGAGGTTATAAATTTTTATGCCAAGATGGAGCAAAGAAGACAGAAATCCGTTAGGACAGTTGCGAATGGAAGCAGGATTTTCAAGAGAACGTGCAGCAGCTGATCTTCGTATATCGTTATCAACAATGATTCGCTATGAGAATTGTACGACTGATATACCGATCGGAGTTGTTGAAGCAATGGCTGTGCTTTATTCTGTGCCTTTTGATGAACTTCGCGCCGCTATTAAGGCTACAAAGGCAGAAAAAAATCTTCCAGAAATAGGGCTTCTGTCAAAATAAAAAGTTATATACTTGTTACACTAACCAGAAACGGAGGAAATTTTTTCAATGGCATATAAATTAGGCGAAGTAATTCTCTCACGCGAGACAATCGCAAGACGCGTTAAAGAACTTGCTGACGAGATAGCAAAGGACAATGGCACAGATAAACCGCTCGTGATTGTCGGAATTTTGACGGGCGCGGCTTTCTTTCTTACGGACTTAGTGCGCGAACTCCCTGAAGATTTAGATGTTAGAGTCGATTTCATGTCCGTAGCGTCATACGGCGATAACACAGAGAGCAGCGGAGTCGTTAGAATCTTCCATGACCTTAAATCAAGCATTGAAGGCAAGAACGTTATCATCGTTGAAGATATTGTAGACTCAGGCTTAACGCTTGCTCACTTAACGGAACTTTTGAAGAACAGAAACCCTGCGGATTTGAAAGTCTGCGTGCTGCTTGACAAGTACGAACGCAGAAAAACTGAAGTTAAAGTAGATTACTGCGGCTTCAGAATCCCTGATAAATTCGTCGTCGGCTACGGCCTCGATTATGCGAGCAGATGGCGGCACTTGAAAGATATTAAATACGTCGTCGAAGAATAAAATTAAAATGGCGGCGAAAGTCATAACTAAATATGTCTGCACCGAATGCGGGCATATAACAACAACTAAGACCGGTAAATGTCCCTCGTGTAACTCATGGGGGACTTTTGAAATTTTAGAGGAAGCTCCGGCGGCCTCGTCATCAACGAAAAAAAATTTATCGCACGTAAAAATCATAAACGCTCTTGAAGTTACACCACCGAAAAGAATTTCAACAGGAATTGAAGAATTAGATCGCGTTTTAGGCGGCGGACTCGTAGCGGGCGGAGTTGTTCTAATCGGAGGACAGCCGGGGATCGGAAAATCGACTCTTCTATTACAAGCGGCCGGTAGCGTGGCGAAGAATTATAACGCGCCTGTTCTTTATATTTCCGGCGAAGAGTCAGACGCTCAAGTCGCTTTGCGGGCTTCACGAATTAACACGGCTTCTGAAAAATTATTTTTATATTCCGGCTCTGAACTCGAAGACGCTTTGAGCAATCTCGCCAATGAAAAATTTGCTTTCTTTGTCCTCGATAGCGTTCAGGCAATGTCCGCAGAAAATAATTCCGGCTGGGTCGGAACGATAACGCAAGTCCGCGCGGTCGCTCAAAGAGTTATTGACGTAGCACGCGAAAAGAAAATTCCCGCCGTCATGATAGGCCACATAACTAAAGAAGGCAAAATCGCCGGGCCTATGATGCTTGAACATATGGTCGATACGGTTTTGAATTTCTCTGGCGAAGGATATTCAGCTTATCGAATGTTGCGAGCTGTGAAAAATCGTTACGGAAGCACGGACGAACTTGGAGTTTTTGAAATGCGCGAGGACGGTTTAATGCCTGTTACGGACAAGAGCGGATTATATTGGAACAGAGATGACTCTGCTGTGCCCGGTGTCGCAATGACGATAGCTCTTGAAGGCAACACGCCCTTAGCGGCAGAGATTCAGACTTTGGCGGCGCGGACGGTCTTTCCATATCCACGCAGAACTTCACGCGGAATCGAATTAAATCGTTTTCAATTATTGACCGCCGTTATAGATCGCCGTTGTAGCATCTCAACGAACAATCACGATTTATATATAAACGTCGCGGGCGGTTTAAGTTTGCAAGACCCTTCGGCGGATTTACCAGCTTGTGCGGCGATAGCGTCAGCTTTGAAGAACGTAGCTTTGCAGCCCGGTACATGTTGGTTAGGAGAAGTCGGACTTGCTGGCGAGATTCGTCCGGTTACAAGAATCGACATGAGGTTAAAAGAGGCCGTGCGATTAGGATTTCACACGGCTATCGTGAGTTCACGAGAACAAATAAAATTTTCAGGAATTAAAATTATTCGCGTATCTCATATTGATGAAGCGCTTGCGGGGATTTTGCTCAAAGAGTGAAAAAATTATATTTTTATTTCTCTCCTTCTTTTAAATATCCATATATACTAGCGTTATAAAGAAAAACAGCTCGTTCGGCATACTCTCTTGCGTCTTCTTCACAGTCCTGATAATAATATTCGCAAAAATTTTTTTCGCTGTTTTTATAATTTTTGAGTTCGTGTGCGTAAATTGCCGCCTTCTGAAACATTTTGAGTTTTTTCACGCTGTCATCAGCTGCCTTAAACGCGTCGGCCATGCGATATTGATAACTGTGATACGCCTCGTGACACAGAGTCTCCAACAACATATAAGGCTCAGCATAAAGAAGGCTGTTCATGTTGATAACAATTTCGCGGCTCTTGTCATTGTAGCTCCCTAATAATCTGTCTTGAAGATTCGCGGAAGTTACATTTAATTCATAAGGCAAGCCTAATTTTCCTTGCTCAATGTTCGCAACAACTTGAAGAACGTCCAAACGTTCTTGAGCGGTCAACGAACGCCAATTATTTTTATGAAGTTTTACTAAAATTTTTATGTTGTGAGCCATCGACTGTTTCTCAATATCTTGAGCTTTTGTGGGCGGCACTTCAGCCTTCATAATGCCGGACGTAAACACAATATTAATCCCAGATGTCAGCATGATTACAAAGAGTCCAATTCCAATAAATTTTTTTGTAGAAGAAGTTATTTTTGTAAAAATTTCGCTAAATTGCCTAGTGTATGCAACTCTAAAAAAAATTACTAAAAATGCGTATAATAGTGAAGCTATTGCCGCTATAGAAAGGCTTTTTATAATCAAGGATTTTCTGATGTCAAAGTATGTGAGCAAAGTGTAAATTCCAAAACCGTATACAAGATTAAAAAATACGCTAACATTGTTGCGCTCTCGCTTCATTGTAAACAGAATGCCACACACGCATGAAATAGCCAATATAGAGCCCAGAATCATTTTAGATTCAGTAAATGAGTACGCTTTCAAACATCTGAACAAAGTATTTTTATACCAAAGCCACGATATAAACCCCCAAGTTACATGTTCAAACATATATTCAAATGGTTCAAGAGTATTGTTATTTCGCATTTCTTTTTGTATCAAGTGAACTGTCAGAAATTGATTTTACCGACTTGGTGCCTTCGATGATTGTATTACTTGTACGTTCATTATTATTTTCCTATTGTTGTATATAAAGATAAAATCAAATGTCGCGGGAGTTTTATGGCTATAAAATCGATATTATTTCAGGTCCATAATGTTCAAACATAATACAAGGACCATCAATGCTATTTTGAACAAGTTCAGGTGTCGGAATGATCCCGCCTGCGCAGTTGACATACACTCTGTAGAGAATTTCGCCAGAGCGCTCATTAAAAAAGAAGTATCCTCCTCCGCCGCCTAAATCGTTGGCATGTGTCATGAAAAGAGCCATTTCCGCCATCTTTGTTTGGTTTTTGGTGTCGAGTCTAAACGGTGGACGAGTGTGGATAACGTAAGAATCCGCGTTTACTCTGATTGAGCAGTCGACATAATCAATCAAACCCCCGATTTTAATGCCGAAATTGAAAATTCCATGTTCTTGGGTTTCGCCAAAACTGAAATTTACTTCTTCTTGTTCCAAAAATGTTTTGATAGTTTCGGCTATTTTTGCTGAAAACTCTCTTTTTTGCTCTGACATTTTCTAATCTCCGTTCAAATTTTTTGTTTATTTCCCCGCGACGACGTAATAATAGCATTCCAAAATTTTTTAATCTCTAGGGGGTAAAAATGACATAAAAATAAGAAGGCGCAAGCCTTTAATACATACGCCTTCTTAAATTTGAAAGATGAGTTTTTGAATTTTAATTTTTTATTTGACTATTTGAACTGCTCGACGTTGTCTTTCGTTACAGTTGAAACACCGGTATCGACGGAAGCGCCGCCAAGGTCTTTGCCGCTCTCAAGTTCTACGACTGCGTCAATAGCCATCTCGCCCATTACGTTCGGATTCTGGGCCGCAAAAGCTAAAAGTTCGCCGCTCTCAACGTGCGCGATGTTGGAGTCGGATTTGTCCCAGCCTACGCAGTAAATCTTCATGCCATTGTTGATAGCGTCTTTGACAGCCGCCGCAGCGCCATTCGTAGCGCCGTCGTTAGTTCCGTAGATAGCTACAACGCCGTTATTGATGAGGGTGTTAGCAAGCTCCTGAGCTTTGGAGTTGTCGCCGTCTGAATACTGACGTTCGCCCATTACGAATTTTGTATCTTTGAAAACTGATGCGAATCCATCATAACGATCCTGGCATGACTGAACGCCGGCCTGAGCGTCAACGATTCCGATTGTGCCTTCGGTGATTCCGTCTTTCTCAAAGAGTTTCGCAAGATATTCGCCGACCTGTTTGCCGCCTGCGAAGTTGTCGGTTGCGTAAGTCGCTGAAGCTTTGAGAGTTGCGGGAGCGTCAACATAGATGATTTTGATTCCAGCGTCAAGGGCTTCCTGAAGAGCGCGGTTAGCTGATGTTCCGTCGTTGCAAGCGATGATGATGTAGTTTACGCCGTCGGCCACAGCGTTCTGAATCTTCTCGATTTGCTGCTGATTGTCTTTCGTCTCCGGGGCAAGCCAAACCATCGTAATTTCGTTGCCTTGAGCGTTGAGAGCGTCAACACGAGCCTGCGCGGCGTTTCTCAATCTTACCCAGTGAACGTCCATCTGGTCCATCGTGATGAGGCCGATTTTCGTCTTGACACCGGCGAAAGCCATTCCGCAAACACCAAGCACTAACGCGAGAACAAGAACTGAAGCTAAAACTTTTTTCATAATGAAAAATTCCTCCTGTTTAATTAAAATTTATTTATTTGCAAAGCTCACTGCGAGCCTTGAAACCTGAATTTATTTATGCGCCTTTCTTCTTGCCAATCATTCCGCTTCTGCGCATAATATCAAATAATACGCAAGCTACAACGATAATTCCAATGATTATATTTCGCATAGCGACAGGGACGTTTGCAAGCGTCAAGCCGTTCTGAAGAATTGCCCACACTGACGCGCCCGCGATAACTCCGACTAAAAGTCCCGAACCGCCGAGAGTCGATATACCACCGATAACCGCCGCCGCAACGCCGTACATTTCGTAGCTCATTCCGGCTTGCATTGACCCCATTCCGGCCGCCGCCATCGTGATTAAACCAGCCATGAACGAACAGAACGCCGAGATCGTGTAAGCGATCGTTGTTGTCTTGAAAACGTCAACGCCTGATAATCTCGCCGCATCAACGTTTGAGCCGATTGCGTAAATGTGTCGTCCGGTCGCTGTGTACGTCATGATGTAATGGAAGATAAACCATATTATAAGACAAATTATGACTCCATAGTATAAATATCCGACGCGGCCATAATAGAAAGTGTCGCGGAATAAATCTTTAAGTCCGCCTGTTCCGATGTCGCCGGTGTTGTAGTTGTTGTTGACGAGCTGTGCAATGCCGCGGCAAATCGTCATCGTTCCAAGTGTTCCAATGAAAGGCGGCAATTTGAATTTTCCAACAAGCACGCCGTTGCAAAGTCCGACAGCAAGGCAAGCGATTAAGTCAACGATAATCGCGAGAATAACATTCATGCCGTTGCAGACGAGAGTCGCCGAAATCATTGCGGACATTCCTAACACAGAACCGATTGAAAGATCGATATTGCCGGTGATACAAACGATGCCTTGACCGATACCGACTAACAAGTACGGGCAAATTGATCGAGCGAGGGACATTAAGTTATTCTGTCGCACGAAGTTTGGATTCATGAGCCAGAAAATTACCATTAAGACGACGACACCGACAAACGCCGTTACGACTGACGCTACGCCGGGCTTTGAAAGAAAACTGCGTTTTTTATTTTCCATTTTTAATTTTTCTCCTGTTCTAATTTAATCGTTGGGAGTTTTTTCAGTTCCTACTTCCTACTTCCTAACTCCT
>JAFSUP010000103.1 GCA_017445205.1 Synergistaceae bacterium
ATGACGCGATTAAAACCTCTCATCGCAAAAACCTCCTGACTAATTAATCATTAATCATCAAGAACGATCACGAGCTGACGATAAACGTTTGCACGCAAGCCAAGCACACGACGAAGTTCAAAAGTCTGTGCCGGTTCGAGTTCAAAGTTAAACAACACGTAATAACCTTCAGTTTTTTTGCGAATGGGATAAGCAAGGGTCTTTTTGCCCCAAGCGTCAGTCTTTGACACTGTGCCGCCGAGATTCTTCAAAAGTTCTTCAATTTTAGAAATTTCCTCGTTTTGATTGTCGGTGGTTGCGTCAAGGATAACAAGCATTTCATATTTACGCACTCTCTACACCTCCTCCCCATGGTCTTTGGTCTCTGGTTTGTGCGTTGTCCCAGAGACAGGGCGCAAGAATTATAACACAGCGCGTATAATAATTTTATGAATGAGAAAAAAAATTTGTTACTTCACATTTGCTGCGCTCCTGACGCTTCCGTACCTGTGCCAGAGCTTTTGGCCGAGGGCTGGAATGTCATTGGATTTTTTTACGGCTCGAACATTCACCCGCTTGATGAATATCAAAAGAGGCTCGAGGCTCTGAAAATTTTAATTCAGAATACAAAAATCGAATGCGAAATTTTGAATTATTCTCCCGAAGAATGGCTCAAGGAAGTTCGCGAACTTGAAAACGAACCGGAGGGCGGCCGACGTTGTGAAAAATGTTTCGCGCTTCAGCTTAAAGCCGGGGCATGTGTCGCAAAAAAATTAGGATTTGAAAATTTCTGCACGACTTTGACAATTAGCCCTCATAAGAATGTAAATTTAATTAACGCTCTCGGCACGGAAATTTCAAAATCGAACGGACTAATCTGGGAAAATCGAATCTGGAGAAAAAATAACGGCTTCCTTCGTTCCGTGCGAGCGTCAAAAGAAATGGGACTGTACAGACAAAATTATTGCGGGTGTTGTTTCTCGATTAGAAATTAAAAACACGATATAATTTTTCAAAATTAAAAATTAAAATTCAAATTTGAGGAGAGAAAACTAAAATGCAACAGCTTTACGCATCGTGGCGAATGTCTTACATCGAAGCTCCCAAACATGATGGCTGTATCTTCTGCGACTTCCCCGCCGAACATAAAGACGAAGAGCACTTCATAGTTCACAGAGGCAAAACGTGTTTCGTGATTATGAATCTCTATCCTTATAACCCCGGCCATATGATGGTAATTCCTTATCGACATACGAATGTTTATGAAAGTCTCACGGACGAAGAAGCGCTTGAGATGCACACGCTGACTTCAAAGGCGGTTCGAGTTCTTAAGAAAGTCATGAACCCCGCGGGCTTCAACATGGGAATTAATTTAGGCGAGACGGCGGGAGCAGGCGTTGCCGGTCATCTTCATAGACACATAGTGCCGCGTTGGAACGGCGATAATAATTTCATGCCCGTGCTTGGCGATACGCGCGTTTTGTCTGACGCTATCGAAAATTCGTATCGAAGAATTAAAGAAGAGTGGGACAAAGATTAATTAGGAGTTAGGAATGAGGAGTGAGGAATTAGAAACACAAAAAACAAAATCATTAATCATTCCTGCGAACTCTGCTACTTACGAAGAGAAAATCAAACGTTCGGTCTTTATAGCGTCCGTCGAGCCGTGCGACAGTGAAGCTGAAGCAAAAAATTTTTTTGCCCGCGTAATCTCACAATACCGTGACGCTACTCACAACTGCCGCGCATATATAATCGAAGGCATTGAATACTCTTCCGACGACGGCGAGCCTTCGGGCACGGCAGGCAAGCCGATTTTGAACGCTATAAAGCATTCCGAACTTGTTAATGTCGCTGTCGTTGTAACGAGATATTTCGGCGGTGTCAAGCTTGGTGTTCGTGGTTTAATCGAAGCTTACGGCGGTACGGCTCTGAAGGCTCTCGAAATGGCCGGACGCGCCGAAAAAATTTTGACTTCGCAAATTAAAATCACTCTCGAATACAACGCTATGGGAACGCTGACAAAAATTTTAGAGGCGTCAGGAGCGATTAATCTTTCTTGGGATTATGGCGCGGACGTGAACGTCAAAGCCGATGTGCCCGTTGATGAATTTGAAAATCTCGTTAAAGGTCTGGCCGAGTTGAAAGCCAGAAAAATTATAAAATCCTTTCTCTAAAATCCAAAAATATTTTTAGCGGCGGTCATGTTCTCACGAATTGCGACGCCGAACGGGCAACGCTTTTCACATGCTCCGCACTTTATACACTCGCCGGCGTGATGTTCAAGAACTTTATAATGTTCGCGGACCGTTTCAGGCACTTGCGAATTTCCGCCAGCTTGAGCAAGATTCAAAAATTTCGTTACGTTCGCAATGTCAATTTTTTTCGGGCACGGTTCGCAATGGCTGCAATACATACAATGACCTTTCCAACTAATTTTGGGGAATGACGCAAGCGCAAGAGCATAATCGCGTTCAGAGTCAGAAGCGTTTTCAAAGTTCAGACTTTCTTTTAACTGTTCGACCGAATGAGCGCCAGCTAACACACACGAAACCGCAGGACGGCTCAAAGCGTAGGCTATGCACTGATTGACCGTGAGAGCAGCTCCCGCAGGAGAAAGTTCTGCGTTCAATAAGTCGCCGCCGCCGAAACATTTCATTACGGTGATGCCGACGCCTTCGCGCTGGCAAGTCTCATATAATTTTTGTCGCTCGGGATTCATGTTCGTGAGTTCTTGTTCGTAACTTTCATCGGCCCAAAGTGTTTCGACATCTTCACTTGCGGGCTGTAAATCGTAACACGGATTCACGCTGAACATTAAGACTTCGATAGAATGACTTTCAACGGCTTTCAAAGCGACTTGCGGATTATGCGACGAAAGTCCGACATGATGAATCAGACCTTGAGATTTTAATTCACGCGCGTAATCTAAAATTCCGTTGTTGACAATCTCGTCCCAATCGCTCAAAGCGTCGCAATAATGAATCATTCCCACCTCGATATAATCAACGT
The DNA here is from genome assembly GCA_017445205.1 of Synergistaceae bacterium. Taxonomy (GTDB): domain Bacteria; phylum Synergistota; class Synergistia; order Synergistales; family Aminobacteriaceae; genus JAFUXM01. The sequence continues at coordinate 2,992 of JAFSUP010000103.1, forward strand.
CGAGCAACTTCATCATTTCTTTGAAAGCAGCTTTGACTTCTTTAAGATTTCGGGTGCGTTGATATTGTCCGTCTTTCCAGATTGAACACAAGTGCGACTGAATTAAAAATTTTTCGCGGCGCCCTTTAAGCGCTTGGCCTATCGCGGCTCTTAATTTTGGATCAGAAGCATATAAATCGAAATAATTAATTCCGTTTTCTTCTGCGAAGTCAAAAAGTTTTGCACACATTGAATAATTTTTTTCGCTCATTCCCTCGCAGCCCATGCCAATCTCGCTGACTTTTAGACCAGTGTTGCCGAGTTCTCGATAAATCATAAAAAAATTTCCCCCTCGAATTTTAATTTTCGAGAGGGATTATAAAAGATTGAAGTATGGATTAAGCAATTAATTCTTGCAGAAACGGCGGCAGAACGAAAGAATTTTTGTGAATTTCATTCGTGTACCACTTTGTGTTCTCGACGTTGCGAACAGGCACAGCCGGGTCATCAACGAGCGAAGCGCAGCCGTATGTCCACATTCCTGAAGGATAAGTCGGAACAACTCCCCAATACATTTTTACAATCGGGAAAACTTTTTTCATTTCCTTAATCGCTTGAATCATTAACGCACGGTCAATAAACGGCGATTCGGTCAGCTCCGATAGCATGGCGCCTTTGTTCATGATTTTCTTGACGTCAACGTAGAATGGCGACTGAAATAATCCTGCGGCAAAATCTACAGGGTCGGTACTGTCAACGATAACGACATCAAAGCGTTCCGAAGTCTCTTTTATAAATTTCATTGCGTCCATACATTTGAAATCGGCGCGAGGATTTTTGAAAGAGTCTCCGGCGAACGGCAAAAATTTTTGCGAACATTCCGCAACACGTTTATCAATGTCAATCAGCGTACACTTCTTGACGCAGTCATGCTTCAAAACTTCGCGCATAATCGCACCGTCGCCGCCGCCAATTATTAAAACGTTCTCGGGATTTTTGTGAGCGCATAGCGGCACATGAGCCATCATTTCCGAATACGTGAACTCGTCGCGCTCTGTAAGTTGATACGCGCCATCAAGCATCATAATGCGGCCATAGTCGTGAGTGTCAGCGATTAATAAATCTTGATACTCTGTCTTCTCGACGTGAAGCAAATCTTTCACGCGCATTGAAAGTTTCAGATTATCAGTGCTGTACTCACTTAGCCATAACTCGTTATTGCGTTTCGGGCGCGTTACATACTCGCTCATGCTATAGCCTCGCCAAGATTCTTGCCAAGCTCAAAACATTTTCGCAAGTCTTCTTCAGTCGGTGATGTATAAACTTCAACTTCAGGGCCGACTTTTTCTAATTTAATTTTTTCGGCGAAGTCTTGCAACGCTGTCAAAGCGCCTTTGCTCCAGCTGTAACTTCCTGCGATACCAAGAACTTTATTTTTCGGCATTCGATTTAAAAGTTTCGAGCAAAGAGCTTCCATCGGCGGATATAAGACGGTGTTATAAGTGCAGCTAAGCAGCGCAAGACCTTTGAATCTCCAAATATCGCGAAGCATTGAAGACATGTCCGCGCGTGAAGCGTCGTAAATCCTGACGTCTTTAATCTTTGTGCTTGCAATTCCTGTGCAGACTGCCTCAGCCATTCTCTTAGTGTTGCCATACATTGAGCCATAAACAACAACCGCGCCCGGCTCGCCTTCTTGTTTGCTCCATTTGTCATAAAGCGAAATAACTTGCTTGATGTCTTTTCTAAATAAAGTTCCGTGCGACGGGAAAATATTTGTGATTTCGAGGCCGCCAAGTTTTTTCAAAGCCGCTTGAACGACGTTTGAATATTTCGCAACGATGCAAGCGTAGTAACGCAACATCTCGCCCGCCCAACGCGCCGTTATTTTTTCATCATCGAAGAGTCCGCCCTCATGCGCTCCGAAGCCTCCGAACGAATCATTAGAAAACAAAACGCCTGTTGTGCTATCAAATGTAACCATGCTCTCCGGCCAATGCAACATAGGAACGGTCGCGAACTTCAAAACATGGCCGCCAAGGTCGAGCGTATCTCCGTCCTTCACGGTGATAACGTCTTCTTCGATTCCGTGATAGCCTTTTAATAACGGAACTGTCTTAGCGTTGCCAATGAACTTCAGCGCGGGCCACTGTTTTTTCATTTGAGCGATTAAGCCGGCGTGGTCAGGTTCCATATGATTAACGACGAGATAATTTAACGCGCGACCGCCGAGAGCCGTGAGCAATTTATTTTGATATTCATCAAGATACGGGCCTTTAACTGTGTCAATCGCAGCTGTAGCTGTTGTGCCGTTGACGACGTAAGCGTTATAAGCGACTCCTTGAGGAAGCGGCCAAAGAGATTCAAATAAATCTGTGTCATGGTCATTGACTCCGACCCACCATGTATCTTTATTAACTTGTATAGCGTTATACATGTTCTTAAATTTCCTCCCTTACATTTTTTTTACAAAGTTATTTTAATATAAGAGAAAATTTTTTGCGTGTTCTAACATCTTTTCGCGGTTAAGCGGCTTGACGTTTTCGACAATCCATTCACGCATTGAAGCTCCTTCGGGAGTGTCCTGCGACGCTGAAAGAAATTCTAAATTAATCCCTAGTCCTTTCGCAACATCATGAGCAATCAGCGGCCACGCTTTGCCAATATCGCCAACGATTGGAATGCTTCCTTCATGACGCGCAAACGCTGACATTTCCATTCTAAAGGGAATCTTCGCGGCCTTAGTCTTAGGTAGTCCTTTGTCGATAGCTTCTTGAACAGTTGCGTTTAATTCGACTGCGCGGCGAAGATTTTCATCGAGGTCAATGCGAATTAAATTTTTATCGCGAAGGTTGTAAGTGTTTTGTCCTGACCACCAAGCCCAAATTCCGTGGCCAGTGTAGCATTCAAAAGGCCCGTCGTGAATCTCCTGCGTGAGAGCTACAGCGCTTTCTATTATTACGTCGCACGACGCTAACATTCTTGAAATCCTCATCGAACGTTGTGAAACAGGAATCGAATCTCCGATTGACATTCCGACAGCGCCGCCGCCTACTAATTGCGGGATTGTAACGAGGACAGGAACATTTTTTTTCGCCGCCGCTCCCAACATTGTATGTTCATCACAACCCCAGCCCGCGACTGTTTCAAATGGAAGTCCGTACATTCGAGCGAGGCTTAAAACTTCAAGCGCAAGTCTTTCTGTTCTAAGTCCCATCGGGTAAGCCATGTTGCCCGCAGCTTTAATTATCTCGTTGACTTTCGGAAGCTCCGCGCCGCGTTTTAAAATTTCTTCATCAAGAGGCATTTCGCGGCGTATAGCGTCAAGTTCGTTTTCATTCATGCACGTGAATTCAAAGACATCCCCGCGCGGCATCTTCGACATATCCATACCGAGAGCCTTCGCGTCAACGCGAAAAACTTTATCGAGCGAGCCGGCCATCTCGTGAGCAATAACCGCAGAGCTTGTAGACACAGCGTCAACGATACCCAAGCGAATTAATTCGGCTATAAGAGTCGTAACGCCTTCGTGAATGTTCGGGCCGCTGCCTGTTACGACCATGACCTTGCCGCCGCGCTTCTTTGTCTCTATGATTTTGTTCACGGCTGCCGAAAGTGAATCTCTTGAACGTTCATCGAGCGACGCCTTGAAAAATTCTAATTTTGATAATCCGAATAAATTTTCTGACATTTTAATCAGCCTCCTTAATGCGGAAATTTTAGCAGAAATTATTAACAAGGAAGCGTGATATACTTTTCAGAAAATTTTTAGGAGTGAAAAAAGTTGCAGAAAAAATTAAGAGTCGGCGTTCTTGGCGCTACAGGAATGGTCGGACAACGTTTTATTCAGATACTTCACAATCACGAATGGTTTGATATTAAAGTTATCGCCGCTTCACCAAACAGCAAAGGCAAAACTTACGCCGAAGCAGTCGCGGGACGTTGGCTCCTCGATGAAGAAATCCCCGCAAATGTAAAAGAGATGAAGCTTCACGACGTTACAGACGTCAAAGGCATAGCCGACGAAGTTGACTTTGTCTTCAGTGCCGTGAACATGACTAAAGACGAAATTAAAGCGATCGAAGAAGCTTACGCAAAAACAGAGACGCCCGTCGTATCTAACAACAGTGCGCACCGTTGGACACCTGATGTCCCGATGATAATTCCAGAAATTAATCCCGAACACGCCGAAGTTATTAACTCGCAGCGCAAACGCCTCGGAACAAAGCGCGGATTTATTGCCGTCAAGCCTAACTGTTCGATTCAGAGCTATGCTCCTGCTTTCGCGGCGTGGCGTGAGTTTGAACCTTACGAAGCAATCGTTACGACATATCAGGCAATTTCAGGCGCGGGCAAAAATTTTAACACTTGGCCCGAGATGGTCGGCAATGTAATTCCCTACATCGGCGGCGAAGAAGAAAAGAGCGAGAAAGAACCGTTGAGAATTTTTGGCCATGTTGAAGGCGGCGAGATAGTTCCGGCTAAAGAGCCTGTAATCTCTGCGCAGTGCGTCCGAATCCCGGTGCTTTATGGGCACACGGCTGCGGCGTTCGTGAAATTCAGAAAAGCTCCGGCGAGCAAAGAAGTTTTAATCGAGAAGTTAAATAATTTCAAAGGCATTCCGCAGGAAGCAAAACTCCCGACAGCTCCCGAGCAGTTTATAAAGTATTTCGAGGAAGACAACAGGCCGCAAGTAGCTCTTGATGTCAACTTCGGCGGCGGAATGGGAGTAACGATTGGCCGACTTCGCCCGGATTCGATTTACGATTGGAAGTTTATCGGACTTTCTCACAACACTTTAAGAGGCGCGGCCGGCGGTGCTGTCGAATGCGCGGAGCTTCTTGTTCATCAGAAGTATATCGAGGCTAAGTAAAATGATTAACATTGCTATTTTAGGATTTGGAACAATCGGCAGCGGAGTCGCAGAAGTCGTTGAAAAAAATCAGGAAGAAATTAAAAAAGTCCTCGGCGAAAATCTTCACGTGAAATATATTCTCGATATTCGCGACTTGCCCGGCGTCGTCAAAGACATTGACACAATCATTAACGACCCTGATATTAAAGTCATCTGCGAAACAATGGGCGGCAAAGAGCCTGCTTACACTTACACGCACTTGGCCTTAGAGCGCGGAATTTCAGTTTGCACTTCTAACAAAGAACTTGTTGACGCTCACGGGGTCGAATTGAGCGCGATCGCTCGCGAACATAATTGCAGCTATCTGTTTGAAGCAAGCGTCGGCGGCGGCATTCCGTTATTAAGAACAATCCGGGAAGCTTGTGGTCATGAAAAAATTTCAAAAATTGCAGGGATTCTAAACGGGACTTGCAATTACATTTTAACGAACATGAAGGCCGGAAAAGAATTTGACGCGGCTCTTAAAGAAGCGCAAGAAAATGGCTACGCTGAACGAAACCCCGCGGCTGACATTGAGGGACACGACACAGCACGAAAAATCGCGATTTTAGCCTCGTTAGTGTCAGGCAAGAAAATTTCTTATGAGCAAGTCGACTGCGAAGGCATCACGAACGTTACGGCCGAAGACTTTGCCGAAGCTGAAGCTAAAGGAATGTCAATTAAGCTGCTTGGAGTTTATGACGCAGAAAATAACAGCGTGCTCGTAGCTCCGCATTTAGTTCCGAAAGAAAGCGCGCTTTATAACGTCAACGGAGTCTTTAACGGCGTCATGATTCACGGAAACATGGTTGATGATTTAATGTTTTATGGACGCGGCGCAGGAAAGTGCCCGACAGCTAGCGCGGTTGTTTCTGACGTTATCGAATGCGTTAAAAATATCGGACGAAATATAAATAACGACTTCGCCGACCTTGAGCCCGCTAACGTCAACAAAGCTCCAGAGAAACCACTAGGGCAAAAATTCAGGACGTTATAAACATGATTAAAGTTGTAAAATTCGGCGGAAGTTCTTTAGCGGATGCGAAACAATTTCAAAAAGTCGGCGCGATAATTCACAGTGATGATTCAAGAGTTTATGTCGTGCCGTCAGCGCCGGGAAAACGTTACGACGCTGATATAAAAGTTACGGATCTTTTATACGAATGCTACGAGCTGGCTGCGACGGGCAAAAATTTTTATGAGCCGTTCTTGGCCGTCAAAGACAGATATAACGAAATTATTCAAGGACTTGGATTAAATCTTTCATTAAAAGATTCGTTTGATGAAATTGAAAATAAATTATTGAGCGCGCCCGAAAAAGATTACACAGCTTCACGCGGAGAATATCTCAACGGCTTAGTAATGGCGAATTATCTCGGCTATGATTTTGTTGACGCGGCGGACGTGATTTTCTTTGATGAGATTGGAAATTTTGACGCTGAAAAAACAAATTCAATTTTATCCGCAGAACTTGAAAAACATGAACACGCGGTAGTGCCCGGCTTCTATGGAACAGACATCGAAGGCAAAATTAAAACTTTCTCGCGCGGCGGTTCTGACATAACCGGCTCAATCGTCGCTGCGGCATGTCGCGCAGTCGTTTACGAAAACTGGACGGACGTTTCAGGCTTGCTCATGGCCGACCCTCATATAGTTTCAAGTCCGGCGGTCATGAAAAACATAACTTACAAAGAACTTCGCGAACTTTCTTACATGGGCGCCAGCGTAATGCACGAAGATGCGATTTTCCCGGTTAAGAAAGTCGGAATTCCGATTAACATTCGCAACACGAACAGGCCCGAAGACCCCGGCACTTGGATAGTCGAAAACACCGCGCGGCGTTCAAAATACACAATCACGGGAATAGCAGGACGAAAAAATTTTTGCTCAATCGTCATTGCGAAGGACTTAATGCATTCGCAACCGGATTTTTATAGAAAAGTTGTGCAGTGCTTTGAAGAAAAAAATATTCCGCTTGAGCATTTATTATCCGGAATCGACACGATGACGGTGATAGTTCACGAGAGCAGATTTATAGAACATGAGCAGGAAGTTTTAAGCAGAATTTCAAAACTTGCTCGTCCGGAGTCGCTCGAAGTAGAATCGGGAATTTCTTTAATCGCTGTTGTTGGCCGCAGCATGAAATCACAGGCAGGAACGGCCGCAAAAATTTTCAGCGCTCTTGCTGACGCTAGAATTAACGTTCGAATGATTGACCAAGGAGCTTCAGAATTAAATATTATCGTTGGAGTTTTGAACGAAGATTTTGAACGCGCTATTCGGTCGATTTATCACATTTTCGTTGACGTAGAAAAATAATTTTAATTTTTAATTCCCGACTCCTCTTTTTTAATTTCCTTTGTCAAATTTTCAAGTAATTTTATAAGTGCCGGGTCGTTAGTCAAAAGTCCCTCGGCCTGCCTAAAAAGAAAATATATTCTGTCCTTCTGTTTGCGCGTCAAAAAATCTTCCAGTTCCATTAACTCGCTTCGGATTTCACGGAGCTTTAATTGTCGGTCGAGTTTCTGACTTTGCTGTACGCTTGAGAGCAGCCGCGCATCAATCGACGCCCCCCGCGCTATTAGTCCTAAATCTAATTCAAGATTTGAATATAAATCTCTAAAAACTCTTCGCACAATCGGAATTTCTGAACAGCCTCCCGTAAGAATAAATCTCGACGGCTTATAACACTCTAAAAATCTTTCGACAGTGTGCGACGCGCGCTTAATTGAAAATCTAACGAGACGTTCAAAGTCATCTCGCGTTATGCTGATGTCGCGCCACGTCACGAAATCGGTAGTAGAAAGAGCGATTTTAATTCGCATTGCACGAGCAAGCAGCGTGTTTTTGTCGATAAGATTCAGAGTGAAACGTTCTGAAAGCCATTGTGCAAAAATTTTATCGAACTCGTCGCCGGAAACGTCGTTAATAATTTCGGCGTCAAGAACTTCATCGCCACGAAAAATTATAATTTCACTCTTTGAGGCTCCGAAGTCATAAACTAAAATTTTTTCTTTATTTTTATTTTCGAGTGCCTTAATCATTGCTTCACGCGCCGAAATCACGTTTATATTTTTGAATCCGGCTTTCTTAGCTTTGAAAATCAAATCTTCGCGCGCTCGTTTTGTCATTGAATCAGGAACGGCGACGACGCATGAAAAAACAGGTTCATCAAAATAAACTTCAGATTCTTCGCGAAGCGTCAGGAGGTCAGAGCCGTCAATCGCGGCTATGATTTTGTTATCGTTAGCAAGTTTTGAAGCGTTGGAGCCAAGGTCAATTCCTACGTTCGCATTCAAGTTTGTCATTGACATAGCGCAGAGCCTCTGCTTTTAAAATTTCGTTGTCATTTCCGTTGCAAGTTGCTTCGATATAATGACGAGTGTGTCCTTTGTTGTCTCGTTCGATTAAGATTTCGACTTCGCGATTTAAAAATTTTTTTACGTAATTAGAATAGAGCTGACGGCCAAGCGCGATAGCTTGTGAAGTCCTTTCAACCTTTTGACTGTGGGGAACATACGGGGTTAATTTTTCTGCGACAGTTCCGGGGCGTCGTGAATATGGAAAGACGTGAACACGGCCAAGCCCGGCATCTCTCATTATTGAAAGTGTGTTTTGAAAAGCGACTTCGTTTTCGCCGGGGAAGCCAACAAGAATATCACTCGAAATATGAATTTCATCAGAAATTTTTTCACGAACTTTGTCGCAGACTTCCACAAAATTTTTTGCAGTGTAGCCGCGGCGCATTGCACTTAAAATTTCGTCATCGCCACTTTGAAGCGGCAAGTGCAAATGATGACAAAACGCTTCGCAATTTCCGAGCGCATTTATTAAATCGTCATTCAGGCAAAACGGTTCGAGAGAGCCGAGCCTAAGTCGCTTCAAGTTTTCGATTTTTGAAACTTCGTTAATCAAATTCGCGAGTGACGTATCAATATCGCGGCCATAAATTCCCAAGTGAATCCCCGTGAAAATTATTTCTTTTGTGCCATTGTCGAGAAGACGTTTAATCTCGTCGATAATTTTTTCAGGCGGTCTGCTGACGGGACGACCGCGCAAAAACGGGATCACGCAATACGTACAGAAATGGTCGCAGCCGTCTTGAATTTTCATGAACGCTCGCGAGTGCATGACGGGCGAAGAAATTTTTAGCTCTTCCCATTCCGACGGTGCCCAAATGTCTTTATTATTATTCAACTCTCTTAAATCTATGAACAGTCGGCCCTTCTCTAAAACAAGAATTAAAGCACGAGGAAGAATATCTTTGCCCTTGCTTCCGCATAGTATGTCAATCCCAAGAAACGCTGCTTTGTTTTCATCAAGAGCTTGACTCCAGCAGCCACAAACCGCAAGAACTCCTTCATCGCCTAAAACGCGACGCGCGCGCCTGATAGCCTGCCGACATTTTCGATCGGCTTCTTGCGTCACTGAACACGTAACGATTACAGCCGCTGAATATTTGTCGTTAATGTCTTCAGTTATCTCAAAGCCTTCAGATTTCAAAACGCCGGCTATATATTCGCCTTCGCATAAACTCGAACGACACCCGAAGACATGAATAAAAATTTTTTTGTTAGCTTCCATTTTTGTAAATTTTATAAAAAAACTTCCTACTTCCTAATTCCTAACTCCTACTTGTTTTTTTAGCCCCATGACTTTGTAGCGCGACAACCCCACCAATCGCCGATTTTTAATTCACGTTCAACCATAAGTCCGGACGAGTAAAGCACAGAAAGAAATGTTGAACTTTCTACGCTCGTCATTCCGGAGAAAATTGCGAAGCCTTTAGGTTTTAATGTCTTTCGGACGTCCGGCAACATTGTTACATTAGGATTTAATAAAATATTTGCTGTGAGAATATTAACTTGGTCATTGAAGCCTTTTAACAAATCGCCTTCGGAGAGTTCACAAACTTTTGGATTTATGCCGTTAAGATTCATGTTGCGCTTGGCCTCGTCCAGGGTGTCGGGGTCAATGTCGCGCGCAATCGCCTTACCTGCTCCGAGTTTAAGAGCCGCGATAAATAAAATTCCTGTGCCTGTTCCGACGTCTAAAATCGTGTCACCGGACTTAACGACTTCTTCAAGCAAAGTCAGAGCTATCTGTGTGCTTTCATGATAACCGGTTCCGAACGCGCTGGCCGGGTAAATATAAATTGCCTTTCGACCGGGAAGTATTTTTTCTTTATCGTGCCACGGAGCCATAACGACGAGAGTTTTTCCGATGTTAAGAGGCGGGAAGGCGTCATAATGTTGAGTTTCCCACGGCTGATTGCTAGTTTTATAACAGCGAGCTATCGTTACGTCTTTGAACTCCGGAGCTTCGAGAAAATATTTTACTTTGAATAAAAGTTCATCAATCTCTTCAGATTCTCCTTTGTAGTCGGCGCGAAGAAATAATTTTTTTCGTTCTCTGTCATCAGTTTCAGTGAATATGAACGAGCCTAGAGCGTCAGTCATTGCTGCGATGGTGCTCAAAATTTCTTCATTGCGGGCGATACTCTTGTCTGAAACAGGCATACTAAATTCTATAGTCCACCAAAATTCATTCTTGCTATCATTGTTGTTGTCCATATGAACAAATCCCTTTCAAAAATTTTCCCCCGCGCGTAATTATAGCGAAAAAAAATCGCGCCCGTGATTAGCAAGCACGACTTTCAAAAAATAACTTCGGACACTGTATTCAAAAATCGAAAGTTTAAAATTCTATCACTAGCCTGTCAGATGATATAAAATTTTCCGGGTAGGTTGCTTTTTATAATTTTGTAATTTTGAGGAGGGGAAAAATTTTGAAAGATTTTAATCAGGACTTTCAATATAAAGATAATTCACTGCGAAGCCACGAACTCACGAACAACATTGGCCGAAGCGGTCAAAGAGCGTTGCTTTACGCTACAGGCATGGACGAAGAAGACTTGAAAAAGCCTTTTGTCGCGGTTGTAAATTCTTTCACTGAAATCGTGCCTGGGCATATGCACTTAAAAGACTTAGCGGAACAAATTAAACTCGGAATTGCCGAAGGCGGCGGCGTGCCTCGCGAGATGGGAACAATAGCAATTTGCGACGGCTTGTGCCAGGGACATCTTGGTATGCGTTACCCGTTGCCTAGCCGTGATTTAATCGCTGACTCTATCGAAATGGCCGTGCAAGCTCATTGTTTCGACGCTATGGTCTTGATTGCAAGCTGCGACAAAATTATTCCCGGTATGCTCATGGCCGCGGCGAGAATTAATATTCCTTCGATAATCGTTACAGGCGGCCCTATGCTGCCCGGGAACGTCGGCGGAAATTCTTTATTCTGTTCGAGCGAGTTGCGCGAATTCCCCGGAAGAGTCGAAGCTGGAAAAATTACTCCCGATTACATGAAACAGGCCGAAGAAGCTACGTTGCCGACTTGCGGAAGCTGCGCTCACTTGGGCACGGCTAATTCAATGTGCATGTTGTCAGAAGTTTTAGGAATGGCAATGCCCGGCGGCGGGACTGCTCCTGCGGTTTCAAACAGGCGCAGAAGAATCGCAAAGCGATCCGGCCGTCAAGTCATGGAACTTTTGCGCAAGGGCATAACTCCGCGAATGATTTTGACACGAGAAGCTTTCTTGAATGGCATAGCCGGGGCAATGGCTACAGGGTCATCAACAAATTTAGTTTTGCACTTGATGGCAATAGCTCACGAAGCAGGCGTTGAGCTTTCTCTTGACGACTTCGACAGGATAAGCCGCAAAGTTCCGTTCATCTGCAACCTTCAGCCGTCAGGAAAATATCCTATTGCGTCGCTTGACTCCAACGGCGGCATCAGAGCCGTAATGAAGAACATAAAATCACAGCTTAATCTCGACACTCTCACTGTATCAGGCAAAACAACAGGCGAATTAATTGAAGAAGTCGAGGCCGTTGAAAATGACGTTATAAAAACTATGGAACGTCCTCAAAAGTCCGAAGGCGGCATAGCGGTTTTATACGGCAATCTTGCCCCTGAAAGCGCGGTCGTAAAACAGTCCGGCGTTAATCCTTCAATGTATAAATTCAAAGGTAAAGCGCGAGTGTTTAACTCAATGGAAGAAGCCGACGCGGCAATCACTGCTGACGAAATTCATAAGGGCACCGTCATTGTAATTCGTTACGAAGGGCCCAAAGGCGGACCGGGAATGCGCGAAATGTTATCGACGACGGCTCTAATTATGGGTCGTGGAATGGATAACGACTGCGCTCTTGTAACTGACGGAAGATTTTCAGGAGCTACTCACGGACCTTGCATAGGTCATATTTCACCAGAAGCAGCAGCAGGAGGGCCGATAGCGTTTGTTCAGGACGGCGACGAAATTGAAATCGACATCACGAACAGAACTTTAAAATGGAACGTAAGCGACGAAGAATTAGCACGCCGCAAAAAAGACTGGACGCCGCTCGAGAAACCGATGGGGCCAGCCTTGAAAAAATATTCTGCGCACGTTAGTTCAGCGGCACAAGGAGCAGTTATAAAACTTTAGGCTTGCGAAGCAACGATTTTCAAAATTACTTCTTTTAATTCGGGGTCGTCCATAGCTAATTTAACGTTCGCGGCGAGCCAGCCTTTTTGAGTTCCGCAGTCGAATCTTCGACCGTTATAGACGACTCCCCAGACAGGTTCACGGGGGCAAAGAGTTTTGATAGCGTCGGTTAATTGAATTTCTCCCCCGGCGCCTGCCTGCTGATCTTTCAAAATTTCAAACACCGTCGGCGAAAGGACATAGCGTCCCATTATCGCGAGATTGCTAGGAGCGTCTTCGAGTTTTGGTTTTTCGGTCATGTCTATGATTTTGTGAAGCCCCGGCTCAATCTCAAATTGAGATTTCACAATTCCATAGCGCGAAACGTTCTCCGGCGCAACTTCTTCAAGCGCGATGACAGACCCGCCCATTTTTTCATGAACTTTTATTAATTGCGATAAGACAGGCTCATCAGGATTAACAAAAACATCATCGGGCAAAGCGACGGCGAAGTATTCATTATGACAAACAGGTTCGGCGCACAAGACCGCATGACCAAGGCCGAGCGGTTCGCGTTGACGAATAAATAAAATCTCCGCCATGTTAGAAATTTTTATCATTTCTTCGTAAAGTTCCATTTTGCCACGCGCTTTTAATAATTCTTCAAGCTCAAATGATCTATCGAAATAATTTTCAAGCGAACGTTTTGCACGTCCTGTTATCATGATTATCTCGCCACAACCGGACGCTATGGCTTCTTCGACGCCGTAAGAAATTATCGGTCTGTTCACAAGCGGTAGCATTTCTTTAGCAAGTTCTTTGGTTACTGGTAAGAATCTCGTCCCGAGTCCTGCGACAGGGAACACACATTTTGAAATTTTCATTTTAATTTTTCCCTTCGATAAATTTAATTGAGGTTTCGAAGTCGGCAACTCTATAATTAAAATCGTACTCGCTCATGGATTTATCATAAGTCAAAGTCGCGAAGGCCTTGCCTGTTCTTTCGGCGATTCTAAATGGCTTCACGCATAGGCCAAGAGCAACAAGAAAATTAAAAGTCTTGCTGATGAAAATTTTATGTCCGGCGACGCGCGCAATCGTTCTGACCATGTCGCTGGTGTTGACGTATTCAGAATTTTGAGGGAAGAACACGCCGGCTTGGCCACGAATTATAATTTGACATACGAACTCGCAAAAATTTTCTATGTAACACATAGACCTTTCATTTTTATAATCTGGAAATATTGGAGCGTGCCTTGCGATTTTTGATAAAAGAGGGTAATTCCCGCGGCAGTTTTTTCCGTAAATCATCGGCGGACGCATTATCGAAACTTTGAAATTTTCGTCAGCAAGTTCGCGAATTTTTTCATCAGCTTGCCACTTACTCAACGCGTAACACAACACCGGCTGCGGCACCGTGTCTTTATTAATTCGTTCTTGCGAAGTTCCATAAACGAGCATTGAAGACATAAAAACAAATTGCTTAACGCCGTCGCGCTTGGCCTTCTTCGCGGTCTCGATTGCTAAATCACGATTTACGGCAAAATATCGCGCTTTCTCTTCTTCAGTTTCGCGTCCGCTGTCAGCGTGAGCTATCCCGGCGACGTGAAAGACGATATCGAAATCTGAAAAATTTTTTTCGCGCCATAACGGGCCGATCATGTCGAGAGTTTCAACTGAAATTTCAGAAGGATAATGCGCCGCTGCGTGATTTTTGAAGCTCGTTCCGATATAAGAATTTGCTCCGGTGATTAAAACACGTTTCATTTTGAATTTTGCTTTCCCTTTTGAAAAAATTATTTCTAATAATATCACGCGTTTTCAAAGACACGACTGTTATATAATTGTTCAAAAATTTCAGCAGAAATTAAATTTTTTTCAGGAGGCTTAATATTTTAATCATGAAAAAATTTTTTGCAGTTTTAACACTCGTTTTTGTTGTCGCGTTATGCGCGTGTGCTTTTGCCGATGAGCCGAAGCTGAAGACGGTTGACGATCTCAAAAATCAAAAACTCGCTGCGCAGCGCGGGACGGTCGGCCAGTTTATCGCGGAAGATTTATTAGGCGATAACAAAAGTCTTTTACTCACGACGTACGAAAAATACGTTGACGCGGTCGCGTCGCTCCGACAGGGGAAAATCCGCGCTATTATCATGGACGAAATGCCTGCGCGTAGATTCCTTAATTCCGTCGAAGGTCTTGCGGTCATGGAAGAGCCACTTTCGGAAGAAAATTATGCGATTGGTTTTAGAAAGGGCAATTCCGAACTTGTTGAGGCCGTTAATAAAGCCCTCGCCGAGCTCAAAGCTGACGGAACTCTTGATAAAATTTTTGATAAGTATTACACGACGTTTTTAACCGGCGACTCGTCCAGCATCAATCCCGAAGACATTGACTTTAACAAAGGCGCGAAAGGTGGCTCTCTCGTCGTAGGGACTGAAGCAGGATTTGCTCCTTACGAATTAAAAGTCGGCTCTGGATTTATTGGAATCGATGTCGAAATGTGCGCAGCCATTGCGAAGAAGCTCGATAAAGAATTAATAATCGAAAACATGAACTTTGACGCGTTACCCATGGCCGTTTCTACGAACAAAGTAGATATGATTTGCGCGGGCATCACCGTAACTGACGAACGCAAAGAGAACATGGACTTTTCAGAAAATTACGTCATAGGCGCGAAGCAAGTTGCATTAGTCAGAGCGGACGACTATGAGAAATAATTTTGATTTTTCAAAACGAAATGGAGCAGGCAGAGGCGATATCGTTTTAGGAGTGTTCGCGCTCTTCCTGCTTTATTTGTTGTATAGCTCAGGATTTTTCACGGCGGCGGCTTGGCAAGATTTCAATCGACGCTTCTATCAGAACTTCATCAAAGACAGACGCTACATGATGCTCGTTGACGGTCTTAAAGCTACGCTATTCATGACGTCGGGAGCAACTTTAATCGGCTTGACCGTCGGATTAATTTTGAGCGTCATTCGTGTGGCTTACAAGGGCGGAGCGCCGATTCCTGTTCTTAATAAACTCGCTAACACTTATATAACCGTCTTGCGTGGAACGCCGGCTATGGTTCAACTTTTAATCTGGAACTTCACGATTTTTGCTTCAGCTCGAAATTTGAACACTCAATATATAGCTATACTTGCTTTCGGTCTTAACTCCGGAGCGTATGTCGCAGAAATTTTCCGTGGCGGCATTGAGTCAATCGACCCGGGGCAAATGGAAGCTGCGCGATCGCTAGGATTAAATTACACCGACTCGATGAGATTTGTAATTTTGCCGCAGGCTTTGAAAAATGTAATCCCGATGTTGTTTAATGAATTCATAGCGATGTTAAAAGAAACTTCAGTAGCCGGTTATATTGGGATCGACGACTTGACGCGCGCCGGACAAAATATTCAGGCGTTGACGCTTGAACACTCACAGCCGCTAGTAATGGTCGCGATTATTTATCTTGTTATCGTTTTGTTCTTAACTCACCTTGTTCGTAAGCTCGAAGAATGGTTGAGCCGTGGCAGACGTTAGAGAGGGGAGGAAAATTTTAATGGCAGTTATCGAAGTTAAAGACCTTCACAAAACTTTCATACGTCAGGACGGAAGAATCTTAAATGTTCTCAACGGCATAAGCACGGAAATTAACAAGGGCGAAAAAATCGCGGTCATTGGGCCGTCAGGTTCTGGCAAGAGCACGTTCTTGCGATGCTTGAATCAAATGGAAGAGCCGACGAAGGGGACAGTAATTTTTAATGGCGAGGACATCACCGCGCCGGGTTGCGATATAAATCGAGTACGTCGAAAAATGGGAATGGTATTTCAACACTTTCATTTATTTCCACACTTGACCGTCAGAAAAAATTTAATTTTGTCGCCTGTTCGACATAAGCTCATGACTCCGGACGAAGCCGAAGTAAAAGCTCAAGAATTATTGGCGCGTGTCGGACTTGCTGATAAAATTGACGAATGGCCGGACAGACTTTCAGGCGGTCAGAAGCAGCGTGTCGCGATTGCTCGAGCCTTGGCAATGAATCCCGAAGTTTTGTTATTTGACGAGCCGACTAGCGCATTAGACCCGGAAATGATCGGCGAAGTTCTTGACGTTATGAAAGAGTTAGCCGATTCGGGAATGACGATGTATCTTGTAACTCATGAAATGGGATTTGCGCACAAGATTGCGGACAGAGTTTTATTTATTGACAACGGAATTATAAGCGAGCAAGGCACGCCCGACGAAGTTTTTGATAATCCGCAGAAACCACGAACAAAAGAATTTCTTTCCAAAGTTCTTCACCGATAAAAATAAAAAAAATTCCCCGGTTTCCCGGGGATTTAATTTTAAAGTTTCAAATTAACTTCTCTTTTTGAAATACATGAACGCGATCGCCAGTGCTCCGATTAAGGAACCGAAGCCGCTGTTGCAACCTGCGCCCGAACTTGCGAGGCCGTTTTCTGATGCTTCAGCTTTCGTTATGACCGTCGAGTAATCATTGCCTGGCTCAAGATATGCCGCGAGATTAATTCCGCCGGTGTAAGTGTTATTGACCATCGCCTGCGTAACTTTTGTAATTTCGTTGCCGTTGTCGTCAACTAATTTCCCGTTGCTGTTGTTCGTGGCTGCTGCCCCCACTTCCGAGATTATAGATGCGCCATTGGCGTCTAACGGCGTGATTCTTACGCGGATAGGATCGCCGAGGCCCAAAAGTCCTGCGACGATTGCCTTATAGAAATCTGCGAAGTTTAACGCGACTATATAAATCTTCGGTTTATCAGCGTTACTTACACCGTAAATAACCGGTAATGCAAGCACAACTTCTTCGTTGTTAGCTTCAATCGCTTCCTTTTCAGAGCTAGAAACGTCAGAGACTGTTCTTTCAGAACCGAAGGCATCTGCCTCAAGAGAAACAACTTCAACATCTTCTCCAGCAGGAGCGAGCTCTGTTACGGTGCTGCTCTCACTGAGTGTTTCGACGACTTCTTCAGTAGGAACTGACGGAGTAGCGTTTGAATTCTTTTCGAGGAATTCCTGCTTCTTTTCTTCGTCGGTCTTCTCGTCTTCACTATCGCCACCGTTACCGCTGTGAGTTACATTAGCGTTGAACGTAACGGAGTTTGATTTTCCTGCCGCGTCAGTAGCCGTGATCGTTATTGACTTAGCGCCTTCAGTGGCTGTTGATGGTGCGCTTACGCTAAACGTAGCAGACTCAGTTTCGGCAGCTGTGCTTACCGTATCGCTTCTAACAACATTGAGGCCGCTTGATTCAGTTACTGTCCATGTGAGAGGCTTGCTAAGACTATCAGCAGCACTCGCTGTTATCGTTACACTTTGCGCCGAACCGCCTGCTGTCAAATTAAGACTTGAAGGCGAAGCAGAAAGCGAGAAATCATGAGTGTCGTCGCTGCCGTTGCGTCTGACAATGGCGCTGAATGTAACGGATTTTGATTTTCCTGCTGCGTCTGTGGCCGTGATCGTAATTGTTTTAGTGCCTGCGGTAGCTGCGCTATCAGCCGAGACGTTTACGATTGCGGAGGTGTTGTCCGAGCTTGTGATAGTGATTACGAGATTTGCAACGCTGCTATAAGTCCAGCTAACGTCGCCGGAAGTCGTTCCGGTGAGATTCACTGTTACGCTTTGCTCCGAACCGCCTGCGACAAGGTTAATATTAGAAGGCTGCGAAAGTTTGAAATCATAAGTAACTTTCACTGTAAGCTCAAGCTCTGCGAAACCGTCTTCTTCATCGTAAGCTGATACTGGAACGGTGTAATCTCCACTGACTTCTGAACTTAAAGTTATTGTGGCAGTTTTGTCAGTGCTCACGATTGATGCCTTCAAGTTTTCGCTGTTGGGGTTGGCTTCCCAACGCTTGACGTTTTTATTAGCCGTGATTGTAACAGTGGTGGAGTCGCCCTCACCAAATTCCAGGCTTGTGCTTGAAGCCGTTATCTCCAATACTACAGGAGCGACGGTTACTGTTAATTTTGTTTCGGCTGAAACAGTTTTGCTCTCGTTATACGCGCTGACAACTATCTCGTAAGTCCCTGCTTTGATATTTGAAGCAGCCGTGAGCGTCAGTTGCGCGGTTGTGTCAGTGCTCGCAATGCTTGCTGTGAACGCGGTGATGTCGTATGAAACGTCCCACGAAGTCGCAGCTTGAGTAGCGGTTATCGTTATAGTTTTTGATTCGTCCGCTTCCATTGTGAAGCTCGAGCTATCCGGGATTAGCTCTAATACGTTTACGTTAGCTAATTTTGAAATCACTGGCCAATAGTCCGTGCCTGCGGTTAGATATGCGGCCGCGTTAAATCCAGCCCCGCCGTTTTCGGGGACTTCCGCAATTTCTTGGCCTTTGTCATCAACAAAAACGCCCTTATCCGAACTTGAAACTGTTGAGCCGTCCGGGATCATGTGAATGAAAATCGTGTCGCCCACGTTTACAAGACCTGCGTCAATGGCTTCTTTAATGTAAGCGTCATAGCTAATTGTGAAAACGTAAATTCCAGTCTCTTCAAGAGCGTCGCCGGAAATTTTCGGGAGCACTATAATCGGAACTTCTGCGGGGTCAAGTGCTGTGAATGCGTCAGTTCCAAAATCGCTGACAGACTTTTCAGAAGTTGAAACAGCATTCTCAACATCAAGCGCTATGACAGTAGCGTCAGCTTTATTTAATAAATTCTTGACATCAGCCGAAATTTTCGCGACTATCGCGTCTGGTGTATTGTCAACATTTGAACCCTTGCGCGAAATCGTCAGCGTTACTGTTACCGTTTGCGTTTGGTCAAGGTCATCAGTAGCCGTGAACGTGTAAGTCTGAGTCCCTGCTGAAACGCCTTTATCTGCTGTGAAAGTAATTGTGATAGCTTTCGCGTCTGATGAAGTTACAGCAGCCGTAATGTCAGAAAGCCCTGCACCTGTACAAGATTTAACAGTTTTTGATGATTGAACAGATATAGAAGATGTTTCGCCCGCTACGATTGAAATTTTTCCATTATTCGGATTCGGCGTGAGTGTGAACGCAATATCATCTTCAGCATATTTTACTTTTGCCGTAACCGTTACAGAAGCTTCTTTATTTGCTTCATCAGCGGCCGTAATCGTAACGCTGTAGCTGCCTCTAGTGGCTGTGTCTGAAGCTGTAAGCGTAACCGTGGCGGTCTTGTCATTAATTGAATGAGTTTCTGTTAATGGCGCACCATCCGGGATTTTTACATCAAGGCTTTCAATCGTGTTATTTGTCGAAGTTATAGTGATGGTCTTGGGGGTCCCGACAACTACGTCAATGCTTGCGTTATCCGTCGTGATTTCTAATTCGGGCAAGTTCGCTAAAGTCGTAACATTGACGTTTAATGTAGCGTCAGCGCTGATCGTTTCATCTGTTGAATCTATCGCTGTGAACACGACTTCATAAGTCTTTTCTTCCGCACCTTCTAAAGCTCCGATTGTGTAAATCGAACTGCCTTCTGTATTAGTGATTGTGAGATTAGCGTTGTCGAAACTGACTGTTACATTATAACCGTTTTTGAAGCCGCTTACAGTCGCGGTGATGTCTTTTGTTTTTCCACCTGCAACAAGGTCTAAAGTATCTTGATTAAGTGTGATCGTGTCGCCGATTGCAACTTTTACTGTGAGATTAATGGAAATCGTTTCAGTTCCGTCACTTAAATCAATAGTCGCAGTATATTCGCCGGCCTGTGCAGTATTCGCAACAGTAATCGGCAAATAGACAAATCCGATTCCGGTCTCTTCGTCTAAATCTGAAACTACAGGTTCAGCTAAAGTTACGTCGCCAGATAAAGTCGTTGCCGTAATTAGTGCAGTGGGCATTGTGCCTTTATAAACTATGTCAGGCGACTTAGTGCCGGGTTCGTCGAACTCGATTTCCACCTCCTTGCTACCAAAAACGCCAAAAGGGCGCGAAGGTTCTTTCGCTGCTTCTTCGCTGTATGTAACGTCCCAGCCAATTACGACGTAAGACTTTCCAGACGCGTCAACAAAAGGAATATGAACGACCGCTTGGTCGCCGCTGTCAACTTCTAACGTTCCGGAGTTAAGCGTAACGGTTAAAGACTTAATCGGCGCTTCATCAAAGGACTCTGGATCATACTCGCCTTCAGCTGCGTATTCAACATTGCTGACGGTCAACCAGTCGGGAAGGTCGAAAATTGTTGACAAGTCAGTGTCATCAGACTGAACAAACGCAGTGAATAAATTTTTATTGTCCTTAGGCGCGCGAACGAGAACGGAATAATTGCTTCTCGCTTCGGCGATTTCGTCTGTGAACACTACGTAGCTTGCAATATCTCCGGACGTTGGCGTTACAAGAGTGTGATCCGGATCTGAAGCTACTGTGAACGTATCAACACCATTTATTTCACAAGTGGTCGCAAAGTCTTTATAAGCGCTGCTCTTGACGTTCACAACTTTAGCTATGAGGTCAAGATTATAAGTCCCAGCTTTATCTGGAAGAACGCCGCGCACTGTGAGTGTGTCGTTTTCAGTCCCTTCAGTTACAGTTACTTTCGCTGCTTTGAGCGCGTCAGAATCTGATGAAACTGTCCATTCGATTTCATAATCAACGTCAAGATCTTTTTTGAGGTCAATATTGAACGACTCATCTTCCTCATCATATTCCCACCACACGAGTTTAGGAACTGTATATTGAGTTTTGAAATTATAGCCCTCGAATGAGTCCGTAACATTGTCATCGGCTGCTGTAGCCTCCGGTTCGGATGTTGGCCCTTCGCTGGTTGCAAGTGAATATAAGGCAGGACTTACAGTGAATTCGAAAGTATCATTATAAAAATCTAATGAAGTCCCTTCCGCGGCACTATATTGGGAATCTACATCCTTAGCTGTAACGACAAAAGAGCATGTATATGTTGTTGCTGTAGACACTCTCGGGAGTGTGCCGTTAAGCGTGAGGTCAGTGCCATTAACAGTTGCGGTCAAAAACTTTACATTTTTATCACTTGAGATTGTCCAAACTAAACTTGAATTAATTTTAACGATGGCGTCTGTGTCTTCACCGTCTTCATCATCGGCATTGTATTGCCACAAGGCAAGCTCAGGAATAGTGAATTTAGCTTCGTATGTACGTCCTGATAAACCGCCTTCGGGGTTGTCTTCGGCCGCTGTGATTAAGCCAGTTTCTTCGTTATATGCAGCGACATAACTGTCAGCTGACGAGATAGCATATTGAAGGTCAACGGGCTTTATAGTGATCGTATCAATTTCTTCCTCGAATGTTTGTTGGGTTCCATTGCCAACTCCACTGTTTGAAGCTGTTGCGATGAGGTTAAACGGAAATTCGCCCTGCGTTGCTGGTAACGTACCCGAAATTGTCAAAGTGTTGCTTGATTGCTCTACAGAAAGGCCGCTGATGTCTGGCGATAATTTCCAAGTGAATGTAGTACCGTCGATGGTCTTGACTATATTTGTATCATCTGTGTTGTCAGGGTCAGCGGCGTTGTATTGCCACAGAGCGACACCGGGGTCAATCGTGTACTTAATTGAAAAATCGCGGCCCGCATAGCCTTCGAGAACATTGCTTGTGTCGCCTGTAAAATTTGGGGCTGAATTATATTCGGCTGAAGAGTATATGCCGTAAGCAAGCTGAAGGGCGCTTACTGTTACTGTGCCTACTTCCTTGAAAGTGTAAGTTGCGCTAAGTGCGGAAGAAGTCACAGAAGAAGGCAAACCCGTTACACTAGCAACTTTAACAATTACATCAAAGGAATATTCGCCCGGAGTGTCAGGAAGTTGTCCTTCAATAGTTAAAGTGTTACCACTCACTGTAGGACGAAGGGTCCCGATTGCTGGTGAGATGCTGTAATCAAGTGTGAACGTAGGGTCGTCGTCCTCGTATTGAGAAATAACGGTCTTCCAATTAGATGTATCATCTGAATTAACCGTATTATCAGTGTAAGTCCATAATTGAATATCAGGAAAATCAGTGTACTTAAGAGTGCAGTTTGTCCCTTGATAATGAGTAATATCATTGCTAGGGTCATCGGTAAGAGTTGCATCGCCGAGATCCATATACTCGTCGTTGTCAGTTCCGCCCAATGCAAAATATCTAGCTGCTGCTGCCATTGCACCCGACGCTGCGCACAGCATCAGAGTGATCGCTAGAAATAACGCAAAAAACTTTTTCAAATTTTGTTCCTCCTTAAAAAATTTTTTCTAAAACATTAACATTATAATAAAAATCGGCAAGTCGCGCGAAGATTTTAACCGCCCAAGTAAGCCGCTCGGACTTTCGGATTATTGAGAAGCTCAGCGCCCGTGCCGGACAATCCCACAGAGCCGACTTCAAGAACGTAAGCTTTATGTGCGACTTTCAAAGCTGCGAAGGCGTTTTGCTCGACTAATAAAATCGTTCGGCCCTGCGCGTTAATTTCTCGAATTATTCCGAAGACTTCATCAACAAGAATCGGCGCAAGTCCCAAGCTCGGTTCGTCAAGCATCAGCAAGTCCGGCCGGCTCA